>CANAQK010000032.1 GCA_947363605.1 uncultured Clostridia bacterium | reverse complement strand
CCATCGGGAAAATCCCGATGGCTTTTTTGTATGGAGTTCCCTCACCAACTGGCAGGGAAACCGTAATTTTTTAACGCAAAGCGCAGTATTTCATCATTCGTTCGATCTTTTCTATCCCCCGATGAATGGTACGGGAAACGGTGGACTTATGCACACCCAGTTCCGCTGCGATCTGGGGCGTTTTTTTCCGTTCAAAATAGTACAGCAGCAGCATTTGGCGTTGTCTTGGCGTGAGCTCCTCTTTGATCGCCTGAAGCAGTACCTGTTTCACCTGGATCATCCGGTTATGGTTGTCCCCATAGCCCTCCTCCCAATTCGGGTCGTAGCAAGCCAAAAAATCCTCCTGTAAATCAAAGCTGGTCAGCTGTATAAAGAATCCCCTCCCCGCAAGACTGATAATAATCCCGAAGATACTTTGCTGTACGCAGCAGGTAATAATACTCCGCTGTTAAAATGGTCAGGCGCCCTTCCAGTTCCTGCCGGTTTTTTTCGCTGGCCCGCTGTTTTTCCTGCTTCAGCAGGTCAATCCGTCCTTTCAGCAGCCCTGCGGACTGCCGGTAATCCAATGCCATCTGTTTCAAAGTCATGCGGTTATCCTTTCTATTTCGAAATCCTACATACAAACGTATGTTCTAACAAGCTTTATTGTACCATGAATTTTACTTTCTGGCAATAGGTAATTTGTACGAATATTCGTATTTTATCTGGATAATCTGCACGTTTTCTGTGGGATCATCCAGAGCAGGATCCGGAAATTAAAAAAACCTCCGAAGAATGGAGTCCCATCCTTCGGAGGTTTTTTATTAGCCAGTGCCTGAAAACAGATCAAACGCTGTGCTTTTTCAGTTGACTTGGCGGTCAATTTCCAACCATGCAGCGCTTTTCGGATCAATCGCTGCATCGATGGATTCATCGAGTGAAATGGACAGCAGCCTGTCGAGTTCCCCATCCTGATCGCTGTCAAATTGGATGACCGCATAGTCATTCCCAATATAATAAGCCGTACCGGCGCCTTCCAGCCGCTCCAAGACTGCCTTCGCCGCGCCGTTCGCAGAAAGTGCTTCGGCAAGCTGGGTAAGGGTCACTTCTTTCGGGATCCCGTCCAGCAAAGCGGAAAGAGGCCCCTGGAGCCGGATCGGCTGGCTGTCCTCTGCCAGTACGGGGCCTTCCTGCTCCGGGTCATACTCACCTTCAAAAATCACACAAACCGGTGAAGCCGGGATCTCCCCGATATACCGGATCTCATGATAAAATTCCGCCTCGTTCCCGGTCTGTTCCTTAAATTCCGCATAGGACATCGTTTCGTAGTCCGCCGCGGTTTTGCTCAAACCAACCTCCGTTTTCCCGCAGGCAGACAGCAGCGCAAGCAGTCCCAACGCGCACAGGCCCAACCGGACAGGAAGCCATTGTTTTTGCATTGTAAGTTCCCCCTTTAAGACCTTTGCCTATAAACGGCAAAAAACCTGCCCTGTATCGGGCAAGCTTTTACCAATTCCCCATTTACGCCGGATTATTTGGAAGCCTTCAGCTCATCCAAGCATTTCTGGCAGATATTTTTCCCGCGATAGTTGACAACATCTTTTGCATCGTTGCAGAAAATACAGGCAGGCTGATATTTTTTCAGCATGATATAATTATCATCCACAAAAATTTCAACCGGATCCTCCTTTTCAATACCAAAAATACGTCTGAGCTCAATCGGCAGAACGACACGACCCAGATTGTCAATTCTGCGCACAATACCAGTGGATTTCATGAATATCCTCTCTCCCTCTTCGCTTAAATCTAGAACCAGTGTTTCGGTTTCCTTCCAAACGGTAAAGCTATACAACGTTCCACACGCGAAAAATCCTCCTGATCTCTTGCCCCGGGCAAGTGCCCAAGAGCCCCGGTCACATTCTGGCAGACACGGTGCTTCGCCGTTTATGGAATAAAGCCGCTGATTACTTCACTTATTTTACATGAAATTACAGTAACTGTCAACGGCTTTTGGGAAAATTCTCCTTTATTCCCTGTATTATTTTAAAAGTTCCTGCATAAATATAATAGTAATTCCATATTATGGAAATCTCCGGAGAGGAACATTAAAAGATCTCTGGAAGATAGGATTCCCGGCTTTCTAAACATCCCTTTATCCGTATCCTTGAAACCACATATAGGCCCATTATCCAAAGAAAGGTTGTCCCTTCCATGATGAAATGGATTTTTACTGGTATGATCCTGCTGTCCCTGGTATTCGGGATCTGCAACGGGCAAGGCGAAGCCCTCAACGCCGCTGCAATTTCCTCCTGCGAAAAGGCCGTGACCCTGGCGCTGACTTTAGGGGGCAGTATCTGCCTTTGGAGCGGATTGATGAAGGTGGCGCAGGAAAGCGGGCTCACGGAAAAGCTGGCGCGGCTGCTCTCCCCCATTACCCGGCGGCTCTTCCGGGGAGTCCGCCCCGAATCCCCAGCGATGCAGGCCATCACCTTGAACCTGACGGCCAATCTGCTGGGGCTGGGCAATGCGGCTACCCCGCTGGGCGTCTCCGCCGTCCGTGAGCTGGCAAAAGAAGCACCGTCTTACGCCAAGCATACGGCGACTGATCCCATGATCCTCTTCGTGGTGATGAACACGGCTTCTTTACAGCTGATCCCCACCACGACGGCCGTTTTACGCCTGAAATACGGGGCGGCGGATCCCCTGGATATCCTCCCCGCCGTTTGGGTTGTTTCCCTCCTTTCCCTTGCTGTCGGGCTAACGCTGGCCCTGATATTAAACCGGATTTTCCCATTGGAATCCCGAAAGCGTGACCGCCGATGACCCATTTTATTATCCCGCTGGCGATCGGCGGGATCCTGGCTTTTGGACTGTATAAAAGGCTGGATGTCTTTTCCCTTTTCTTGGAAGGCGCGCGGGAGGGGATGAAAACAGCGGTCAGTATTCTTCCTGCATTGATCGGGCTGATGACCTGCGTCGGTATGTTCAAGGCTTCCGGAGGATTGGACGTCCTGACAGCTGCACTCACTCCAGCCGCCCGGTTCCTGCATCTTCCGCCCGAGGTGATCCCACTCACCCTTCTCCGCCCGATCTCGGGCAGCGGCGCACTGACCTTTTTTGAAGAACTGCTCCGAAGCTTTGGCGCGGACAGCCGGATCGGGCAGATTGCCAGCGTCCTGATGGGAAGCACCGAAACCACCTTCTACACCCTGGCTGTCTATTTCGGCGCTGTGCAAATCCGGAATACCCGGCATACCCTCCTTTGTTCCCTAGCCGCCGACTGTACGGGGTTCCTTCTCAGCGCCCTGCTCGTCCATCTGCTGTTCGGATAAGAAAAACCGCCGGTTCCTCCTGAAAGGAAGAACCGGCGGCGGGTTTAGAACCTGTATGTGCAGCCGGGAGCGCCGGACAGCCGAGGGATTTTCCCGGCAGACAAGGCGGTTTTTTGCAGGCATACTGGCGTATGGCAAGAAAAATGAACGCAGTATGCCAGGAAAAGGCCCGGTCAGACGGCGTTTTTCGGTTATACATACAGGTTCTTATCTCTTTTGATAGAAAATCCTTCCCAGGCCATTCCCACCCAGGACCAGGAGCGCATAAAATACCGCGTAAACCCAAGCCGATGAATTATAATAGATAAAAACCGTCGGCAGGAATAAAAGGAAGGCCAGGGCTGGAAGCAGGATGCTAAACCCATTCCGGACCCCATAGATCACAGCTGAAACCAACGCAATCAGCGGCATCACGCAGAGCATCAAAAGCATTGCCATCCCGGTACCCCGGATCAACAGGGGCAGCAGATAAAAATCAATCCCCAGCAGGACAAGATAAGGGGCCAGCGTCCAAAGTTTCTTTTTCATGTTATCCCTCCAAAATAAACAGCTCTTCCACGGTGGTATTCAGGTGGCGGGCCAGCTTCATAGCCAGTTCCAGGGTTGGATTATACTTGTCATTCTCGATTGCGATGATCGTTTGCCTGGACACCCCCAGCGCAGCAGCCAGATCCTCCTGCCGGTATCCCTGCGATTTCCGAAGCTCCTTGATCCGATTTTTCATGCCCTCACACCTAAGAACAGGATCATAGCTGCAACTGTCGCAGCGACGCAAACCGTAACGCAGAGGAAGAAAATGATTTTTAACAAGGGCCCTGTTTCATAGGAATCCTCGTCCCCTTTTACCGCATTCCGGGTAATAACCAGCCGGGAGAACACCTGGATCAGCACAGCGGCAACCAGCAAAAAGCAGGGATATGGGTTCAGCCGGGTATGGTACCGGTAAACCTGGTAGCTTTCATAGAAGGAACCCGCCAGCAATGCCAGAAGTAAAAACAGATAAGCATTCCTCTGTGCACGGAACAGGATGGCCTTTTCCATTTCGTCCAGCGCATGGAATCCGAATTTCTTGAAAATCGATTTCATGGTATCCCTCCAAAAGTAAAGAAATCTTTACTTTTATTATAAAGATCCTGCCCCTAAATGTCAAGAACGTTTTACATTTACTTTTAAGGAAAAAATGGCAAGGGAACCATCCTTTTATTCCCTTGCCGAAACGCCATTCTTGTACTATAATAGAGTCAGCACCTCCCTATTCCATGGATATTGAATAATACTATTTCTTGATAAAAAGATGTTAATCTTTTTATCGCGGCGTGATACGCCGCCGTGCCAGCGGAGCACGAAGAAAAGTTTGACATCGTTCCTGGCGGCTGCACCGCCGGACCGCATCCTGCGGCTCAATAAAGCAAATGTATCGTTTTATTGAGAATTCGTATAAGAAAGGCGAACCTCATGTCCAAACTGCTTGCCCGGATCCTGACCGGGCTGAATCTTGTGCTGATCCTGCTGCTTCTTTCGTTCAGCGGGATTTTAATAGCCCTTTCCAGCAGCGGATCCCTATTCGGGTTTTCCCTCCAATTGGTCGAACAGGCCAACCCCTTTTCCGATCAAAAGGAATATATGATGATCCTTCTGGAACAAAACCCGCAGCATCTGCTGCCTAATGATTCGATCCTTTGCCAGACAAGCCCAAAATCGCAGCATATCTTCCGGGTAAACCGGCAGGAGGAAGGGACCCTGCATTGCAGCTGGGGCAGCGTCCTGCTGGAGGTCGACCCGGAAGACAGCCTGCTGTTGGGCCGGGTCGTCCTGCAAAGCCCCCTGATGGGCAATTTGTTTTACACGGCATCCCGCCCGGAAAAACGCGGCTCTCTTTTTTTGATGATTGGGCTTTCCGCCGCGATCCTGATCACTGCGGCCTGCCTGATCTTCCTGGTTTCACCGAAAGAGGAAACCCCGGAGGAACGGGACCGCCGGCTGATTCAAGGGCATTTCACGGTTTCGGTTAAGACATCCGCTGTCCCGGAGGATCCGGATCTCCAATCGGATTCCGGCTTCTCGAGCCATTTTACCGATATTCCCATTGAAGACGCGCTTCCCAAAGCAAGCCCCTTTATGGATCCCTATGCGAAGCGGCGGAACCGGCCGTCCACCCCACGGCCGCTTTATCCGGAGTCCCCGAAACCGCCGGCACAGTCCCCCGCTGTTATCCCGATTGAATACGAGCCGCTGGAAATGGAGCCTGTTTCCCGGCCTGAACCGCCGGCAAGCCCTCCCGCTGTCGTCCCAATCGAGTACGAGCCGCTGGAAATGGAGCCTGTTTCCCGGCCTGAACCACCGGCAAGCCCTCCCGCTGTCGTCCCAATCGAGTACGAGCCGCTGGAACCGGAACCTGTTTCCCCCTCTGCCCGGCCTGAATCCGCTTCCCCTTCGATCGACGCGATGCTGAAGGAAATCGAAAACCAGTTCCAGGCTTCTATGGAACAATATAAATCCCTTTAGACACAAGAACCCCGGATGGAAGTTTCCATCCGGGGTTTTCTTACAGGCTTATTTTTCTTCTGTGCGGTCTGTTTCAGGGGTTTCCGGCGCTTCATCCGAAGGGGACTCCCCGGAAGCCGAATCTGCGGCGGGTTCCTGCACTTCAGCGCCCGATTCTTCCGGCGCTTCCGCCTTGGGAGCCGGTTCCGCGCTGGTTTCAGGGTGGAATTCCAGTTCGCCCTTCATCAGCTTATCAAATGTATCCCCGTTGATCTTCTCATGGACCAACAGATACTCTGCAATCAGATCCAGCTGTTCCCGATGCTCCGTCAGAATCCGGCGGGCTTCTTCGTAAGCGGTGTCAATCATCTCGCGAATTTCCGCATCAATCTCCTTCGCCACATTTTCCGAATAATTACGCTGGTGCCCGAAATCGCGCCCCAGGAAGACCTCGCCCTCCGGTTCGCCGTAGACGATCGGGCCAAGGGTATTACTGAACCCGTACCGGGTAATCATATTCCGGGCGATCCCGGTCGCACGCTCAATATCATTGGACGCACCAGTACAGATATCGTCCAGCGTGACCTCCTCCGCTACCCGGCCGGCCAGCAGGACAATCAGTTCCTCATACATCTGGCGGCGGGAAACATGGGTGCGGTCCTCCTCCGGCAGGTGCATGGTATAACCTGCCGCCATGCCGCGCGGGATGATGGATACCTCATGCACCTTATCTTGTGTTTCACAATAATAGGTGACAACCGCATGGCCTGCCTCATGGAAGGCCGTAATCTTCTTGTCCCGATCGGTAATCTTGCGGGATTTCTTCTCCGGGCCGGCGACCACTTTAATGGTAGCAGCTTCAATATCCTGCTCAGTAATCGCCTTACGGTGATTTTTGGCTGCCAGCAAGGCCGCTTCGTTGAGGAGGTTTTCAAGGTCTGCCCCTGTGAAGCCTGCTGTTGTCCGGGCAATTTTATTCAGGTCGACATCAAAGCCCAGCGGCTTGTTGCGGGCGTGTACCCGAAGGATTTCCTCCCGGCCCTTGACATCCGGATAGCCGACCACAACCTGGCGGTCGAAGCGTCCGGGACGCAGCAGCGCCGGATCCAATACATCCCGCCGGTTGGTCGCCGCGATGATGATGACGCCTTCGTTCTCGCCAAAGCCGTCCATTTCAACCAACAGCTGGTTCAGGGTCTGCTCCCGTTCATCGTGCCCGCCGCCAAGCCCTGCGCCGCGCTGACGTCCTACAGCGTCAATCTCGTCAATAAAGACGATCGCCGGGGCGTTTTTCTTTGCCGTAGTAAACAGGTCGCGCACGCGGGAAGCACCAACGCCCACGAACATCTCCACAAAATCCGAACCCGAGATGGAGTAGAACGGGACGCCCGCTTCACCAGCAACCGCCCGTGCCAGCAGGGTTTTACCGGTACCGGGAGGGCCCACCAGCAGCACCCCTTTGGGGATCCTCGCCCCCAGTGAATTGAACTTATCCGGATGCTTCAAAAACTCGACAATCTCAAACAGCTCTTCTTTTTCCTCGTCCGCACCCGCCACCTCGGCGAAGGTCGTCTTCTTCCCGGAGGGGACCGAACGGACATTGGCCTTGCTGAACTGGTTGATCTTTCCGCCGCCGCCCGACTGGCGCATAATCATGATAAAGAAGAAAACCAGCAGGCCGATCATCAGCCCGGAAGAAAGCAGCGGGATCACCCAGGAATTATCCTTTGCGGGGATGAAGTCAAACTTCATTTTATCGGTGACATTCTCAACATTGTACTCTTCCACCGCCTGCTGGATATCCTCCCAGAACTTGGGAATATAAGCGATCTTGGCGGAAACATACTTATTGCCGTCCTTATCCTTAGCAGTGGCCTTGATGTCCGCCGTCTTGGGATTATCCATGTCCAGCTTCATTTCCAGCGTTCCGCTTCCCATATCCAGCGTATATTCCTCCACCACACCGTCGCTGAACATATAGACAATATCGGAATAAGAATAGCTCTCGGCTACCGGCCTTGCCAGGGTAGACATAAAATATACGCCGCCCAGCAGCATCAGCATGATGACCCCATAAATCAAAAGGGTTTTCTTTTTATTCTGCAATCCTGTTTCACTCCTTATCCATTTTTCCCGGCTGTTATGGGCCGCAGGCTTCAAAAGATCATTCTGCTTCTGAGTAAACCTCCGGCTTCAGTACGCCGATATAGGGGAGATTGCGGTAATGCTCCGCATAATCCAGCCCATAGCCAACCACAAATTCGTCCGGGATTTCAAAGCCCTTATAATCTGCAGTGATATTCGCCTTGCGCCGTTCCGGCTTATCCAAAAGGGTGCAGATCCGGATGGAATTCGGCTTACGGTCCATCAGCATATTCCGGATATAATCCAGCGTCAGGCCGGAGTCCAGAATATCCTCCACAATCAGCAGATCCAGCCCATGCAGGTCGATATCCAGATCCTTGATAATCTTTACCACGCCGCTGGTTTTCGCCCCCGCCCCATAGCTGGAAACACTCATAAAGTCAATTTCGGCCGGGATGGTGACGGCACGCATCAAATCCGCCATAAAGACGACTGAGCCCTTCAGCACGCTGACCATCAGCAGGTTCCTTCCCTGATAGTCCTCGCTGATCCGGCGGCCGATTTCCTCTACCTTTGCCCGCAGCTCTTCTTCTGAAAGCAATACCTGTAAAATATCCTTTGTCATATCCTCATGTTGCATTTTTTCACCCTCGCGTCTTTTTGTCAAATTCGGTTTGGTCCTTCTCCTCCAGACGGAAAACCGCCAGCAGCCTTCGGCTGGAATCATCCGCCCGCACCCGCTCGGCAATTCCAAACGGGAACGCCGCAACACAGCCCTCCTCATCAGCCAGCACCGGAAACGCTTCTCTTTCATACCGGCTCAAGCCCGCTTCATTTTGCAGTTTTTTCAGTGACTTGGAACAGCCTCTCCCGGCCAGCCGGATCCGGTCACCCGGAAGCCTCTGGCGCAGAAGCGCCTTTCCTTTTATTTTATCATAATCCAGCAGAAGATATAATAATTTTTTATAAACTTTTTTAGAGGAACCGGCGTTTTCCACAGGGATTTCCATCGCCCGGTAGCACTCCCCGCACGGAAGTGCAAACTCACCCTGCTCCAGCGGGAAGGAATAGGGCGGGCATCCTTCGGCCTCTTCCAGGCAGAGCAGCCCTTTCCGCCGGACAAAATACCGGCCTTTCCCGGCTTCTGCCCGGGCGGATTCCCTGCGGATCACCCGGTCCAGCTCCTGCACCCGGATAAAGCTGGGCGGGATACCCAGCTGTTTCAGCAGGCTCCAGGCAGCCTGGCGGCGAAGCCCTGACGGCGCCCCGGCCAGAACAGAAACCTGCCAGCCCTTTTCCTGCCGGGATTCTTCCAGCAGCCGATCTGCCATTTCCGTCAGATAAGCGGCATCTGGGCGGAGGATTTCGGCAGCCTGGGCCAAAGCCTGCTCCGCCTGCGGGTTCAGCTCCCGCAGCAGGGGGAGCAGCTCCAGCCGGATCCGGTTGCGGGTATACTCCAGGCTGGCGTTGCTGGAGTCCGTCACATAGGCCAGCCCCCAGCGGCAGCAGTATTCCTCGACCTCCTCCCGGCTGACCCGAAGCAAAGGGCGTACAATCCGTCCCCGTTTCGGCGGGATCCCGCACAGGCCCTGTAAGCCGCTTCCCCGCAGCAGGTTCAGCAGCAGGGTTTCCGCCTGGTCGGAGCGGGTATGCGCTGTCGCAATTTTTTCTGCCCCCGTTTCCAAACGGCATTCCTCAAAGCAGGCATAGCGGAAATCCCGGCCGGCCTCCTCGACCGAACAGCCGGATTCCTCCGCAAAGCGGCGGATATCCCCTCGCCGGAGATAAAACGGGATACCCCATTCCGCGCAAAGCTTCCGGGCGAATTCCTCATCCCGCAGGCTTTCCGCCCCTCTCAGCCCATGGTTCACATGACAGGCAGATACCCCGCACCCGAGCCTAAACCGCAAAAAATGCAGCAATGCCACCGAATCCGCCCCTCCGGATAAGCCGACCAGCACCCGTTCCCCAGGTCCCAGCAAGTCCTCTTCCCGGCAGAAGCCCTCCGCCAGCCGCTCCAGCGGCTCAGCGCGGCTCACTGCGGAACTCCACATCTTCGTACCGGGTAAATTCACCCAGCCAGCGAAGCTCGACGTCCCCGGTTACACCATGCCGGTTCTTCGCCACGATACACTGCGCCTTAGTCAAGTCCTCCGGTTCTTCTTCATAATAGCTCTCCCGGCAGAGGAAGAGGACAATATCCGCATCCTGCTCGATCGACCCGGAATCCCGGAGGTCGGAGAGCATCGGCCGATGCCCCTCCCGGCTTTCCGCTGCACGGGAAAGCTGGGAAAGCAGGATGACCGGGACATCCAGTTCCTTGGCCATGATTTTCAAATTCCGGGTAATTTTGCTGATTTCCTGCACCCGGTTCTCGCTCCGTCCCCCGCTGGACATCAGCTGCAAATAGTCAATGACGACCAGCCCCAGGTTCTTAACCCGCATCAGCTTGGCTTTCATCTCCGTGGCGGTGATCCCCGCACTGTCGTCAAAATACATCTGGGTCTTGCTGAGCAGGTCCGCGCAGCTGGCCAATTGTACCCATTCGTCCGGGTTGAGATTGCCGATCCGCATTTTTTCATTGTAGATCCGCGCTTCAGAGGAAAGGATCCGCATGATAAGCTGTTCGTTAGACATTTCCAGCGAGAAAATCGCCACGGCCTTCTCATAACGCCGGGCCACGTTGGTCGCGATATTCACGGCAAAGCTGGATTTGCCCATACCCGGCCGCCCAGCGACCAGGATCAGGTCCGAGCGGTTCAAGCCCGAAATCATCCGGTCCAGCCGGGAAAACCCGGTCCGCAGCCCCTGGTACTGCTCTTTATTTTCCCCGGTCAGCTTGAGCAGCTTATCATAGGCTTCAATAATCACCGTGTCGATTTTCGCCAGCGCCGTGCTGTCCTTCCCCTGCCGGATTTCATAAATCCGCTGCTCGGCCAGCTCCAGAATCTGCCGCGCCTCCGCTTCCCCTTCCGAAGCCCGTTCGATAATCTCACGGCAAGCCGTAATCAAGGTGCGGACATAGTACTTTTCCTGCACAATCCGGCAGTAATCCGCAATATTAGCGGTAGTCGGCACCAGCTCCATCAGCTGTACCAGATAGGTCTTGGCGCTGGCCTCCGATTCAAAAACCTTCGCCCGTCCGCATTCGTCCAAGACCGTGATAAAGTCGATGGTTTTATTGGTATTGAACATATTGGTCAGCACTGCAAAAAGGTCACGGTGCTGTTTTTTATGGAACATTTCCGGGCGGGAGAGGAACTCCAGCACCTCGCTGATGGCCTCAGGTTCCAGCAAAAGCCCGCCCAGCACCGACTGTTCCGCTTCCAGGCTGAAAGGAAGGTTCGCCAGCTGCGGGTCAAGGATTGCATCCAATTCTGCCATAATTTCTCCATTTCAAATTTACTATCTGTAATACAGCGAAAAGTCTATCCATTTCGGATAGACTTAATGGAAATTCTGCGCCCTGCAAAAGCGCAGTCAAAAACTCTGGGCAGGGCCTAGGCTTCCTCCACCTTGACGGTCAGCTTGGCCGACACGCCCGGATGCAGCTTCGCCTCGAAAGAATAGCTGCCAAAGGCCTTGATATCGCTTTCCAGCACGATTTTCTTTTTGTTCAGCTCCACACCGTAATTTTTTTTGAGCTCCTCCGCAATCTCCTTGGAGGTAACCGAGCCAAACAGCTTGCCGTTTGCACCGGCTTTAGCCTTCAGCGAAACAACCTTCCCTTCGATCTTCGCCGCAATCTCCTTGGCTTCATCCAGTTCAACCTGTGCGTGATGGGCCGCCGCTTCATCCTTGGTTTTTTTCTCGTTCAATGCCGCCGCGCTTGCCGGCGTTGCCAAATCCTTTTTAAACAGGAAATTTTTCGCGTAGCCGTCGGATACATTGACCAATTCCCCGGCTTTACCTGTGCCCTTTACATCTTGCTTTAAAATGACTTTCATGTTTTTCTTCCCTCATTTCTGGTTGATGGTTCAGGCGCCTTTCTGCTGCTCCTGCTGGTTGTCAATGGCCTCCAGCAAGGTCTGGCGCACTTTATCGTAGTTCATATTCTGCACCTGGGCCGCCGCCATGGTCTGATGCCCGCCGCCGCCCAGCTTTTCCATAATCACCTGGACATTCAGCGCCCCCAGCGAGCGCGCCGAAATATTGACAGTGTCATTGATTTCAAACAGGACGAAGGACGCCTTCACCCCGCTGATCAGCAGCAGCTCATCTGCCGCCTGCGAAGCAATCACCCGCAGATCGTCCGAAACAAAATCGCTGGTGGCGATCGCACAGCTTTTGTAAATCTCGGCGGAAGAAACCACCCGGGCTTTCCGCTGATAGGAATCCATCGAAGACGCGAACATCTGCCGGACGACTACGGTATCCGCGCCCAGCCGTCTTAAATAGGCCGCCGCTTCAAAGGTACGGGCTCCCGTCTTCATCGCGAAATTTTTGGTATCCAGCATAATGCCGGAAAGCATCGCCTCGGCTTCCATCCGGCCCAGCCGGCAGTCGTCCCCGAAATACTGCACCAGTTCCGCGACCATCTCGGAGGCGGAGGAGGCATAGGGCTCGTGATAGAAAATCACTGCATCATCAATGTGGTTCACCATTTTACGGTGATGATCGATTACCACAACCTGACGGCACTTATGATACAGCGGTTTGCTTTCCACCAGGTTCTCGGTATGGGTGTCCACGATAATCAGCAGAGTGCGGTCGTTGACGAGATCATCCGCTGATTCCGGCAGGCAGATCATCTGCTGGTCCCCGTTTTCCACCAGCCGCTGGATCAGCACATCCGCCAGGTTCCGGCGGGAATCCACGACAATATTTACCCGCTTCCCAAAGGTTTGGCAGGCTTTTGCCATCCCAATCCCGGAGCCCAGCGCGTCCAGATCGGCAAATTTATGCCCCATAATCAGGACATTGTCCGAGGACTTGATCAGCTCGACCAACGCGGAGGCCACAATCCGGGTTTTGACCTTGGTACGTTTCTCCACCCCTTTGGAGAAACCGCCGAAAAATTCATAGCCGCTTTCGGTTTTCAGCGCAGCCTGATCGCCGCCCCGGCCGAGCGCCATATCCAGCGCCTGCCGTGCGTCCTGTTCCGCCCGGAACAGGGTCTGCGTCACCGGCGCCGCCCCAATAGAAAGGGTCACCGGAACACTGCTCTCCGTTGTGATATGCCGCACCCGGTCCAGCAGATCGAACCGGTTCTTCACGATCCGTTCCAGGTCGCAGTATTCCACCACCGCCAGATAGCGGTCATTTCCCAGTTTGCGGATAAAGCCGCTGGTCCGGTCGATAAACTCCTGGATCGCGCCCCGCACCTGCCAGAGCAGCTTGTCTTTGTTGCCCTCGTTTTCGCTGTTGATGGAATCATCATAGTTATCAATTAAGATCAATAGAACCGCCGGCTTCTGCGCTGCCGCCAGCAGCTTGGCCTGGTAGAGCTCGGTAATATCCACCAGATAGAGCAGGAACATGGCATTCCCCTCGCTGAGGGTTTTCAGGCAGTAGGTTTCATAGTTCCGCCCATTGTATTCCACCACCGTCCCCTGATTGGCGATCAGATCCTCGATCTCCGCATGGAACACCTCGCCGACATCATAGCCGAAGATATCCTTCCCCTCAGCCAAAACCGTCTCCCGGAACATATCGTTATACCAGACCACCTCGTCGGTATCGCTGACGATAATGGAGGGCAGCGGAAAATTGATCAAGCTCCCCTCATGCTCATCTGTCATGGAACGGCCCATGGAAGTGATCATCCGGTAAAGATCCAGTTGGATCCGCCAGAGCTTATAGCCGCAAAAGGCCACCAGCACCAGCACAATCGGCGCACAAATCCAGAACAGCAGCTGATCGACGAAAAACAAAACGCCCGCCATCAGGACGCTGATGACCATTAAGAGAAGATTCACCGGCTTTATCAGCCAAAACCGCCTGCGTTTCATGTCCCCGCTCCTTCAATGAAAATTCTGTCTGCCTGCCTGGCTATACCTCGGTGATAATCGGCAGGATCATCGGCCCTCTCTTGGTTTTCTTGAAAATAAAGTTGGCCAGCCCATCCCGCACATTGAGCTTGATGGTGGCCCAGTCACGGATATTTTCCTCGGCACACTTGGCCAGGATATTTTTGACCACCCGCCGCGCTTCGCCCATCAGCTCCTCGGCCTCCCGCACATAGACAAACCCTCTGGACACCATATCCGGCCCGGCGAGCAAGGCCCCGGACGCGCTTTCAATGGTCATCACCACAATAATCAGGCCGTCCTTTGCCAGGTGCTGACGATCCCGCAGCACAATCGCACCGACATCCCCGACCCCTAAGCCGTCCACCAATACGCGGCCGGCCTCCACGGTGGAAACGACATCCATCTTATCTGCCGAGATCTCGATCACCTGCCCAATATCCCCGATATGGATATTGGAAGGCGGCATCCCCTGCTCCTGCGCCAGCTTGGAAAGCGCTTTCATATGCTTATACTCCCCGTGTACCGGCAGCAGGTATTTCGGCCGGGTCAGGGCAATCATGGTACGGAGCTCATCCTGGCAGGCATGGCCGGACACATGGACTTCATACATTTTTTCGTAAACCACTTCCGCCCCCAGCTTCAGCAGGTCGTTGACAACCCGGGTCACGTGCTTTTCATTGCCCGGGATGGGGGTCGCGGAAATGATGATAAAATCTTCTGCCGTTACGTTGACCTTGCGGTGGTCGCCATTGGCCATCCGGGAAAGCGCAGACATCGGCTCCCCCTGGGAACCGGTGGTGATGACAATCACCTTATCCTGCGGGTAACGCTGGACCGCATCGATATCGATCAACAGTCCGTCCGGCACGCTGAGATAGCCCAGCTCCATCGCCACACCGACGACGTTTTCCATACTCCGGCCGGATACCGCCACCTTGCGGCCCACCTTGGCGGCCAGTGTAATAATCTGCTGGATCCGATGGATATTGGAGGAAAAGGACGCAATGATGATCCGTTTCCCTTCTGCTTGATTAAACAGCCCTTGGAACGACTTCCCAACCGTCCGTTCACTTGGCGTCGAACCCGGCCGCTCCGCATTAGTTGCCTCACAAAGCAGGCAGAGCACCCCCTCGCCGCCCAATTCCGCAAAGCGGGCCAGGTCAGTTACCCCACCTTCAATTGGGGAATAATCGATCTTGAAGTCACCGGTCTGTACCACGACGCCGGCCGGCGTATGAACCGCCACCGCCATTGCACCGGGAATCGAATGGTTCACATGGATAAATTCCACGGTCATGCAGCCCATCTGTACCTTTTGCCGGGGGGAAACCACAAACAGCTTGGCTCGGTTCAGCAGGCCATGCTCCTTCAGCTTGCCTTTGATTAAGCCGATTGCCAGCGACGACGCATAGATCGGCAGGTCGAATTTTTTCAGCAGGTAAGGGATCGAACCAATATGGTCCTCATGCCCATGGGTGATGACAACCCCTTTGATCCGGCTGATGCTCTTTTCCACATAGCTGAAATCCGGGATGACCAAATCTACACCCAGCATATCGGCATCTGGGAAAGCCAGCCCGCAGTCTACAATAAACATATCCCCGCCGCATTCGTACAGGGTCATATTTTTCCCGATTTCGTTTAACCCGCCCAGCGGGATAATCCGCAGCGACTGCTTCTGCCCCTTGGCCTGGGACCCCCGCTTCGAACGGCCGCCGCTCCGCGGGTTCCGGCCTTTGGGTTTATTCTCCGCCGTATTCTCCGGGCGGATTTCCACCTTTTGTTCCGCCGCCGGAAGCGGGGCTTTCGCCGCGCGCGTCTTGGCCGGCCGGCCCTGCTTGGGCTGTTTCTGGAGCATCTGCTGCGCCTGTTTTAACGGGTTCGCTGCTTTTTTCCGTGCTTCACCATTGGCCTTTTTGGTTGAACCGGCATTCCGCTTCGGCTGTTTTGATGCCGGGGAGCCTGCCTTGGTATTCCGGTTTGGGTTTTTCAAAAAACTGGCAGTTTTTTCCTCTGCAACTGCCGGATGTTCCGTCTGCATGGATAGTTCTTTATTCACATTGTTACCTCGCTTTGCATTCTTTCCAAACAGGCACGCCAAACCTGGCCGCAGAAATTCCGGTCCCTGCGCCCTGTTTTATGTATGGAAGCGGATCCACTGCCGCTTCATTTGCAGGAAAATCCAACCATACTCAGGATTTTCATTTGCCGATCGCTCTGCCGCCGAAACCAGCCAGCCAGAGCCGAAAGGAACTGGAAAGGCTGGAACTGCTTATTTGCAGCGGTTCCGAATCTGCCGACCTGTTCCAAAAAAGAGCTGAATTTGCCAGAAATCCGTACTACGATATTGTTACTATTTTATACCAAAATCTGGTGGCTGTCAAGTAAAACCCTGTCCCGGGGAGTTCCTCTCATGCATTTTATAAAAGGGACCCGCTTTCAAGAAGCCTCCCCCGAGCTGCGTTCCTCCGACGTCAGACCGGGACGGCTCGACAGCAAAGAAGCCTTCCTGCTGCCCGTCACGTGGGGGGCCCAGGGGGATCCCACCCTGGGCGGTTTTCTTTTCCTCCCTTTTCTTTGAACGCTCAAAGAAAAGGGAGCGGGGCGCGGGACGGGGAGGCCCGCATTTGAACCGCGGCTGGCAGGGCACAGCATCTCTTGCCCCATAAAACCTTTACATTGGGCACTCCCCCTGCCCCTTATCTTCACGGGCAGATCTCATTCCGATTCTTGAGCCAAAAAGACGCCTGTGGTAAAATTGAAAAATGTACGGAGAAAATAGAAAAGGTCTTCCAGCCTGAAACGGGAACCGCGGTTGTAACCTGTTCAAACCTTCTGCCGGATCCCCGCCACGGTACTGAGCGTAAAATGGTTAAAAGAATCCATGCCCGAACCATCCTCTCCCTTACAGTATTCACCTTAAAATGGCAAAAATACGAATGCTTATCCGGCCGTTCCTTCCGTGCTGCCCTCCTGACCTCATTTGCATTTTTTCAAAAACGTGATATACTGAAGGTGCGTTTTCCAATAGGGATTTTCCGCCGGGATATGCAGACAACAAAATTTTTCACAAAACGGCGCGCCCTTTCAGGCGGATACGCCGCAAGATTTTCTGAGGAAGTGGGTTTCATGCAGACAAATTATGACGTCATCATTCTGGGCAGCGGGATCGCCGGCTTATACGGTGCGCTGAACCTCGACCGGAAGCTGCGGGTATTGCTGCTTGCCAAGCGGGAGCTGACACTCTGCAACTCCAGCCTGGCGCAGGGCGGGATTGCCGCGGTCTATGACCGGCTGCACGACAGTGTCCAAAAACATATCAACGACACGCTTGTCGCCGGAGGATTCCGGAACGACCGCAAAGCCGTCGAGATCCTGACTACCGAAGGCCCCGATGATGTCCGCCGCCTGATTGAGCTGGGGGTCGACTTCGACCGCACCGAAACCGGTGAACCTCATCTCACCCTGGAGGGCGGGCATACCCGGCCCCGGATCCTGCACCATAAGGATTCCACTGGGAAGGAGATCACCGACACCCTCATCCAGCAGGTCCGGGCGCTTCCAAATGTTACAATTTTGGAGCATTCCACCGCCTGCGATCTCCAGA
This sequence comes from uncultured Clostridia bacterium, assembly GCA_947363605.1. Taxonomy (GTDB): domain Bacteria; phylum Bacillota; class Clostridia; order Oscillospirales; family Ruminococcaceae; genus Paludihabitans. The sequence goes on along the minus strand of CANAQK010000032.1, from coordinate 1,954 downwards.
AAACCGGAAGTACCTTCCATCTGGACGTCCTGGATGAGTCCGGCAGCCATCAGACCTTCCACTCTCATTTCCTGGTCATTGCTTCCGGCGGGATCGGGCGCGTCTATGAATATACAACCAATTCCTCCATCGCAACCGGGGACGGCATCACCCTTGCATACCGGCTGGGAGCGCGGATTAAGAACCTGCACTATATCCAATTCCATCCCACCGCGTTCGCCAACCGCCACACCCGGGAAAGCTTCCTGATTTCCGAAAGCGTCCGGGGAGAGGGGGCATATCTGCTCAACTGCCATTTCCAGCGCTTCATGCAGGAATATGACGAGCGCCTGGAGCTGGCCCCCCGGGATGTGGTTTCCCGCTGTATCATGGAGGAGGCCAAACGCACCCATTCCGACCAGTTTTACCTGGATATTACCCATGAAGATCCCGATGCCGTCAAAGCCCGGTTCCCACTGATCTATGAGAACCTGCTCAAAGAGGGCTGCGACATGACCCAGGATAAAATCCCGGTTTATCCCTGCCAGCACTATCTCATGGGCGGCATTGATGTAGACATCGACAGCGCCACCACCATTGATGGGATGTACGCCTGTGGAGAATGCTCCCACACCGGCGTACACGGGGCCAACCGGCTGGCCAGCAACTCCCTGCTGGAAGCGGTCGTATTTTCCCGCCGGTGCGCGGCCAAGATCAACTCCCTGGCACCGGACGCACCGGACTTCTTTGAGGAATACACCTTCCACAATGACCGCCCCGGCGAGCCCATCCCCCACGGGATCCGGACCGAAACCCGCTCCATCCTGCAAAAGGCTTATTTCGTCACTCCCGATCTGGCCGAAGCCCGCTCCGGCTACGAACGGGTCTGCCAGCTCCGCGACCAGTTGGAATCCTCCGGCTACCAAGTCAACCGGGATTTCGTGGAAGCACGCAGCCTGGTCACGGTGGCCTGCCTGATCCTCCGGGAAGTCCTGGAAGATTAGGGCTTGTTTGAAAATAGAGAAAGTGCTGGATTTTTGTGTGGGGCGAGGCGGTTTCAAGAAGAAAACCCAGGCTGCTGCCTGCCTAGGATTTTCGATGCCAAAGCCCGCCCGGTCTGGGCAAAAAGACAGTATTGCCGATTTTTCAAACAAGCCCTAAACCCTACTAAACCAACGAAAGAAGGAACTGCTATGACCCTCCCGCAATTCTATGTAGACGACCTGATCAAACGCGCCGTATCGGAAGATATCAACTATATGGACGTCACCACCGATTTCCTGATTGACGAAAACCAAACCACGACCGCCCGCTTTCTTTCCAAAGACGAAGGCGTTCTGGCAGGGCTGGAGATTGCCCTCCGGGTTTTCACCCTGCTGGACTCCTCCGTCCGGTTTACCGTTCATAAAAAAGACGGGGACGAAGTCCGCCGGGGCGACCTGATCGCCGAAATCAGCGGACCGACCCGCGCCCTCCTCAAGGGTGAACGTACCGCGCTCAACCTGGTTCAGCACATGAGCGGCATCGCCACCGCTACCCGGAAATGCGTCGAGCGGGTGGAAGGCACCAAGGCCACCATCGCCGACACCCGCAAAACGCTGCCCGGCCTGCGCCCGCTGCAAAAATATGCCGTCCTCTGCGGCGGGGGACGGAACCACCGCTATAATCTCAGCGACGCCGCTATGCTCAAGGACAACCATATCGACGCATACGGTTCCCTGACCAAAGCGGTGGAAGCTCTCCGCGCCAAGGCAGGGCATATGCTGAAAATAGAGGTGGAAACCCGCTCGTTGGAGGAGCTGGACGAAGCGCTGGCTGTTGGCGCAGATGTCATTATGCTGGATAACATGGATTACGATACCATGAAAGAGGCTGTCCGGCGTACCAATGGGCGCGCCCTGCTGGAAGCCTCGGGCAACGTCACTTTGGAAAACATCCGTCAGGTAGCCGAATGCGGGGTCGATCTGATCTCCCT
>CANAQK010000031.1 GCA_947363605.1 uncultured Clostridia bacterium | reverse complement strand
AACCGCAAAACATGGCAGATATTACTTCCGACCTTTCAGTTCGGAAGTAATATAAAATACGCAGGAGGATACTCTCAACTTGGGGAAAAGGATTGTCAATCCTTGAAGATTCAGGTATAATAGAGTCAATATGGATGAAAAAACGCTGGCTGCGCTTTTTCACCCAGCTGCGGCCCTTTTGAGGCTGCGCAGAATACAGGACAGAAAATCGGGGACCAGATTATGGAACAGACTTCGCAGAAAGAATATATTGTAGGCCGGAATGCCGTATTGGAGGCCTTGAAAGCCGGCCGGGGAATTGATACCGTCTATGTGTTGGAGGGCGATCACAAAGGCAGTATCGGGAAAATCATTTCCTTGGCGAAAGACGCTGGGGCTGTCGTAAAACAGGCAGGGCGGCAGAAACTGGATCAGTTGGCGGAAGGGGTCCCTCACCAGGGGGTTGCGGCATCGTTCGCCTGTGCGGAATATGTAGGGCTGGAGGAGCTTCTTTCCGCTGCGGAGAAAAAGGGGAGAGCCCCCTTCCTGGTGATCGCGGATGAAATCGAGGACCCGCACAACCTGGGGGCGATTATCCGGACAGCAGAGGCCTGTGGAGCAGACGGGCTGATTCTGCCCAAACGCCGGAGCGCCTCCCTGAATGCAACGGTCTATAAGACCAGCGCCGGGGCGGCAAGTGTGCTTCCGGTAGCGCGGGTCGCGAACCTGGTGTCCTGTATCCGGGAACTGAAGAAGCACGGCATTTGGATTTACGGCGCGGAGATGGAAGGTTCCCCTTGGGACCAGCTGGATTTTACTGGGGGGACGGCGTTGGTGATCGGCTCGGAAGGGAAAGGGCTTTCCCGCCTGGTAAAAGAAGAGTGCGATTTTTTGGCAACCTTGCCCATGTTCGGGCAGATCAATTCACTGAATGCGTCCGTGGCGGCAGGGATCCTTCTGTATGAGGTGGTTCGCCAGCGCGGCAAACAATAGGGGACAAGGGGAAGGGACATGGCGGAAAGACAGCTGACAGTAGACGATATTATGGCGGAACTGGAATTAAAGCGGGCAAAAGACCAGCAGCGGGTTCCAAAACAACAGGATATGAGCCGGATTGACGAGATTGTCCGGGAGATCCTGACCCAGAAAAAAGAAAGGGAACTCAAACAGGAAAACCGGCCGATGACCTCCCGCGAAAAAGCGGAGCTGGAAAAAGAAATCCGTGTGCAGACGAAAACCCTGACCCGGCAGCTGGCCAAGCAGCAGAAAAAACGTGCCAAGCAGGACCGTCAGGAGGAAAAATGGCTGGATACGGTGCTGACCCGGGAAACCCAGCCGGTTCAGCCAAAGCCGGAACCGGTTCAGCCGGAACCTGAAATCCGGCTGAACCGGGTGCAGAAGGAACAGCAGGTCAAGCGGCATCCCTCGCCGCTGCCTGCTGAGGTGGAGGAGGATCGGGCGCTGGCCCGGAAGCTCAAGCTGGAAAAATTGAGCAACACAGCGCACGGGCAGCGTCTCCGGAACCAGGTTATGGATATCACCAGCCATTTCGGGAATGTCCGGATGGAGGATTCATCGGTGGAGGCCGGGTATGCCAAAACGCAGATTACACCGGTGAATTATAAAGAATATAAGTCCAGCCGGAACCGTAAAATAGACAGCTTTGTCCTGAATGCGGAACGCCGCCCGCCCAGTACGGAGGAGCTTCCGCCCGAATTGCGGGAGCAGCTTACAGAGGGGAAGGGGACGCGCTTTTCTTCGGCTCCGGATGGCCTGGGGGAGAGGGTTTCAGAGGCATCCCCGCAGCGGGATTCAGGGCGCCGTTTCCAGGATGAAGAGGAGGAATATCAGCCGGAACCGGCGATAGAATACACGGACCGTTCCATGACGGAGGAGATTACAGAATATCTGGGGCAGCAGCGCGCTGCTGTCCGTACCGGATTGGTTTTGACCTGTCTGGAGAGTGTGTTCGCCATTTTGCTTTCAGTGCTGAAGCGGGAGAATGGGCGGCTGTTTTTGTTTGGCAGCATGGAGATTTCGCCGCAGGTTTATGCGGTGGTCAACGCCTGCTTGCTGGTTTTGGCGCTGGGCAGCGGTTTTTTAATAGTCAAGAACGCGTTTGCCAGCATTGCGCGGCGGCAGCCAAGCAAGGATGTGCTTTGCATGGTGACGGCGCTGTTTTGCCTGGGCATGAATCTTGCGCTCTGCTTTCAGCCGGAAAACCTGCTGACTCGGAATGTACATCTTTATACGCCGGCGGCCGTGCTGCTGATCTTTTTCAATTATCTGGGCCGTGGGCTGGATATCAAGCGGGTTTCGGATAATTTTGCGCTGGTGTCGGGCGAGCAGGAACAGTATGGAGTGCTTGGAGTGCCGAATATGGATATCGCTGCGGAGATGACTGCCCGTATGCTGGACAATGATGAGGATCCCTGCTTGATGCGGAATGTCAAAACCGGTTTCTTTGATAATTTCCTGCTTTATTCATTTGGCCCGGATCTCGGCGATAACATGAGCCGGACGGTTTTGCTGTTGTTGATCCCGGCAGGATTTGCCCTGGGTGCGGCAGGTTACGGGCTGACGAAAGATATTTATGTGGCGCTGACGCTGCTCTGTGGCACGCTGGTGCTGTCCACCGGCTTTTTAAGCAGCCTGGTAACGGCGTTCCCTCTCCGGGACAGTGCCAGTGTGACCCGGCGCTATAACGGGGTTCTGGTTGGCTATGATGCGGTGGAGCAGACCCGGGACGCCAATGCGGTGCTGATTGATGCGGTAGACCTGTTCCCTCCGCAGGGGATTGTCCTGTACGGGATCAAGACCTTCCAGGCAGGAAGAATCGACGACGCGATCCTGGATGCGGCAAGTGTTTGCTGCACCGCCAACAGCATTTTCCGGCATATTTTCCTGGGGATCATTAACAACAATACGGCTTTGCTGAAAAAGGTGGACAGTGTCCAGTACGAGGATCAGATGGGGCTTTCGGCCTGGGTGGATGACAAGCGGGTGCTGATCGGCAACCGCGCCCTGATGATCAACCATTCTATTGCGGTACCCAAACAGAACTATGAACGGAAATATCAGAATTCCGGGCAGGAAGTTATCTACCTTTCTTCCGGTGGGGATCTCTGCGCGGCGTTTATTGTGGGGTTCCAGGCGGATCCCAGCGTGATGGATGTTGTCGGCCTGCTGGCACGGAACAACCTGGTTGCTGTCGTGCGGACCATGGATTCCTGTGTGTCCGAGATGCTGCTGGCAGAGCTTTTCCAGACGGATCCCCGTCTTTTTAACGTTCTTCCTTCCCGACTGCATCCGGATTATGACAGCCTGGTGCGGGAGGTCCCGCGCTGCAACACCCCGATTGGGAACGACGGCTCGCTGTTCGGGTATATTGTGTCCCTTTGTACAGCGAAGAAACTGTTCAGCTGTGTGCGGCTGGGCGGGCTGTTGTATGTACTGAGTGTGATCATCGGCGTAGCCCTGCTGGGCGTACTTTTCGCAGCTGGACGGCTCAGCGGGTTCGGGAGTTTGGCGATGCTGATTTATCTGGTCGTATTCCCGTTGATTTATTGGGTTTATCAAAAAAATATGCGCCTGTAATACGAAGAACCTGTATGCACAACCATCGAACACGATTCGCCGGGTGCTTTTTCAGGCAGACTGCGCTCATTTTCCCTGCCAAAAATGGCCTTGCCTGCCCGAAAAACCCCTCGGGCATCTGGCATCCTCTGATTGTACATACAGGTTCTAATTCTTGATAAAAAGATTAAAATCTTATTATCGCGGCTGCGCCGCCGGACCGGCGGCCTAATAAAATGACTGCATCGTTTTATTGAGAATTATAGTCAACGCACTTGAAAAGAAGCCAATACTTCTTTTCACCACTGCGGCATCATGCCGCAGTGGGCCGCGAAGCGGCTATGCGGTAGGGCTTCCTAGACGGCGCGCAGCGCATTTTATGCCAGGCAAAGCCTGACCCTCAAATCGGGTACCGATTTGAGGGTGTGCCGACTATAGTATAATCTGGAATTTTCGAATAATAGGGCTGGGATGAAGAAAAACCCGAGCCCTATTTGTCTATTATGTACAAAAAATTCGCCAGATATTTTTCGCACAATACCACAAAATTTAGTCTTACCCGTTGTAATGACTGTTGAAATATGATATGATTTAAAAAATGGGAATGTGATTTATGGAGAATATGTACAAAGGCAAACAGGCAAGGTTTGCTTTTGGGAGTAAAAAGGGGTGTTTCCCGCGCGGATATCCCTTGTTTCCGGTTCCCTGGACTCGCGCGGAGAAATGGTGATTGAAATGAAACAGTATACGTCAGACAAAATTAAAAACGTTGCCATTGTTGGCCACGGCGGATCCGGTAAAACGACCCTGGCAGAAGCGCTGCTCTATATGACCGGCGCCAGCGACCGTTTGGGAACCGTTGGCGAGGGGAATACCGTTTGCGATTACGATCCGGAAGAAATCAAGCGGAAAGCGTCCATCAGCCTGACGGTTGCACCCTACGAATATAATGATATAAAGGTGAACCTTATCGACACACCCGGCTTGTTCGATTTTATCACTGGGCAGCATGAGGGCGTGCGCGCGGCGGATTCCATTTTGCTGACAGTTTCAGGGAAGTCCGGCGTGAGTGTTGGCACAAAAAAGGCGTATAAGCGTGCAAAACGGATGGGGAAATCCCGGATGATGTTTATCGGGAAGCTGGACCGTGAAAGCGCGGATTTTTATAAGGTGCTGGAACAGCTGAAAGCTACCTTCGGCCCGTCGGTCTGCCCGTTGGTTGTACCGTTTTATAATGATAAAAAAATAGAATGCTATATCGACCTGCTTCAGATGAAGGCGTACAGTTATACCGGCGGCAAGGCGAAGGAAGTGCCGCTGCCTGAAACAGAGCACCGTTTGGAAGGGCTGATTGCCGCAGTTTCGGAGGCGGTAGCTGAAACCGATGAGGCGCTGTTTGAAAAATTCTTCTCCGGTGAAAAATTTACCCAGGAAGAACTGGTGCAGGGCATCCAGTCCGGGATTAAGGCCGGGACGATTACGCCGGTTTACTGTGGTTCCGCACAGACGCTGGAAGCGATCGACCTGCTGCTCAATGCAGTGTCCACCCTGCTGCCTTCCGCCTCGGAGGCTCCGGCAGAAACCGGGGAAGCGCCGGATGGTTCCCCCATGGAATTGGCCTGTGACGAAAACGGTCCAGCCGTTGCTTTTGTATTTAAAACAGTCGCCGATCCCTTTATCGGTAAGCTGTCTTATGTAAAGGCGGTATCCGGGAAGCTGGCAGGCGGCTTGGAGCTGACGAATCAGACGACTGGCCAGAGCGAGAAAATCGGGAAAATTATCCTGCTCCGGGGCAAAAAGCAGGAAGATACACCGGTCCTTGCCGCCGGGGATATTGGCGCTATTGCCAAGCTTTCGGCCAACACGGGCGATACGCTGTCGAACGGCTGTGAAATCCGACTGGAAAAAGCAAAATTCGACGCACCTTCTTTCTCTATGGCTGTCCGGCCGAAAGCAAAAGGGGACGAAGCGAAAATTTCCCAGGCGATTTCCCGCCTGTTAGAGGAAGATGCTTCCCTTTCGTTTGAAACGAATACGGAAACCCATCAGCAGGTTATTTCGGGTATTGGCGAGCAGCATCTGGATGTAGCGGTAGCCAAGCTCAAGAGCAAATTCGGCGTGGAGGTTACACTGGAAGCCCCGATCGTAGCCTACCGCGAAACGATCCAGAAGAAAGTGCGGGTTCAGGGCAAGCATAAGAAACAATCGGGCGGTCATGGCCAGTTCGGGGATGTATGGATCGAATTTGAACCTTGTGACAGCGATTCCCTCGAATTTGATCAGAAGGTTGTCGGTGGTGCAGTGCCAAAGAATTTCTATCCGGCGGTTGAAAAGGGCCTGCGGGAATGTATCCAGCATGGTATTCTGGCGGGATACCCCGTAGTAGGCCTGAAAGCGACCCTGGTGGATGGTTCCTATCATCCGGTGGACTCCTCAGAAATGTCCTTTAAGATGGCAGCTTCGCTGGCCTATAAAGCCGGGATGCAGGAAGCTTCCCCGATCCTGCTGGAGCCGATCGGGCATCTGGTCGTCACCGTGCCGGATGCAAATACCGGTGATATGATGGGCGAGCTGAATAAACGCCGGGGGCGTGTTTTGGGGATGAGCCCGGCGGAGGACAGCAACGCAGTTATTGAAGCTGATGTCCCGATGAGTGAAATGCACGATTTTGCTACGTTGCTGCGTCAGATGGCGCAGGGAAGCGGCAGCTTTACCTTTGCCTTTGAGCGTTATGAGCAACTTCCGAACCAGTTGGTTGCAGGGGTTATTGAAAAAGCACAGTTGATTTTTAACGCGGAAGACTAAAAATAAAGCAGGAACCCCCCGGCTTATGCCGGGGGGTTCCTGCTTGGAATTTGAACACGGTAGGGCTATTTCATTTTTATAGAAAAGCTCGTTCTGCCGGGTTCGGATTCGCCTTATCTGGTGCGGCTGAAGTGACTTGAACACTCATGGGGGTTCCCACTAGAGCCTAAATCTAGCGCGTCTGCCAATTCCGCCACAGCCGCATATGAATATTATATTAGCGCCTTTTTTGAAATTTGTCAAGTTTTTCGTGCGGGCTGCTGTGGGTTTTTATAGTCAACGCACTTGAAAAGAAACCAATGCTTCTTTTCAACACTGCGGCATATCATGCCGCAGTAGGCCGCGAAGCGGCCATACGGTAGGGCTTCATAGTCGGCACACCCTTAAATCGGATATCGATTTGAGGGCGTGCCGACTATAATGGCCCAATCCGAAAAAATCTGTTTGTTTTTTTGCAACTTTATGATACAATTCAAGTATACCTTTTCGGATTCAATTTTCTGCTCATCGGGATTTACCCCAGAAATTACAACAGTTAGGAAGGGATAAATTATGAAAAAAATCATGGTGATTGACGATGATACGACAACCTTAGCAATTCTGCGTGCCCTGCTGGATAAAGAGTATAAAGTAACAACTGCCAAATCAAATGTCCAGGCGTTGGGATCGCTGCAAAGCAGCCCAGTCCCGCCTGATTTGATCCTGCTGGACAGAACACTGGTAGGAGGCAGCGGCATGGAACTGGTAAAGTCCATTAAAACGACCCCGCGGCTGGCCTTGATTCCCATCATCTTTTTGGTGGAGCAGATGCAGGAGGACCTCCAGCTGGAGGGCCATCTCAATGGGGTGGATGATTTTATCCAAAAGCCGGTCAACGCGGAACTGCTGAAGCTGAAAATACGGCGGCAGTTTGATATCTGTGAGCTGAAAAAGGAAAATGAACAGCTTACCAAAAAACTCAATAAAGTGAAGGCGTTTATCTCCGCTATTTCGGATCAGATTTTGTAAGACCGCTGAATAGGCGGGAAAAGGTTCAGCGTTGAAGCAGCATAAATTCGATAGAGAAATCCCCGGATAGGCCGATGACCGGCTGTTTATCCGGGGATTCTACTGTTGGTTGAGCGGTTTTGCAACGGATGGTTGATTTTCTCAACGGTTGGGTGCTTCCAATCCGGGCTGTGACGGGGTATGATAAGGGCAAGGTACAGCCAAGCCTGCCGCGGCTGGCCGGCTGGATTTGAAACAGAAAGGGTTTTGAAAAATGAATACGTTAGGACAACGCATCGCCGCATTCCGGAAGGAACGCGGACTGACACAGGATGAACTTGCCGTCGCAATGAATATTTCCCCTCAGGCGGTTTCTAAATGGGAAAATGACATTTCCTGCCCGGACATTACTGCTTTAGGGCCGCTGGCGGATTTTTTCCATATTACCATTGACGAGCTGCTCCGGGGAGAAGCCGCCGCTCAGGCCCGGATGGTTCCCACCGGACAGCGGGACCTGAACAAAGTGCTGATGAAGGTGACCGTTGATTCCCCGGATGGCGATAAAGTCCGGGTCAACCTGCCTTTCAGCCTGATTAAAGCAGGACTGGAAATCGGGATGCAGATGCCCCAGGTGGGGGGATCAGAGAGCCTGAAGGAAATCGATTTCTCTGCGTTGGTTCGAGTGGTCGAGCAGGGCGCGATGGGCAAGCTGGTCGAGGTGGATGATGCGGGCGGCACCCATATAGACATCTGGGTGGAATAGCCTATGCAGATCCATATCATTGAAGAAAACGGGCGTCGGATCCGTATCCCACTGCCCTTGCCGCTGTTGAACCGGATTACCGCCGGGCTGGCGGCGCATTTGATCCAAAAGGACGGTCGGGTCCCGCTGACTGCCCGGGATATCCATAAGCTGTTCCGCTGCCTGCGGCAGTGCCGGAAGGATTTCCCCAAGCTGGTTTTGGTGGAGGTGGAGGGGAAGAACGGCGAGGAAGTTCGGGTCATGCTGTAATGCGTAGGGCAAAATCCACAGATAACCCTCTTTTTTTCCAGGAAGTTTGTACTTTCCGGGTGTTGTTTTTCCCAGTGCTTTATACTAAAATAAAGACAGGAAATTTGTTCGGGTTTGTTTGGAAAAGGGGAAGCAAGCCGGCTTTTGCAGAGGACAGCTGATGTTCCTGCGGGGAAAGGCCGGCAGCTCTGTTTTTTGGACAGCCTTTTGATTCGGGAAGGGATGGTTAGCGAGAATGAACAGAGGATTTTGCAGAAGAAGTGCGGCTTCTCTGGGATTCGTGTACCCGTTCTGCAATCTCGCTGTATCCATTCATTCGAAAAAACCGTTTATAAAATAGTAAAAAGCTGCGGCGGACCGCAGCTTTTTACTATTTTTGTCTTTTCACAATAAGGAGAGTGCCGATATGTCAAATCAAAAAAAAGCTGCTGTTATCATGGGCAGTGACAGCGACCTGCCCGTTGTCCTGCCGGCCATTAAAGAACTGAAACGCTTCGGGATCCCGGTGGAAGCACACGTGATGTCCGCTCACCGTACCCCTGGGGAAGCAGCTGCCTTTTCGGAAAATGCACGTAAAAACGGGTTCGGCGTGATCCTCGCCGCCGCAGGGAAGGCTGCGCACCTGGCCGGTGTGCTGGCGGCGCATACCACCCTTCCGGTGATTGGGATTCCGGTAAAATCTTCGACACTGGACGGGCTGGACGCGCTTTTGGCTACGGTACAGATGCCGGCCGGGATTCCGGTTGCGACGGTAGCCATTGACGGGGCGAAGAATGCCGCCCTGCTGGCTGTACAGATGCTGGCGTTGGGGGATGAAGCCCTGGCGGACAAGCTGGAAGAGATGAAGCGCTCTATGCGGGAGGAGGTCCTGGCCAAGGATCAAAAGCTTCAAGAGGAGCTTGCGGCGCTCTGAGCGGGCCTGCTTTTATGCTGATTTTTTAAAAAGAAAGAAGCCCTTTCGGGCAAAGGAGAAAGAACTATATGGGCGGTATTTTTGGCGTTGCATCCCATGGGGATTGTGTGACGGATTTGTTTTTTGGAACCGACTACCATTCCCATCTGGGTACCCGGCGGGGAGGGATGGCGGTTTATTCCAAGGATCATGGGATTTCCCGTGCGATACACAATATTGAAAATTCCCCCTTCCGTACCAAATTTGAACGGGATGTGGAGGAGATGTCCGGTATGTTCGGGATCGGCTGTATCAGCGATACGGAGCCTCAGCCCCTGATTGTCCGTTCCCATCTGGGGAATTATGCCATTACAACGGTAGGGCGGATCAATAACGAACAGGAGCTGCTTGACCTGGCCTTTCAGAACGGTTGCTCCCATTTCCTGGAAATGAGCGGCGGACGGCTCAATGCGACCGAGCTGGTCGCTTCCCTGATTAACCAGCGCAGCAGCCTGACGGATGGGATCCGTTATGCACAGGAGCGGATTGACGGTTCCATGTCGGTTTTGATCCTGACTACTAATGGGATTTATGCTGCCCGGGACCGGATGGGCCGTACCCCGCTGGTGCTGGGGCAAAAAGAAGACTCGGTCTGCATCTCCTTTGAGTCTTCCGCCTATATCAACCTGGGCTACCGCCATCTGCGGGAGCTGGGCCCGGGCGAGATCGACTTCATTACGCCGGACGGCTTTGAGGTTAAACAGGAACCCGGCTCGAAAATGAAAATCTGCGCCTTTTTGTGGACTTATTTCGGTTATCCAACCTCCTCTTATGAGGGGCGTAACGTGGAGGCCATGCGCTACAGCTGCGGGAAGCTGCTGGCTCAGAATGACGATACCGACCCTGCCTCCCTGGACTATGTGGCCGGCGTACCGGATTCCGGGATCCCTCATGCCATCGGCTATGCGAATGAATCCGGCGTGCCTTTTGCCCGGCCTTTCATCAAGTATACCCCCACTTGGCCGCGGAGCTTCATGCCCTCCAACCAGTCGAAACGGAACTTGGTCGCGCGGATGAAACTGATCCCAGTGGATGATCTGATCCGGGATAAAAGCCTGCTGTTTATTGACGACTCGATTGTCCGAGGCACTCAGCTCGGCAAAACGGCTCAGTTCCTTTATGAGAGCGGGGCCAGGGAGGTCCATATCCGTCCTGCCTGCCCGCCAGTCCTGTTTGGGTGTAAATACCTGAATTTTTCCCGCTCCACCAGTGATATGGATTTGATCGCGCGGCGGGTCATCGCCGAACTGGAGGGGACGGATTCGGTGGAGGCTGTTACCCCCTATTTGGATTACACGACCGATCAATACAGCCGGATGGTCAACCTGATCCGGGAGAAGCAGAACTTCACCTCGCTGAAGTTCCAGACCATCCAAGGGATGTTGGACGCGATCGGCATTGACCCTGACCGGGTTTGCACCTACTGTTGGACCGGACGGGAATAACCCCGCACCATTCACCCCCGATTGAGAAGAAGGAGTTGTAGGATGAAAAGTTTCAGTGAAAGTTATAAAGAAGCCGGCGTAGACGTTACCGCCGGTTATCAGGCGGTTGAGCTGATGAAGCAGCACGTGGCCCGCACGCTGACAAAGGGTGTCGTTTCTGGGATTGGCGGGTTCGGCGGTTTGTTTGAATTGGATATGACCGGCTTGACCCGGCCGGTGCTGGTTTCCGGCACTGATGGCGTAGGGACCAAGCTCAAGCTGGCCTTTAAGCTGGACAAGCACGATACGGTCGGGATTGACTGTGTGGCGATGTGCGTCAATGATATTATCTGCTGCGGTGCGAAGCCGCTGGTATTCCTGGATTATATTGCCTGTGGGAAAAATGTCCCCGAAAAAATTGCCCAGATTGTTTCCGGTGTGGCTGACGGCTGCGTCCAGTCCGGCGCGGCGCTGATTGGAGGCGAAACGGCAGAAATGCCGGGCTTCTACCCGGAGGATGAGTATGACTTGGCCGGTTTTTCGGTCGGCGTGGTCGAAAAATCCAAAATCCTCCAGCCGGATTCCCAAAAACCGGGCGATATCCTGATTGGGATTGTTTCCTCCGGCGTGCATTCCAACGGGTTCTCCCTGGTGCGAAAGGTGTTTGACATCGAAAACGCTGACCTCTCCAAGACCTATTCCATCCTTGAAAAGCCGCTGGGCGAAACCCTCCTGACCCCCACCCGGATCTATGTCCAGCCCATCCTCAAGCTATTGGAGGAGGTCGACGTCCGGGCGATTTCCCACATCACCGGCGGCGGGTTTTATGAGAATATCCCGCGTTCCCTGCCGCAGGGCCTGACCGCGAAAATCGAGCGGGCAGCTGTCCCGGTACTGCCGGTTTTCGAGCTGATTGCCGAGGTCGGGAAGATCCCGGAGCGGGATATGTTCAACACCTTCAATATGGGGATTGGCATGATTGTGTCGGTTGACCCGGCGGATGCCGACAAAGCCCTGGCTTCTTTAAAAGAGTCCGGTGAAAAGGCTGTGATTCTGGGCGAGCTGGCAGAAGGCAGTGACGGCGTAGTCATCGCGTAGGGAGGAAACCGCATGAAAAAGATTGTTGTCTTGGTATCCGGCGGCGGTACCAACCTCCAGGCGCTGATCGATGCGCAGGAACGGGGAGAAATCCCGGATGGGCGGATCACCTGCGTGATTTCCTCCAAGCCGGAGGTCTATGCGCTGGAACGGGCGGCCCGGCATGGGATCCCGTCCCGCGTGATCCCCCGGAAGGAGTACCCCGATTCCGGCTCCTACAGCCAGGCGATCCTGGAAGCCCTGAAGGAGGAGGAAGCGGACCTGGTCGTTTATGCAGGCTTCCTGTCCATCCTGGACGAGCGGGTTTCCCGTGCCTTCCCTTACCAGCTTATCAACGTCCATCCGGCCTTGATCCCCAGCTTTTGCGGCAAGGGCTTTTATGGGCTGCGTGTACATGAGGCCGTGCTGGAAAGCGGCGTCAAGCTTACTGGGGCGACCGTGCATTTTGCCACCGAGGTTTGCGACGGCGGCCCGATCATCCTGCAAAAGGCGGTTCAGGTGAGGGAGGACGACACCCCCGAATCTCTCCAGAAACGGGTCATGGAGGAGGCCGAATGGGAGCTGCTCCCCCGGGCGGCCGCGCTGTTCTGTGCCGGGAAAATCGAGGTTCGCGGGAATAAGACCTTCCTGCATGAATAATGGGCGATTCGTTTGCGATCATCCCGCAGGGCTTTTAAAGCCGCGGATCCAAATCATACGATTTCTTGATAAAAAGATGTTGAAATCTTTTTATCGTGGCGTGACAGGCCGCCGCGCCTGCGGCGCACCAAAAAAGTATGGGCAACATTCCCGGCAGCTGTGCCGCCGGGCCGCATTTTGCGGCTTCATAAAACGGTTGCATCGTTTTATGAAGAATTAGTATCAGAAAGGAACTGGAATATGTCTTTGCTCAATCTGAAAACCGAACTGGAAAACAATACTTATCCGGGCCGCGGGATTGTCATCGGCAAATCGGCGGACGGGAAAAAGGCCGTGTTTGCTTATTTTATCATGGGCCGGAGCGAAAATTCCCGCAATCGAATTTTTGAGGAAACCCCGGACGGGATCCGCACCCGTGCTTTTGATGAATCCAAGCTGGGCGACCCCTCGCTGGTGATCTATGCGCCGGTGCGGACGCTGGGGCAGGTCACGATCGTCACCAACGGCGACCAGACGGATACCCTCCGGGACTTTATCGCGGCGGGCAAATCCCCGGAGGAAGCTCTCCGCACCCGCACCTTTGAGCCGGATCCGCCTCTGTTTACCCCCCGGATTTCGGGCGTGGCTTCTTTTTCTGAGGGCGGCTTTTCCTATCAGCTTTCTATTTTGAAGAGCGATAATGGGAACGGGGACGCCCCGCTCCGATTCTTTTTTGACTATCCCGTCCCATTGGATGGGCAGGGCCATTTTATCCATACCTATCAGTCGGACGGGAACCCGCCGCTCAGCTTTGCAGGCGAGCCGAAAACCGTGGAGATCTCAGGGGATCTGGATACCTTTACCCAAACCATCTGGGAGGCGCTGAACCCGGACAATAAGATTTCCCTTTTTACCCGGTTTGTCGACCTGGCTTCCGGTGATACGGAAACCCGCATTTTCAATAAATACACCCGATAGGGTCCAAACCAAGGCCGCCTGAAAGCGGCCTGCCCAGGCTTTCGGGCTGGGTGTTTGATTATAGGAGGATTTTTCATGAACGAGCTTTCTTTGAAATATGGCTGTAATCCCAATCAGGTTCCCTCCCGCGTTTTTATGAAAGAGGGGAAGGAGCTTCCCTTTACCGTGCTTTGCGGAAAACCCGGCTATATCAATTTTCTGGACGCGTTTAACTCCTGGCAGCTGGTTCAGGAGCTGAAAAAAGCCACCGGGCTTCCGGCAGCGGCTTCCTTCAAGCACGTTTCCCCGGCAGGTGCCGCCATCGGGCTCCCGCTTTCGGATACCCTAAAGCGGATCTATTTCACCGATGATGTTGAGCTTTCCCCGTTGGCGTGCGCGTATGCCCGCGCACGCGGGGCAGACCGGATGTCTTCCTTTGGCGATTTTATCGCCCTGTCTGATGTCTGCGACCTGCCGACCGCCCGGCTGATTGCCAAAGAGGTTTCGGATGGTGTAATCGCGCCGGGTTATGAGGCGGAAGCCCTGGAGATCCTGAAAGGCAAACGGAAGGGCAGCTATAATATTATCCAGATGGATCCGGCTTACCGTCCGGAGCCGGTCGAGCGTAAGGATGTTTTTGGCGTGACCTTCGAGCAGGGACGCAATGAGCTGGAAATCAACGAGGGATTGCTGGAGCGGATTGTGACGGAGAAGGCTTCCTTGTCGGCGGAGGAAAAACGCGACCTGCTGATTTCGCTGATTACCCTGAAATATACCCAGTCCAACTCGGTCTGCTACGTCAAGGACGGGCAGGCGATCGGGATCGGCGCGGGGCAGCAGTCCCGGATCCACTGCACCCGGCTGGCCGGAAACAAGGCGGACATCTGGTGGCTGCGGCAGCATGAGAAAGTGCTCGGCCTGCCTTTTAAAGCGGGCGTCCGCCGCGCCGACCGGGATAACACGATTGACGTTTACATCTCGGACGATTATATGGACGTCTTGGCCGATGGTGTTTGGGAACAGTTCTTTGAAACCCGTCCGGAGCCGCTGACCCGGGAGGAGAAACGCGCTTGGCTGGATCAGCTGACCGGGGTCGCCCTGGGCTCAGATGCCTTCTTCCCCTTCGGCGACAATATTGAGCGTGCTCATCGCAGCGGCGTTTGCTGTATTGCCCAGCCGGGCGGCTCCATCCGGGACGACAACGTGATCGAGGCCTGCAATAAATATGATATTGCGATGGCATTCACCGGGATCCGCTTGTTCCATCACTAAGAGAAGGAGGAACCTGATGAATATTCTGGTAGTAGGAGGCGGCGGCCGGGAACACGCGATCATCCATAAGCTGACGGAAAGCCCCAAGGTTTCCAGGATTTATGCGGCTCCCGGCAACGGCGGGATTGCCGCCTTGGCGGAGTGCGTCCCGATCAAGGCGACCGACCTGGAAAAGATGGTGGAGTTTGCGGTTTCTCATGCAATTGATTTCTGTGTCATTGCGCCGGACGACCCATTAGTTTTAGGGATGGCCGATGCGATGGAAGAAGCTGGGATCCGCTGTTTCGGCCCGAATCGGGCGGCGGCAGTCCTGGAGGGGAGCAAGGTCTTTTCGAAGAACCTGATGAAAAAGTATGGGATCCCTACGGCGGCTTACGAAACTTTCTCGGATCCGGCGGAAGCGATGGCCTATGTCCGGGGGCAGAACCGGTTCCCCACTGTCATCAAAGCGGATGGCCTGGCGCTGGGGAAAGGCGTTTTGATCGCAGAGGATCTGGCTGCGGCGGAAGAGGGGATCCGTTCTATCATGGAGGACCGGATTTTCGGGCAGAGCGGGAGCCGGATTGTCATTGAAGAATTCCTGACCGGGCCGGAGGTTTCTGTCCTGGCGTTTACCGACTCGCATACCATTGTCCCGATGGTTTCCGCCATGGACCACAAACGGGCGCTGGATGGCGACTGCGGGCTGAATACCGGCGGGATGGGGAGTATTGCCCCCAACCCCTTCCTGACGCCCGAGCTGCTGGAGGAATGCCGGCGTAGTATTTTCGTGCCGACGATGGAGGCCATGAACCAGGAGGGCCGCCCGTTCAAAGGGGTCATCTTCTTTGGCTTGATGCTGACCCCCCAAGGCCCTAAGGTGATTGAATACAACTGCCGTTTTGGGGATCCGGAGGCGCAGTCGGTGCTCCCGCTGCTGGAGTCCGACCTGCTGGAAATTTTCGAAGCCTGCGCGGACGAGCGGCTGGCCGAGGTGGAGATCCGCTTTTCGGATCGGGCGGCGGCTTGTGTGATGATGGCCAGCGGCGGGTATCCGGTCAGCTATGAATCCGGCAAGGAGATTTCCGGGCTGGAGCCGGACGGGCAGTCCAGCCGGGCCAGGATTTATCATTCCGGAACCCGGCTGGAGGACGGCCGGTATTATACAGCAGGCGGCCGGGTGCTGGGGGTCTGCGGGAGCGGCGCAACCGTGGCAGAAGCACTGGAAAAGGCGTATCAGGCCGTAGGGAGTATTTCCTTCGACCAGGCGCATTACCGCAAGGATATCGGCAGGCGCGCGCTGGAGGCTGGGAAATAGGGTTTATCTTACAAGCAGGATAAATTCCGGCTTTGCAGAGGTTTAAAAACAAGTTTTAATCGAAAGCAAGAGGAGGAAAAAAGTTATAAATATACAGCATCCGCAGGAAAATATTATTTCCGAATTAAAAATTCGGAAATAATACAGTTGATTTGAGCCGTTTTGCGGTTGCCGCCGTAACCGGCGGCAACCGCAAAACATGGCAGATATTACTTCCGACCTTTCAGTTCGGAAGTAATATTATTCAAACTTATGATTATAATGGGATTCCTGTTGATTTAATTGAATCGACTGACACGACCTGGTGTGGAAAAGTTGGTTATGCAGATAATAACGTGAATGAACCGAATGTTGAAAAAATTATGGAAGATTTTATCTCGGTTTCTGCCTTACCCAACAGCCGTGAGGATAATTGGGATGTTTGCCTGAGTTTGAATTATCTTTCATGTGAACGGCCCAGCGGCGTAATATTTGAATTTCTTTCCAAAACGGATGTTCAGTCGGATTCCTCTGATATTTACAAAATGCCTGCTGCAAAATTTCTGCGGATAAGAATGTGCAATGAAACGGCGGAGGCACTCGGACACGAGCCGTGGGAGGGCGGCGTTCCTCCCTATCATTGGCTTGGAGAGCAAATTGCCTCCAGATTTGGCTACACCTATGGGTGCAGTACGATCCCAATTGTTGAATATTATGGCTTTTATCAACCCGAAGAGGGTACCCATGAGTACTGTTATCTGTATGTTCCGGTCAAGGAAAATAATGACATGGCCGAATGAATCCCTGTTTTCAAAACTGGACAAACCGGGTTTTGAAAGAAGCAATAACGAAGGCCGCCTATAGGCAAAATCAGAACAAGGAGTTGCGAGGATGAAACAAATCCGGCTTGGAGGCTTATCCATCGATCAGACAGCCGCGCTGGCGCCAATGGCGTCGGTCGGCGACCGCGCTTACCGGCTGATGTGCAAACGGTATGGGGCGGCTTATGTCGTGGGGGAGATGGCCAGCGCCAAGGCACTCTGCTATTCCGACCGGAAATCGGCGGAGCTGCTGGAATCAACTCCGGAAGAACAGCCGATGGCGATCCAGCTTTTTGGCAGTGAACCGGATTTTATGGCCCGGGCTGTCCGGATTGCGGAGAAATACCATCCTCAGGTGATTGACGTCAATATGGGGTGCCCGGTTCCCAAAGTGGCTGGGAACGGCTGTGGAAGCGCGTTGATGAAAACCCCGGAGCTGGCCTGTGAGATTATCCGCGCCATGCGCCGGGAAACGGAAGTCCCGATCACTGTGAAGATCCGGACCGGCTGGGATGCGGATTCGGTCAATGCCCCCGAGCTGGCCCGCGGCCTGGAGGAAGCCGGGGCAGCGGCGATTACCGTCCATGGGCGGACGAAGCAGCAAATGTACCGCCCCGGGATTGATTTTGATACTATCCGCGCGGTGAAAGAGGCCGTATCCATCCCGGTGATCGGGAACGGCGGGATCGTCAGCGGGGCAGACGCCGCTGAAATGTACCGGCGAACCGGCTGCGACCTGGTCATGATCGGGCAGGGGAGCTACGGACGCCCTTGGATTTTCGAGGAAGTGCGGCAGTATCTGGAAACCGGGGAAATCCTTCCGGATAAACCGTTGGAGGAGCGGCTGGAAATCATGCTGGAGCATCTTTCCCTGATCTGTGCGTTCAAAGGCGAGAAGCTGGGGATGATGGAAGGCCGGAAGCACGCTGCCTGGTATATCAAGGGGGCGCGTGGAGCGGCTGGTTTCCGTCATGCCTGCGGACAGCTTTCCCATTATGAGGATTTGAAAACGCTGGTGGAGGAAGTACTGCGTACCAGCCGGGAAACAGAATAATACGATTTCTTGATAAAAAGATAAAAACCTTTTTATAGTCAACGCACTTGAAAAGAAGCCAATGCTTCTTTTCACCACTGCGGCATGATATGCCGCAGTGGTGCGCGAAGCGGCCATGCGGTAGGGCTTCATAGACGGCGCACAGCGCATTTTATGCGCGAACAGGCAAAGGACCCTCAAATCGGGTATCGATTTGAGGATGTGCCGACTATATCGCGGCGTGATACGCCGCCGGACCGCATTCTGCGGCCCGATAAAACGGCTGCATCGTTTTATCGGGAATTAATATAAAAAAACGGACTGCTTAGCAGTCCGTTTTTTATTCGTTCAGCATCGGGACCGATCCCTATGCAGTCCATCAGCCTGGCTTTCAGTCTAGGATGTCGTCCGAGTCTTTTTCTGAACCACGACCTTCTGTTCAGCGGAAGGGCCGCCGGTTTGCAATGCAAATTCGACTTCATGTTCCCCGCTGCTGACCAAAACCCGTGAGCCGTCTCGGGAAAGACGGATCAGAAGCTCGCGGGGGATCCCGTCAGCCCCGACATTCAGGCGCACTTCATCGGTGCGGACCTCCATGTCAATCCCATCAATCCGGAATTGATCCGGGGCTTGCTTGGGGGGAGCAGACGGCGCGGGAGAAATACTGAATTCCTGGGTGATCCGGGTAAGGTCCGGAGCGGTATGGACCTGCTTCGGCCGGGTAAAGCTCACGGGCTGGATTGGTTCCTCCTCCCGGGCAATTTCCGGATTTTCCTCGGATGGGGCCGCCGAAGCTTTTGGGTCCGGCAAAGCTGGCCGCGGATTGGATACCGGGGAAGCCGGTTCCGGTTCCTTGAGCTGTACCGCCGGAAGCGGTTCCGGCTCTGCTGGATGGGACGCTGTTTGCAGTTTGGCCTCATCGAACAGGGCTTTGCGGTCGATAGCGGGGAAGGCCGGGTCGGAGGGGAACGCTTTTTCCGGGAAGGCAGCCTTGGCTGCGGGTTCTTCCCGGTTCCGGGAAAAAGCAATCAGGTTGAAAATTTCCAGCACCAGTAGTATAGCCAATGGGACAGCCAGACAGACGATCAGCCCGACTGGGGTCTTTAGGAAAGAGAATAGCTGGCCGATCCAGAGGATTTCTCCGGTGACTTTGCCCACAATCGCGTCTTCGTTATGAAGGGTTTCATCCGGGGCAGGGCTGTCGTCTGCCTTGGTTTGGAACTGCCGTCCGTTTCCTTCATCTACAATTTTGGAGATCCGGCGCGGATACAAGCGCAGGCTTCCGTCCGGCTGTTCTTCCCGGAGATAGACCAGTTCCCCCTCGTTCAAGGAATCCGGTGCGGTTTTCTGTACAAAGGCAATCGCCCCCTGCCGGATGGCAGGCTCCATGGAGGAGGTCTGGACGAGGTAGGGGCTGTATCCGAACAGGGAGAGGGATTCCTTCCCCTCCTGAAGGATCAGCCTGCTGAGCATAGTCAGCAGCAACAGAAACAAGACACAGCCGGAAACGCTGTAAAATACAATACGCCCCCACTTCTTTTTCGGTGGGTCATAGGGATTCGGTTCTTTATTCATTGTCAACAGCTCCCATCGGATCAATTTTATTTTATCATGAAGCAGCGTGTCCGAAACGCTTTCTTTCTTCGGCAGTTTCTTCCATATTTTGGGGTAGATGCTGCCATTGAGTAAAACAGAAAGAACGAGCGGAACTCCCTTTCTATAAAATCGCCGTTTGCGGCGAATATTTCCTGCATTACATGAAACACCCTGCGCTTATTATAACATGAAGCGCCCCGCGCGAAATGGTATAATCGGCCATTCGGGCGGAAGTGAGCCTGCGCGAACGGATCGCCCCGGCCATCTATATAATAAGCACGCTGTGCTTATTATAACATGAGCGCCCCGCGCGAAATGGTATAATCGGCCATTCGGGCGGAA
>CANAQK010000030.1 GCA_947363605.1 uncultured Clostridia bacterium | reverse complement strand
ACAGGCAAAGCCTGACTTGAAAATCGATACCCGATTTTCAAGTGTGCCGACTATACCGGAGCAGTTCAATCATATCCAAGGGGGTTCTTCATCGGAAAAATACCGGATTGCTTAAATTACGCGGACCCGGATGACGCCGGAAATCGACCGGAGTTTTTCTACAACATCACTGCTGACGTTCCCATCTACATCCAGCATGGTGTACGCATAATCGCCGCGGGATTGGTTCAGCATATTTTCGATGTTCAGTTCGCTCAGGTTGGTGGAAATCTGGCTGATAATTGTCTTGATATTCTGATGGATTACACAAATCCGGGCACTCCCGCTCCGCGGCATGGATGCGGCGGGCAGATTGACCGAATTTTTGATATTGCCGTTTTCCAGATAGTCCATCAGCTCCAGAACCGCCATCTCCGCGCAGTTTTCCTCGGATTCCGGAGTAGACGCGCCCAGGTGCGGGAAGGAAACCACGCCTGGATGATCCAGCATTCCGTCAGTGGGGAAATCGGTGATATAGACCTTGATCTGGCGTTCGTCCAGTGCGGCGATTAGGTCGGCTTCCTCCACCAGTTCGCCCCGCGCGAAGTTCAGGATCCGGACGCCATGCTTCATGGACGCGATGGAGGAGGCGTTGATCAGACCTTTGGTTTCCTTATTAGCTGGGATATGCAGGGTGATGTAATCACAGTTTTCGTAGATTTCCTTCAGGGTATTGACATGGATAATCGTATGGGAAAGGCTCCAAGCCCCGTCTACGCTCAGATAAGGGTCATAGCCGTAGACCTCCATCCCGAGTGCCTGTGCAGCGTTTGCAACCAGTACGCCGATCGCACCCAGGCCGATGACGCCCAGCTTTTTGCCCGAGATCTCCGGCCCGGTGAATTGGGACTTCCCTTTTTCGACCAGCTTCCCGACCTCGGGGCCGTTGCCTTTCAGCGTTTTGACCCAGGTCATGGAATCCGCCACTTTACGGGAGGACATCAGAAGCCCGAGCAGGACCATTTCCTTGACGGCGTTGGCGTTGGCGCCCGGGGTATTGAAGACCACGATCCCCTTTTCACTGCACTGCTCCACTGGGATGTTGTTGACCCCCGCGCCAGCCCGGCCGATCGCCAGCAGGCTTTCCGGGAAAGCCATATCATGCAGGGAGGCCGACCGGACTAAAATCCCGTCCGGATTGGCGACCTCCTCGCCCCAGCTGTATTTGTGCCGGTCAAAGTGGTCCAGGCCGACCGGCGAGATTTTATTCATGGTATGAATCTGGTACATAAACCGTCATCCTTTCTTTCTGCAAAACGGGGTTAGGCGTTTTTCGCTTCAAATTCTTTCATGAAGGCTACCAGCTGCTCGACGCCGGCAAAGGGCATCGCATTGTAGATAGAGGCCCGCATTCCGCCGACGGAACGATGCCCTTTCAGGTTGATGAAGCCCGCGGCTTCCGCCTCTTTGATGAATTTTTTATCCAGCTCTTCGTTCCCGGTGACAAACGGGATGTTCATCAGCGAGCGGCTGTCCGGATCGACGGTTCCTTTGAATAAAGCAGACCCATCCAGGAAAGAATAAAGCAGCCCGGCTTTTTTTTCATTGAGCGCTTTCATTTTTTCCAGACCGCCGATTTCGTTCTGAATCCAGTCCAGCACCAGCTTGCAGATGTAGATCGCGTAGGTTGGCGGCGTATTGTACATCGAGCCGTTTTCCGCATGGGTTTTGTAGTCCAGCATGGTCGGCGTGCCCTCCTGGGGATGGCCGATCAAGTCTTCCCGGACAATGACCACCGTCAGGCCGGCCGGCCCCATGTTTTTCTGTGCGCCGGCATACAGCAGGCCGAACCGGGAAATATCCAGCGGCTCCGACAGGATGCAGGAGCTGACGTCCGCGACCAGCGGCACGGGCCCGGTCTCCGGCAGGGAGGGGAATTTCGTCCCGTAAATTGTGTTGTTCAGGCAGATGTGGAAATAATCCGCTTCCGGATCAAAGGATGCAGGATCCAACTGGGGGATATACGCGAAGGTACGATCCGCCGAAGAGGCTACCGCGCGGGCAGTGCCGAACTTCCCGGCTTCTGAATAAGCTTTTTTCGCCCATTGCCCGGTCAGCACGAAATCGGCTTTTTTGCTCCGGTTCATCAGGTTCAGCGGGACCATCGCAAACTGGGTGGACGCGCCTCCCTGCAAGAAAAGCACCTTGTAATTTTCCGGGATCGACAAAACCTGTCTGAGAGAGGCTTCGCAGGCCTGGATGATAGACTCGTAAACCTTGGACCGATGGGACATTTCCATAACGGACTGGCCGCTGCCCTGATAATCCAGCATTTCTTCTGCAGCGGTGCGGAGGACGCATTCCGGCAGCACGGAAGGGCCCGCGCTGAAATTATAGACTCTGCTCATAATAGACACCCTTTTCTGCCGCACGGCGGCGGCGTTTTTTCAATTTAAAGTGATATACGTTTTTATTATAGGGGCTTTTCCGCCATTAGTCAACCGCTCCCGTTCAAAAAAATTGATTTCAGCATCAATTTATGCTCTCCTTTTTCCCCGCAGTACTTTCCAAAGAAACTTGCGGGAGTTTCCAGCATAAAGCCGCTGGTTTCCGGCAAGAATAATTCCGTCAGCAGCCGTGAGCCGCGGATTCCGCCCGGTGCGATGCTGCGGCGCGGCTCCTCCGCGCGTAGAATCAGGCCGGATGTTTAAAATGCCCGGCCGATAAGAAAGGAAGATTACAGATGAAAAAAACGCAGTTCGGCGAATCCAAGGCGCATCGCTTTTTTTCCGGAAAGGGCTTTTATATCGCGCTGGCGGTTAGCCTGATCGCTGTGGGAGCCGCCGCCTGGATCGGTGTGAATTCCGCAATGAGCCAAATGAAGCAGCCGGAACCGAAGGTGGAAACGCCTCAGCAGGTCGAACAGGACGAATGGGATCTCCCGCAGGATTTTACTGTGGACGTACCCAAAGAGGATGTCCCGGCAGAGAATAAAGCGGAAGCTCCTGCCCAGCCGGAGCCGAAGCCGGAACAGTCCACCGCGGTTGAACAGGGCTATATTATGCCGCTGAAGGGGGAGATCCTCAACCCATACAGCGGGGATAAAGTAGTCAAATCCAAAACGCTGGATGATTGGGTTATGCATACCGGGGTTGATTTGGCAGCGGATGTTTCTACGCCGGTGAAAGCCATCTCAGCCGGGACAGTGGAGGAAATTGTCAACGACGACCTTTGGGGCACAACCGTCACCATCCGTCATGCAAACGGGATTACCAGCTATTATGCGAACCTGAAGTCCGCCGTCAAGGTGACCAAGGGCCAGGAGGTGAAGCTGGGCGATGTGATCGGGTCGGTCGGGGAAACGGCCGATATTGAACGTGCAGAAGCCAGCCACCTTCATTTTGGGATGAAGCAGGATAACGAGTGGATTGATCCGCTCAGTATGATTCAATAGAGCTTGCGGGCTCCGGGTTTTGTGAAAGCAAAACCCGGAGCTTCTTGGTTTAAAGCGGGAATCGGCTATTTGTGCATTATTGGAGGGAGCCGGGTGGGATTTTCATACTATTTTGCTCTTGACAGTCTTGTTTTGCTTTCGTTAAAATAAGACATATGTGTTGATTTCTGGCCTGCGGGCTTGGAAAAAGGGCGTATGATTTTGCAGAAAGGCGGAATTTCTTTTGACCAATGATATGACGTCGGGCCGTCCGGCCCGGCTGATCCTTTTATTTTCTCTGCCGCTGCTGGCGGGGAACCTGTTCCAGCAGTTTTATAATATGGCGGATACCATTATTGTCGGGCGGACGGTCGGCGTCAATGCGCTGGCGGCAGTCGGTGCGACGGGGTCGATCAATTTCCTGATTTTGGGTTTTGTCATGGGAGTGACCTCCGGGTTTGCCGTTGTGACGGCGCAGCGCTTCGGCGCGGGAGATGAGGCTGGCGTCCGTCGGAGTGTGGCGACCAGTATTATCCTAAGTATCGCGGTTACTGTGGTCGTCACCCTGATCAGTGTGCTGGGTACCATGCCGCTGCTCCGGCTGATGAATACGCCCGAAGATATTATTGACGACGCTTATTCGTATATTGTCGTGATTTTCCTGGGGATTGCGGCGTCGGTGCTTTTCAACCTGTTTTCCTGTATCCTTCGTTCTCTGGGGGACAGCCGCACCCCGCTGATCTTTCTCATTATTGCCTGCCTGCTGAATATTGGCCTGGACTTTGCCTGCATTTTAATTTTTAAAATGGGAGTGGTCGGCGCGGCGTGGGCAACGATCGCTGCCCAGCTGATTGCCGGGCTGCTTTGCATGGGGTACAGCTTCAAGCGTTTCCCGATCCTGCGCTTACATAAAGAGGATTTCAAATTCGATTGGGCATTTGCCTGGCATCATCTCCGGATCGGCCTGCCCATGGCCTTTCAGTTTTCGATTACCGCCGTTGGGACGATGGTCCTGCAAGCCGCGCTGAATAATCTGGGTTCGGCTTCGGTGGCTGCTTTTACAGCTGCCTCCAAGATCGACCAGTTGGCCTCCCAGCCGCTTCAATCCCTCGGGACTGCGATGGCTACTTATGCCGCGCAGAATTACGGGGCCGGTCAGGTGGCGCGGATCCGGAAGGGCGTCCGTTCCTGCTGTCTGATTTCCACCATTGCCAGCCTGGTGGGCGGAGGGCTTGTCGTCCTGGCCGGCCCGCTGCTGATCCGGCTTTTCGTCGGCGACGCGGAGCAGCTGGTGTATGACCGGGCACAGGAATATTTGATCGTGCTGGCCATCTTTTATACGGTATTGGGGCTGCTGTTCGTGTTCCGCAATACGCTTCAGGGAGTTGGGAGCAGCAGCATCACCCTTTTTGCAGGGGTCAGCGAATTGCTGATGCGTTCCTTTGCGGCGATCTTCCTGGCCCAGTGGATGGGCTATCTCGGGATCTGCCTGGCCAGCCCGATTGCCTGGATCGGCGCGATGGTACCGCTCAGCATCTCCTATTTCCTGGTGATACGCAAGCTGCCGGCACAGTTTGCGCCCCGATCAGAAGCCTGAAAAAAAGAATCAAAGCCTGGGATGGAAAAATCGCTGGGCTTTTTCTTTTTTTGCTGTTCAAACGGAACAGATTGTGTTAAAATGACAATAATAATCAGGGGGAATTTCTCTTGAAAATAAAGCAGCAGAAGGCAGGTATTTTTATGGCAGAACCAACTTTAGTTGTTATGGCGGCTGGAATGGGAAGCCGGTTCGGCGGCCTGAAACAGATCACTCCTATTGACGGGCAAGGGCACAAGATCCTGGATTTTTCCCTCTATGACGCAGTGCAGGCCGGGTTTAGGAAGGCGGCGTTTATCATTAAGCGGGAGATTGAATCGGACTTCCGCCAGGCGATCGGCAGCAAGCTGGAAAACCGGATTTCCGTACAATACATTTTTCAGGAAATCGGGGATCTGCCGAAGGGCTTTTCGGTTCCCGAAGGCCGAGCCAAGCCCTGGGGGACCGGGCACGCGGTTCGTGCTTGCCTGGGGCGGATCGACGGGCCGTTTGCCGTAATTAACGCGGACGACTTCTATGGACGGAGCGCTTTCCAGGCGGCGTATGACTTCTTGACTCAGGGCGGGGACGGGGAGCGGTACCGTTACGCAATGGTCGGCTACCCGATCTCGAATACCCTGACGGAAAACGGTTCAGTTTCGCGGGGGATCTGCGAAACGGACGGCCAGCACCGTCTGACACGGATCACCGAGCGCACCCGGATCGAGCACCGTCCGGATGGCCCTGCTTTTACCGAGGACGGGGGTGAAAGCTGGACTTCGCTGAGCGAAACCGCGGTGGCTTCCATGAACTTCTGGGCGTTTACTCCCAGTATGCTGGAGGAACTGGACCGTCGGTTTGCCGCGTTCCTGAAAGCCAGCCTGCCTCAAAATCCGCTGAAATGTGAGTATTTCCTGCCCAGCGTGGTCGGCGAGCTGATTGAGGAGGGAAAAGCCGAGGTAACCGTTCTGCAATCCCAGGACCAATGGTATGGCGTGACCTATCAGGAGGATCGTGCAGCCGTAGAAGCTGCTGTCCGGCAGATGAAAGCGGAGGGACGTTATCCGGAGCAGCTATGGAAATAATGCAGCCTTGTTTTGAAAAGGAGGAATTTGTATGTCTATTTTAGTAACCGGCGGCGCCGGGTACATTGGCAGCCACACGTGTGTGGAACTGTTAAACCAGGGTTATGAAGTGGTGGTGATTGACAACCTGTCCAACTCCAGCCGGGTTTCCCTGGAGCGGGTAGAGGAACTGACCGGGAAAAAAATCCCTTTTTATGAAGCAGACCTGCTGGACCGGGCTGCTGTTGAGGAATTGTTCTCCCGTGAAAAAATTACGGACGTTATCCACTTCGCCGGGCTGAAGGCGGTTGGGGAGTCGGTCCAGAAGCCTTTGGAATATTATCACAACAACCTGACTGGGACGCTGGTCCTCTGCGAGGTCATGCGGGAGCATGGGGTCAAAAACCTGGTGTTCAGCTCTTCTGCGACGGTTTACGGCAGTCCGGAAAGCGTGCCGATCCGGGAGGATTTCCCACTGTCCGCCACCAATCCCTACGGCTATACCAAGCTGATGCTGGAACAGATCCTGACCGATCTCCACACCGCAGATCCGGAATGGAATGTGACCCTCCTCCGGTATTTTAACCCGGTGGGCGCGCATCCAAGCGGACGGATCGGCGAGGATCCGAACGGGATCCCGAATAACCTGGTGCCCTATATCACCCAGGTGGCCTCCGGGAAGCTGGACTACCTGCGGGTCTATGGCGACGATTACGATACCCGGGATGGCAGCGGCGTGCGGGACTATATCCATGTGGTGGATCTGGCGCTGGGGCATATCAAGGCGATCGAAAAGATGAAGGAAGGCCCGGCGGTGCGGATTTATAACCTGGGCACCGGGAACGGCTACAGCGTGCTGGAAATGCTGAAGAGTTTTGAGGAAGCTGTCGGCCGGCCGATTCCCTATAAAATTGAGGGGCGCCGGCCCGGTGACATCGCGGAATGCTATGCCGACCCGGCCAAGGCTAAGGCAGAGCTGGGCTGGGAAGCGGTTTTTGGGCTTTCGGAAATGTGCCGGGATTCCTGGAACTGGCAGAAAAGCAACCCGAACGGCTACCGGGGATAGACGGATTCAGATTAAGAACCTGTATTCACAACCAGAAACGCCATCTGGCCGAGCCTTTTCCTGGCGTACTGCGTTCATCTTTTCTGGCCATACGTCAGTATGGCCAGAAAAGATTGCCTTGTCTGCTGGGAAAATCCCTCGGCTATCCGGCGTCCTCGGCTATGGATACAGGTTCTAATACGATTTCTTGATAAAAAGATTTTAATCTTTTTATCGCGGCGTGATACGCCGCCGGGCCGCATTCTGCGGCCTAATAAAATGACTGCATCGTTTGACCGGGAATTAATGTAAAAAGCCGTGGAACAAAACCTGTTCCACGGCTTTTGGCTGTTTGGGATGATTTTTTGCAGGGAGATTATAGTTGAAACACATCAAAAGAATCATTTTGATTCTTTTGATGCCTGCGGCGGAGAACTGCCGCAGGAGGGCGCGGACGCGGCCTCGGTTCGGGCTTCATAGTCAACATAGGTGTGCGGAGCACACAGCCGGCGGGCATAGCCCGCTGGCTGAAAAAACGCAATTTGCGTTTTTTCAAGTCTGTTGATTATATTTTTCCCGGATGCTTCCGTCGCCGGTATAGAACCGGACTTCGTTTTCCGGCAGATACCGGGAACCGTCCTGATCGGTCAGCATAAGGGCTTCCGGAGCGACAGCGATTTCCACGGTTTTTTCCTCGCCCGGCTCGAGAGATACCCGGGCAAAGCCGCAAAGCTTGCAGTTGGGGGTCTTATAGCGTTCTTTCCCGTAGGTTGCATAGACTGCCACGGTATCCTCCCCCAAACGGGCGCCGGTATTTTTGACGCGGACCAGGGCTTTCAGGCTGCCGTCCTCCGCCGAGCCGGACATCTGCGGTTCGGAATGGGAAAACTGGGTATAGGACAGCCCGAACCCGAAGGGATAGAGCGCCGGGACGTCCATATAGCGGTAGGTGCGGCGTTCCATATGGTAGTCCTCGAATGCGGGGATATCCTCCAGCGAGCGGTAGAAGGTCACCGGGGTCCGTCCGCTGGGATTCAGCAGGCCGAAGAGGGTGTCAGCGATGGCATTGCCGCCCTCGGCCCCCGGGTACCAGCCGTAAAGGATGGCGTTGGTTTCCCGGCTGGCCCAGTTCAGATCCAGCGCGCCGCCGGCCAGGACGACCAGGACAGTCGGCTTGTTCAGCTCCCGGAGCTTTTCCATCAGCTCCTGCTGAAGCCCCGGGAAAGCCAACGTCGCCTTATCCCCTGCGCCGTATTCGTTGTTGGCGTCGCCCTGTTCCCCTTCAATGGAGGAATCCAGCCCCATGCAGAGCACCACAACGTCCGAGGCTTCTGCTACCGCGACGGCCTCGGAGAAGCCGTCCCGCGGGAAGGCGCAGCTTTCAGCGGTTTCCTTGTATAATGGACAGCCGGCGGCATAGAGCACCCGGACCTCGTCGCCGCAGACCCGCTGGATCCCTTCCAGAACAGTGCTGTAACGGGAGGAGGTGCCGTTGTAGTTGCCTTCCAGCGCGCGGATTGACGCAGCGTTCGGGCCGATTACCCCGACCGTCCGGAGCTTGGATTTATCCAGTGGGAGCAGGCCGTCGTTTTTCAGCAGCACCAGGGATTTCCCGGCGATCTCATAGTTGACACGGCGCTGTTCAGGGCCGTCTACCAGAGTAATGTCGGTTTCCTTGTCGTAAACGCAATCCGGGTCGAACATCCCCAGCTTAAAGCGGGTTGCCATGATCCGGGTGACCGCCCGGTCGATCTCGGCCTCGGTGACGCGGCCTTCTTTATAGGCCTGAAGCACATGGAGATACACCTGCCCACAGTTCAGGTCACAACCGGATTTCAGGGCCAACGCCGCCGATTCTACTGCTGTATGGGTGACCAAGCAGAACATATGCATATCCGCCAGCGCGCCGCAGTCGGATACATAGTAGCCCTTGAAGCCCCATTTCTGACGGAGCACGCCTTCCATATAGGGCTCGTTGGCACAGCAGTGGACTCCATTGATGGTATTGTAGGCTCCCATCAGGCCCTCGACGTCAGCTTTTTTGATGCACCACTCAAACGCCGGGAGATAGGTGTCATGCAGATCGAAGTCGGAAACCTCGGAGTTAAACCCATGCCGGATACCTTCCGGGCCGGAATGCGCAGCAAAATGCTTCGCACAGGCCGCCGCTTTCATATAGCGTTCGTCCTCGCCGCCCTGCACCCCTTTGATGTAATTCTCGGCACAGATCCCGGTCAGGACGGGGTCTTCGCCATAGGTTTCATGGCCGCGGCCCCAGCGCGGATCCCGATAGATATTGATGTTCGGGCTCCAAAGGGTCAGGCCCTTGTAGATGGAGCGGTCGCCGGATTTGCGGGCGGCGTTGTATTTGATCCGGGCTTCTTTGGCTGTGATCTCGCCGACTTTGTGGAGGGAATCCGGGTCGAAGGTGGCGGCAAGGCCGATCGCTTGGGGGAAAACGGTGGCGGTTCCTGCCCGCGCAACCCCGTGCAGGCCTTCGTTCCACCAATGGTAGGAAGGGATCCCCAGGCGGTCGATCGCGGGTGCGTCGGAGCAAAGCTGGGAGGTTTTTTCTTCAATCGTCATCTGCGCGACAAGCGCTTTGGCTTTTTCCAGATAAACGTCATGGTATTTTGGATTCATAGCGGGTTCCTTTCTGTGGAGGATTCGTATATAGCATCAGTTTAACATCGTGTCCGAGCACAGTCAAGGGGTTTTTCTGCAATTTTATACGAATTCTCAATAAAACGATGCAGTCGTTTTATTGAGCCGCAGAATGCGGTCCGGCGGCGTATCAAGAAATCGTATTACAGAAAAACCCCGTTCTTGTTTTCGCGGGCAGGGCTATTCGGCGCTGCGCGGCTTGTAAGAGATCCCATCCATTTGGCGAGGCAGGTCGAGCCGATGAATTCAGTGACAGCAGCCATTCTGGCAGATGCGCCATTCCGGAAATCCGCGGGATTTTTGATGGAATGGTTGAACTGTACGATATTACTTCCGAACTGAAAGGTCGGAAGTAATATCTGTCATGTTTTGCGGTTGCCGCCGGTTACGGCGGCGAGCAAAACGGCTCAAATTAAATGTATTATTTCCGAATTTTTAATTCGGAAATAATATCATCCAATATCGCGCCTGCGCTGGATAACGTGCGCGCTATGCTTTCCAGGGTGGCGCGGGTTTGGTGGACAAGATCTTCCTGGTCCTGTCCGCCGCCGTGGTGAGCTAAAAGGATAAAATCCCCGGCATCGACGCAGGAAGAACAGGTATCGTCGCCGCAGTGGGTCGGCGCTTTGATGATCATGGAGGCCCTCCTTTGAATGGTTGTTCGATCTTATGACATCATCTTCTTGTGCAGGAGTTAATACGTTTGTACGGAGCTTTTTACAGGAAATCCGATGTAGCACTTTTTTCCAGAAATTCATAGCATAGAGCGTAAAAAGTATGGGAAAGGAGCGGGTTCCGCCGGACTTCGGCCGGAATCCTACAGCATTATGAAATCAAGCAGGATAGAAGCGGACTTTTTTCTGGGGGCGAATTCGCCTGGCGGATTTTTCTCCTATTACGGGGATCTGACGGATCCTCAGCCAGGGATTCGGCGGTTTTTAATCAAAGGAGGGCCGGGCACCGGAAAATCCTCCCTAATGAAGCGGGCGGCAGAGGCCTGTACGGAAGCGGAACCCTTTCTGGAGCGGATCCACTGTTCCTCGGATCCGGATTCGCTGGACGGCGTAATCTTCCACCGCGGCAGAGCCAGCATTGTGGACGCAACCCCGCCTCATGTGATCGAGCCCGGTTATCCGGGTGGGTTTGAAACCGTGGTCAACCTCTGTGATTATTTTGATGAGGAAAAGCTGGAACGCCGCCTGGAAGAAATCGCCGCGCTCCAGGCCGCCAATCAGGAATGCCATCGGAAGTGCCAGGGATTGCTGAGGGGAGCCGAGCTGCTGCGGCAGGAGAATTTCCGCTTTGCGGAGCGGCATCTTCATTTGGAAAAAATCCGGGCTTTCGCGGCGCGCGTTGTTAAAAATGAGCTGGGCGAGAGTTCGGGGCCTGCGCGGGAAGACCGCCGGCTGCTCAGTGCGGTGACCAACCAGGGGGTACTGACTTATGCTCAGACAGCGCAGGCCATTTGTACCCGGCTGTTTGTCATCCAGGATGAGTTCGGCGCAGCGGCAAACGCGCTGCTTCAGCGGATTCGTCTGGAAGCGCTCGAAAAAGGGCATTGGGTGATTTCGTGTTATTGCCCGCTGGCGCCGGAAAGCCAGCTGGAGCATCTCTTTTTCCCTGGGCTTCGGTTTGGGATCGTCACCCGGAATCGTCTGCATCCGTTTGAGGGGATCAAGGCGGCTAAAATCATCCACTTTACCCGGTTTACAGCGATGGAAGAACTCAAGCGCCGGAAACAGTGCATGAGCTTTCACCGCAAAGCGGCGGCCGGATTGCTGGACGCGGCGGCGGAAACCCTGCGGCAGGCAAAGCGGATCCATGACCAGCTGGAGGAGCAGTATCTGGATGCAGTCGATTTTTCCAGGGTAGAGGCCAAAACCGTCGAGGTACTGGAGAAGCTGAAGAGGCGCTATCCTCCGGCGGAGCAGTAGAGGGCCAGGGCTGCCGAGACGTTCCTCCGGCATCCGGCCTGGGCGGCTCGGCAGCAGGGGCCGCTTCTCCCGCTTGACCCTGGGGAGGTTCTGGGTTATACTGGAACGGGAACCCCCCGATTTGAAGGACGGGGAACGGAAAGGACGATACGATGAAACAGGTAAAATTCGGAACGACGGGCAAGCTGGTGCCGGCTATTGCGCTGGGCTGTATGCGGATGAGCAGCCTGACCCCTGCACAGGGTGCGGAACTGCTGGAATTTGCCGTAGGGCAGGGGATCAACTTTTTTGACCATGCCGATATTTACGGCGGCGGCGAATGTGAAACGATTTTCCGGAAATCACTGGAGGAGTCCAGCCTGAAACGGGAGGACTTGACAATCCAGAGCAAGTGCGGGATTGTGCCCGGTATGATGTATGATTTTTCCAAGGAGCATATCCTGGCTTCAGTGGATGGTTCGCTGAAGCGGCTGGGTACGGATTACCTGGATGTGCTGCTTCTCCACCGCCCGGACGCACTGATGGAGCCGGAAGAGGTTGCCGAAGCGTTCGACACACTGGAAAGTGCTGGAAAAGTGCGGTTTTTTGGTGTTTCCAATCAAAACCCTATGCAGATGGAGCTGCTCCGGAAATATGTAAAGCAGCCTCTTGCGGCGAACCAGCTTCAGGCCAGCGCTGCCCATGCCGGGATGTTCAGCGCCGGGATGCAGGTCAACATGAAAACGGAAGGCGGCGTGGACCGGGACGGAAGCGTGCTGGACTACTGCCGTCTGCATGAGATCACCATCCAGGCGTGGTCGCCCTTTCAATATGGGATGATCGAGGGTGTTTTCCTGGGCCATGAAAACTATGCTTCCCTGAACGCCAAAATCAATGAAATCGCCGGGCGGTACGGTGTGACCAATACCACGATCGCCGTAGCGTGGCTGCTGCGCCATCCTGCCGGGATGCAGGTGCTGGCCGGGAGCATGAGCCAGACACGGCTGGCAGAAATCTGTAAAGCGGCTGATCTGGAGCTGACCCGCCGGGAATGGTACGAGATTTATCTGGCGGATGGGAATCTGATGCCCTAGCCGCAGGAAGGAGCTTCCCATGTTTGAAATCACTTATACGGTCAAGCGGATCGACGGGGATTACGCGGTCCTTACAACGGACGGCGGGGATGAAAATCCCGTTGCCCGGGCGCTGCTTCCGGACGAAATCGAGGAAGGCAGCCGTCTGCTCTGCAAAGACTTTGTGTATACCCTGCTGTAAATGATACATTTAGAACCTGTATTCACAGCCATCGAACACGATCTGACTAGTGCTTTTTCAGGCAGACTGCGTTCACTTTCCTTGCCATACGGCAAGTATGCCTGCCAAAAATGGCCTTTCCTGCCCGAAAAACCCCTCGGACATCCGGCATCCTCTGATTGTGAATACGGGTTCTTAATCCTAATATCAAACGCATTCCGGCCGAAAACCGGAATGCGTTTTTTTAAAAAATTTTCCGATCCCTCTTGTGTTCCGGGAAAAAGACGTTTATAATTAGCATAAATTCACTAATAATCACAAGGAGGCAAGAAAAATGTCTGTGAACCTTTCCCAACTCGTTACAGAACAGCGGAACCCTCATACCCTTCATATCGACGAGGTGCCTACGCTGGAAATGGTCCGGATGATCAACCAGGAGGATCAGGCCGTTGCGCTTGCAGTGGAAAAGGAACTGCCCAAAATTGCAGAGGCAGTGGATCTGATTACGGCGCGGATGGAACAGGGTGGACGGCTGATTTACTGTGGGGCTGGGACATCCGGAAGGCTGGGTGTTTTGGATGCCAGCGAATGCCCGCCCACCTATGGGGTGGATCCCGGCCGGGTTATCGCGCTGATTGCCGGCGGGGAGGAAGCGCTTCTTCACGCTATTGAAGGAGCGGAGGATTCGGAGACGCTTTGCGCACAGGAGCTGGAAGAACTGGGGTTCTGTGAAAAGGACATCCTGGTCGGCATTGCGGCCAGCGGCCGGACGCCTTATGCCATTGGCGGGATGCGTTATGCCCGCAGCAAGGGGGGCGCTGTTCTGGCGCTGACCTGCAATCCGGGATCGGAAATGGCCGCCTTGGCGGATCTGGCGATCAGCCCGGTGGTCGGCCCTGAGGCGGTGACCGGCTCCACCCGGATGAAGGCCGGGACGGCACAGAAGCTGGTGCTGAACCTGCTTTCGACCGGTACCATGATCCGGCAGGGGAAGGTTTATCAAAACCTGATGGTAGACGTTCAGCCCACCAACCTCAAGCTGGTGGAGCGTGCCAAACGCATCGTGATGGAAGCATCAGGTTGTACTTATGAAGAAGCCGCCCGCTCCCTTGAGGAAGCCGGGCAGAATCCGAAAACTGCCATCCTCATGCAGCTGACCGGGCTGTCTGCTGAAGAAGCATCCAGCCGGCTTCAGCGGTGCGGCGGGCATATCAAACGGGCGCTGGACTTGGGAAAGGAGTCGGAATCATGCAGGACTATTTGATCGGTGTCGATGCCGGCGGCACAAAAACGACTGCGCAGGCTTATTCGCTGCAAGGCGAGCCGCTTGCCGCCGAAACCGGAGGCTTCGGGAACCTGACCGTCCATTTTGAACAGGGATTCGCCAACCTCTGTGAAACCATTGACCGTCTGAAAACGAAACTGGAGGGGAACTGCGTTTTTCTCTGCATTGGCTGCGCCGGGATCGAAACCGGCGGGAAAAAAGAAGAGGCTGCCCGGCTGATCCGGGAGCGGTATCCCGAGCCGGCGGTTATGACGAATGACGCCATGCTGGGGCTGTATGCCGCCCTGGAGGGACGGGACGGCCTGCTGGTGATTGCCGGGACGGGATCGATCGGCTATCTCAAGCAGGGCGGGGAGCTGCGCCGCTTTGGCGGATGGGGGCATCTCATCAATGACGACGGCAGCGGGTATACCATTGCTGCCAAAGCCATCCGGTTCATCGCTTACGGGTTTGATACCAACCACAGTGAAACCCTGCTGAAGCAGAAGGTCTTTGCCCATCTGGGCATTCAGGAGCTGCGGGAGCTGATCGATTTTACCTATCGTTCCTCGAAGGGGGAATTAGCCGCGCTGACCCCCATTGTGGAACAAGCGGCGGAAGAGGGCGACCCTCAGGCCGGGGAGATCCTGGACTGGGCCGGGGAACGGATTGCCTACCTGGCGATTGGGCTCTGCCGGCAGTATGGTGTGGAAAACCCGGAGATTGCCATTTCGGGCAGCGTGATCCGGAAAACCGCGCGGGTAAACAAAAAATTCCGGGAAACGCTTCTCCGGGAAATCGGGAGCTTTACCCTTCATGAACGCCGTTTTGAACCGACAATCGGCGCTTATTACCTCTACCTGGAACAGCAGAATCAGGCTGGGGAATGAGCTTTCCACCGGCCCTTACCAATTTAATGGAAAACTTTTCGGGAACGCATTCGCCGGGTGGGCTTCTTCACCCGAACATAGACAAACTGACATCAAGAGAGGATGTTTGAGAAACCATGACGATTACTGAATTTCGGCCGGAGGAGCTTCCGGCTGTCTGCGCCCTGTTCAATGCCGGGGCGGAGGGGGAATACCCCCATCGGAAATTGACGGAAACGCAGTTTTCCGCCCTTTTCCTGGAGGATACCGAGCGGGTGCAGAAATGCAGCCTGACTGCCTGGGAGGGCGGGCAGCTGGTTGGGTTCGCGAACGGCTGTGTCCAGAACGGAAAGGAGATCGGCTATGTGACCTTTGTACTGGTTTCGCCGGAATTCCGCCGGAAAGGGATTGGAGCCGTCCTGCTTGGGCGTTTGGAGAAGACCCTGGCGGAAAAGAAGGCGCTGACCGAATACCAGATCACCTTCTTCAACCCGATCAACCTGACCTGGATTGTACCCGGGACGCCGATGCACGACCATCCCAACGCCCCCGGAATCGATGTTTCGACCGGCGCTTATCTGTTCTTTAAGAATCTGGGCTATCTGGATTTCGCGTATCAGAATTCCTTTTACCTGCCTTTGGCCCAGTATGAAATGCCGGAAAAAATCCAGGAACGGATCCGCCGTCTGCCGGAAAGGGGGCTTTCCATCTGCCGGTTTGACCCGGCGCGGCATCACGGCCTGGCCGAGCTTTGCGATGATCTGGAAAACCCGCTTTGGAAGGAGGAGCTGCTGGCCAACGCCGCCCGGCCGGATGGCGGGGATCCCCTCATGATCGCCGAGCATGAGGGACAGGCAGTTGGTTTTGTAGGCCCGCTCCGCGTTCAGGAAAGCGGCCGGGGTTATTTTGCCGGGATCGGCGTTCACTCACAGTTCCGGCAGTACGGGCTGGGCAAGGCAATGTTTGCGACCCTTTGCGCCTCCCTGAAGGAGATGGGCGCGGGTTATATGACCCTTTTTACCGGGGAAACCAATCCAGCGCGGAATATTTATCAGGCAGCGGGCTTCCGCATTGTAAAAACCTGGGCGGATATGAAAAAAGAAATCCCGCAATAAGCAGTCGAAACCACACCAAAGCACCTTGGATAAGGAGGATTTATCATGTCTGAACCTAAAACCATCATGGCAATCGGCGGGCATATCGGGGATATGGAGCTGACCTGCGGCGGCGTCCTGGCGACCATGGCGCTCAAGGGCTGCAAGATCATTACCGTGGCCCTTACGGCAGGCGAACGGGGGAACCCGCCCCATTTGACCGTTCCGGAATACCGCAAGCAGAAAGTCGAGGAGGCCCGCGCCTTTGCCGAACTTCTCGGCGGGACCAGCGTTGTCTGGGACTATCCGGACTGCGAACTTCCGGTGAATGAGGAAACCCGGTTTCAGCTTTGCGATGAAATCCGGCGCTACAAACCGGACGTCCTGCTGACGCATTGGGGTGGCTCGATCCATAAGGACCATATCAGCACCCATCAGCTGGTTTTCGACGCACAGCTTCTGGCAGGCCTGCCTTCGGTTGAGCGGGAGGAACCCGCGCATTTTGCCAGAGGGCCTTACTACTGTGAAAACTGGGAGGATCCCAACGGGTATGTCCCTCATACCTATATGGAGGTATCGGACGAGGGGTTCGAGCT
This sequence comes from uncultured Clostridia bacterium, assembly GCA_947363605.1. GTDB lineage: Bacteria > Bacillota > Clostridia > Oscillospirales > Ruminococcaceae > Paludihabitans. The sequence continues at coordinate 3,592 of CANAQK010000030.1, read as the reverse complement.
TTGGGAAAAGGCTATTTCTCATCACTGGTTCACCATCCACTCCAAGGACTTTAAATATAAAGAGTACTATACCCATCTAATGCGGGTGCGTGGGATTGAGATGAGAAAAACCCGCGCTCAGACATTTATGGTGGAGCCGATGGACCGTCGGGTTTATAAGTCGGAGTTTTAAGCCGGGAGGAGGACAGGCTATGAATTTTACCCAGGCTGAAGCCCTGCTGAGGCAGGGGATTGCGGAGGGCCTGATGCCTGGCGCCGCTTATGCAGTGGGGCAGGGGGAGCGGGTGTTTGCCCAAGGGATTTTCGGGAACCGGCAAACGCTTCCGGAATCCCTCCCGCTGGAAGAGGATACCCTGTTCGACCTGGCTTCCCTTTCGAAGCTGGTTGGAACCACGATGGCGGCGCTGCGGAGCATCGAGTCCGGACGGCTTTTGCTCTCCGACCCGATTTCCCGCTGGTTCCCGGATATGCCGGCCGATAAATCCGGGATAACCCTGCGGCATCTGCTGACTCACACCTCCGGGATCCCTGCCCATCTTCCACTCTGGCAGATGGGGATTCGTCCGGAGGAATATCCCTCGGCGATCCTTTCTGCACCCTTGCGTAATCCGCCGGGCCGGGAAACCGAATACAGCTGCATGGGCTTCCTCCTGCTGGGAAGGATTCTTGAACTTGTTTGGGAGCAGCCGCTGGATGAATTGGTTTCCACGCTGGTGTTTGATCCGTTGGGGATGGCGAGCGCTTGTTACTGCCCGGATTCCCTCAACTGTGCTGCAACGGAATACCGTGACCCAGCGCATCCGGAGCTGGGGATCCTCTGCGGCGAAGTACATGATGAAAATGCTCGCTTTGTGGGCGGGGCCGCTGGGAATGCCGGTATTTTCTGCCGCTTTTCAGATATGGTCCGGTTCGCCTCCATGCTGTCCGGGCGAGGGAAGGGGTTCCTCTCGGAAAGGATGTTCCGCTTGGCGGTTCAGAACGCGACGCCCGGCTGCTTGGAAAGCCGGGGACTGGGCTTCCAGCTCTTTACCGGCGCCGACTGTCCCTGCGGCGACCTGTTTTCCCCCGGCAGTTTCGGGCATACCGGATTCACCGGTACCAGCCTGTATGTGGACGAGGAAACCGGGGTGTATATTCTGCTTTTGACCAACCGGGTGCATCCCAGCCGGGAAAACGGCGGGGAATTTTTCCGGATGCGCCGGGCGTTCCAGAACGCAGTCTGGGGCGGGCTTTCACTGGAAGAAGGAGGACGAGCATGAAAGCAACTGTTTTTACCGGTGCGGACCGTCTGGAAACGGCGGCCTCTGTGCTGAAAGGGCGGCGGCTGGGGTTGATTACCAATCCCACCGGATTGGATCGGGAGTTCCGTTCCACGATCGACCTGCTGAACCGGGACTATACGCTGGTCTGCCTGTTTGCGCCGGAGCATGGCGTGCGGGGGGATCAACAGGCGGGGGAGAAAATTGAATCCTATACGGATAGTCAAACTGGATTGCCTGTATACAGTTTGTATGGTGAAAATCCCCATCTCAAGCCGGAAATCCTTGAGCAGCTGGATGGGATTGTCTTTGACATTCAGGATGTAGGTGCGCGGTTTTATACCTATCTGTATACCCTGGCGTATGCCATGGAGGATGGGGCGAAGGCTGGAAAAGCGGTGATTGTCCTGGACCGTGTCAACCCGGTAACAGGTACACGGGTAGAGGGGACGGTGCTGGATCCAGCGTTTGCTTCCTTTGTCGGCCGGTTCCCGATGGCGACCCGGTACGGCCTGACCATTGGGGAGTACGCCCGCTGGCTGAATGAAACCCGCTCCATCGGCTGCGATTTGACCGTTATTCCGCTGGAGGGCTGGAAACGGTCGAGCTATTTCGACGAAACCGACCTTTGCTGGATCCCGCCTTCGCCCAACCTGCCGACGGTGGATTCCTGTCTTTGCTATATCGGGAACTGCCTGTTCGAGGGTACCAACCTGTCAGAGGGCCGGGGTACGACCAAGCCCTTTGAGGTGATCGGCGCCCCTTGGCTGGATGCCGCCGGAATGATTGCCCAGCTTCGGGACCAGTACCCGGGCGGAGAGCTTCCAGGGGTTCGCCTGCGGGAAACCTGGTATACCCCGACATTCTCGCTGTTTGCCGGGGAGCTTTGCCGGGGGATCCAGTTCCATATTTTGGACCGGACGGCATATGCATCGTTTGAAACGGCTGTCCGGCTACTGGATCTGATCCGTCGGAACCATCAGGAGTTTGAATTCCTTCCGCCGGCGAAAGAGGGAAGGCCGCCCTTCATCGACTGCCTGCTGGGCAGCGACGCGATCCGCGCCGAAGGTTTCTCCCCGGACAGCTTTCTGGCTGAACAGGCGGTTAAGCTGCGGGCCTATGAAGCGGAAATTGCGCCTTACCGGATGTATGAATAGGAAAAACAAACCCTTCGGTTTGGGCAACCTGCTGTAAGGGATACCCGTTGAAAAGCAGCTGCTTTTCAACGGGTATTTTTGTCATAATCTTGCCGGTAAATCCCGGTTGATCAGCAAGATGCCGTAATGTTCATTTGCGTTGCTTGCCGCAACGGGTTTCCTCCCGTATAATATTACTGCCGAACGGAAAGGTCGGAAGTAATATCTGCCATGTTTTGCGGTTGCCGCCGGTTACGGCGGCGAGCAAAACGGCTCAAATCAAATGTATGATTTCCGAATTTTTAATTCGGAGAACATAACAGTGAAAGGAGGGCATCCCTGATGCTGAATGAAAACATTAAAATCATTAGAAAATCCAAAGGGCTTTCCCAGGAGGAGCTTGCAGTCAAGCTGAACGTGGTGAGGCAGACCATCTCGAAATGGGAACAAGGTCTGTCGGTCCCGGACGCCGATATGCTGATATCCCTGTCAGAGGCATTTGAAACGCCCGTAAGCACACTGCTTGGGGAAACCATTGTTGAAACAAAACCGGATGAATTAAGAGCCGTTTCCGAGAAGCTTGAGGTCATCAACCTGCAGCTTGCGCGCAGGAAAGCAGCGGGACAAAAGGCACTTCGCTGGTTTTTTCTCCTATTGTGTACGGTTACGGCGGCTATTTTTGCAGTCCTAGTCGCGTTAAACAGCCCCTATTTGGGTTGGGATTACAGCCAGCCCGAAACCACGGTAATTGGAGTAGCGTTTCACGCATTTGAATGGCTGTTCGCCAGAACAGCGCCCTTTGTCTTGATTGGATCAATCGTTGGGGTTTGTTTGACATGGAAGCAAGTGTAATATTATTTCCTGATAAAAAGATACAACTTTTTTATCGTGGAACACCAGGAAAAGCATTGAACAACCTTCTTGGCGGCTGCACCGCCGAACCGCGTTCTGCGGCTCAATAAAATGACAGCATCATTTTATTGAGCATTCGTATAAGCTTGTCCAGCTTTTCGGGGGACAATCCAAAAGGGCAAGTCAGACCGCAATAGTCTGACTTGCCCTTAACTTTATTTGGACAGGGGACATTTTCTGTCCTTCGTCCGGGATTGCCTGGGAATATAGTCGGCACACCTTCCAATCGGCACCCGATTGGAGGGTCAGGCTTTGCCTGTTCGCGCATAAAATGCGCTGTGCGCC
>CANAQK010000029.1 GCA_947363605.1 uncultured Clostridia bacterium | reverse complement strand
CAAATATACCTGCAGCCATACATATAACCCCTATTAAAATATATTTGATTGTTATTTTCCCTGAAAACATTCGCGTAAAGGATACCTTGATATTCTGCTCGCGAATCAACAGAAAAATAGCAGCCATAGTGGGAATACACACATATAAGTATTTTAAGTACAATAATCCATTGGGAATGACAATTCCGTTCTGTTCTAGCAACATGGGTACATAGCATATAAGCGATAAAACATATACGACAGAAACCCATAACGTGAGTTTCAACTTATTTGTGTATCTCACCATCACAATTTCTCCTTGTAGTGCGAAAATCTTACAGAAACCCCGCTTGTATTACGGTTCAAGTATACCCCAATGCGAATGGCAATTCAACCCTCATTTATAGGTGCTGACGGTAGTGCAAGCAATGTGCCGGTATATACCCGGCGCGTGCTTGTTGGTGGTGGTCAACGGCCCCCAAGCCCCAGTACATCGGTGAAGCTCCGCCCGATGCACAAGCCGCCGTTGGCGTCTGCTGACCTATCCATACTGGGCCGGGAAGGAACGCCTGGCGGGCGGCCTCCCCCGGAGAGCACATGGCTGCCGTCAGGGCAGTACCACCATCGCACCCTGGTAGGTGATGGGTAAGTGCGTCTTAGCAGAGGCCTATAAAGAGAACGGAGCATCCAGGTCATCCCCGGACGCTCCCGCTTCGGTTCCCTCCTGCTGGTAAATCACCGTCCCTCCAGCCTGTGCCATTCCCACAAATAAGCCGCAGTCCTATGTATTAGGGTGGAGAATCCGCCCTAATACATAAGAACTCTCAACACTCAAACTTCTTGCTTCTTCCCCAAAATTATGCTATCCTGAAGTCAATCTACAGCCAATAGGAGGGTCCCTTATGACAAACCTTGAAATCCTGAAGCAGATCCATTCCGGCCTGATTGTATCCTGCCAGGCCCTGGAGGATGAACCTTTACATTCCTCTTTTATTATGGGCCGGATGGCCTTCGCTGCATTCCAGGGCGGAGCCGTCGGGATCCGCGCCAATACCCCGGAGGATATCACTGAAATCAAACGGCAGGTTCCCCTGCCGGTCATCGGCATCGTCAAGCGCGATTTCCCCGATTCCCCGGTCCGAATTACCCCCACGATGGAGGAGGTCCGCGCCCTGGTGGACTGCGGGGCGGAAATCATCGCCTCTGACGCAACCAGCCGGCTCCGGCCCGGCGGGGTTTCCCTGGATGAATTTTTCCAGGAAGCCCGCCGGGAATTCCCGAACCAGCTTTTCATGGCGGACTGCGCGACCTTGGAAGAAGCCCGTCATGCCGAACAGCTAGGCTTCGACCTGGTTGGAACCACTCTCCGAGGGTATACGGCCGATACCGAAGGCATCGCTATCCCGGACTACCCCCTGCTTCGCCAACTTGCCCAGGAATTGAGCTGCCCGGTCATTGCAGAAGGAGGGATCTGGTCGCCGGAACAGCTCCGTCAGGCCATAGGCTGCGGCGTCCATGCCTGTGTAGTCGGTACTGCGATCACCCGGCCCCGCGAAATCACCCGCCGTTATGCCGATGCACTGCGATGAAAGGATGGTCTAAATGAAACAAATCCTCTACCTTCCGCTGGATGAACGCCCCTGCAATGCGGATTTTACCCCTATGCTGGCTGAAGGCACCGGCTTCAGGCTGATTTCCCCGCCTGCAAAGCTGCTGGGGAAAAAGAAACAGCCCGGCGATCCGGACGGGCTATTCCGCTGGCTGGAGGAACACTCCGACGGCTGCTGCGGCGCTGTCCTGTCCTTAGACGCACTGGCCTATTCCTCCATCCTGGCCTCCCGGCTTCATCAGGAAGAGCTTCCCGTTCTCCAGGAACGGCTCCTCCGGCTGCGGGAATGGAAAAGCCGCCATCCGCAGCTCCGCCTGTTCGGGTTCAGCCTGATTATGCGCTGCCCCCGCTATTCCAGCTCCGATGAAGAGCCGGATTACTACGCAGAGTGCGGTGCGGAAATCCATCGGCTGGGCGTGCTGACCCATAAGAAGGAACTGGGAATTTTAGAAGAAGACGGAGCCGCCGAACTGGAAGCCCTGCGAACCCGGATCCCTCCGCAGGCGCTGGAGGATTATCTGGGGCGCCGGCAAAAAAACCTCGCCGTCAACCGGCTTGCCATCGGACTGGCGGCGGAAGGGATACTGGACTTCCTGGTTATCCCGCAGGACGACTCTGCCCCCTATGGCTGGACAGCCCGGGATCAGCGGGAGCTGCGCCGCCTGATCCGGGATCAGGCGGTTTCGCTTCGGGTATTGATGTATCCGGACGCGGACGCTGTCGGCAACACGCTGGCTGCCCGGATGATCCTCCAGGAGCTTGGGGAACAGCCCCTCGTCTATGTCAAGCACGCTTCCTCCGGCGGCGCACAGGTAACGCCTCTCTATGAGGATCGGATGGTCGGGGAAAGCATCAAATACCAAATCCTGACGTCAGGCGGGCTGGTCGCAACCTCCGCTTCCGAAGCCGATATCCTGCTGATGGTCAACTCCCCCAGCGGAAACCCGCAGGAACACTGCCCGGGCCAGCCCCTCCCCCTGCGGATGGAATACGAAACCAACCGCACCCAGCTGGAGCAGGTGCTCTACGCGGAATATGCGCTGAAACAGGGCAAAACGGTGGCCTTCGCAGACATTGCCTACGCAAACGGAGGGGATCCGGAGCTGTTCTCCCTTTTAAAGCAGGCAGGGCTGCTCTGGAAGCTGGGCGGATACGCCGGGTGGAACACCTCCTCCAATACCTTGGGAACCGCCATCCCGATGGCGATGCTCCGCCACTGCTGCGGCCCGCGGAAAGAGCATTTGGATTTCCTCGCACTGCGCTACCTGGAGGACATCGGCTATATGGCGGAAGTCCGGAACGCGGTCTGCCGGGAAGAACTGGAAAAGCACGGTTGGAATTACTTTGAAGTGGACGGAACAGACGGGGAAGCTGCCCGCATTGTCCGGAATCGGCTGGAGGCATTCGCGGAACGGGAGCTTCCCTTCCCCGGGCATCGGATCCGGATCACCGAGTGCCGCCTGCCCTGGAACCGGATGTTCGAAATCGGGCTGAAGGTTTCGGTAATCTCAGAGGAGGATTGACCCCATGATCCTCAGCGTAAGCCGACGGACGGATATCCCCGCCTGCTATGCGGAATGGTTTTTCAACCGGGTTCAGGAGAAGTTTGCCCTGGTGCGGAACCCGCGAAATTTCCATCAGGTCAGCCGGGTCCGTCTAGAGCCGGCGGTGGTGGATGGGATCGTCTTTTGGACGAAAAACCCGATCCCTATGCTGAACCGGCTGGAGGAGCTGTCGGAATATACCTATTATTTCCAGTTCACCTTAACCCCCTATGGCCGGGAACTGGAGCCCGGCCTGCCGGATAAGCCCAGCGTCCTGATCCCGGCCTTCCAGCAGCTTTCCAGGCAAATCGGTGCCGACCGGGTCATCTGGCGCTATGACCCGGTTCTGCTCAGCAGGCGGTACACAATGGAATATCATCTCCGGGCGTTCCGGAAAATCGCGGAGGAGCTGCACCCCTATACCCGGCGGGTAACGATCAGCTGGATCGACCTGGAGTACCGGGGTGTCCAAAGCCATCTTCGGGAACTGGATCTGGTGGACTTCCCGCCGGATGCCAGGATGGAACTGGCTTTTCAGCTGGCGGAAACCGCCCGCAGCTTCGGCCTGCAAATCGACGCCTGTGCCGAATCATCCGAGCTTAGGCAATGCGGAATTAAGCCCGCGCGCTGCATCGACACTGAGCTCCTGGAGAAGCTCCTGGGCTGCCGCCTGGAGTTCAAGAAAGATACCCATCAGCGGCCGGGCTGCGGCTGTGCGGAAAGTGTTGATCTTGGACTCTACAATACCTGCCAAAACGGCTGCCGCTATTGCTATGCCAATTACAGCAGCCGGCTTACTGAACAAAATGTCACGGCTCACGACCCCCTCTCCCCTCTTTTATCCGGAATCCTGAGCAAGAAGGATCGGGTTCGGGAACGCACCGTTTCTTCCTGACGCCATTCCCTCCTGAAACTTTCTTTCTGAAACCGAAAATAGCCGTTGACATCCCCAAAAGAATCCCCTATAATCAAACCGGAAAACCCCATTCTTTGTAAATTTTATCCCCAAAAAGGAGAAGCGCTATGCTGCCAAATTATTATCAGGATCTCTCCATTGTCCGGGTCGGGACAATGCCGAACCGCGCCTACTATATCCCCTCCGACCCCTGCCGGAAAACCGGCCAAAAACACCCGAACAGCCGGGTGCTGATGCTGAACGGAAACTGGGATTTCCATTATTTCAGCCGGGTTTCCGACCTGACTTTCACTCCAGAATCCTACGACATCCTGCCGGTTCCCTCCAACTGGCAAATGCAGGGATACGGTTCCCACCAGTACACCAACGTCAATTACCCGATCCCCTTCAACCCGCCTTATGTCCCTAAAGACAACCCCTGCGGGCTCTACCGCCGCTGCTTCCCCCTGCACAAGGAGGAAAACCGCCGGTATTTCCTGAACTTTGAAGGGGTGGATTCCTGCCACTATGTCTATGTAAACGGGGAATTTGCAGGCTACAGCCAGGTTTCCCATTCCTCCAGTGAATACGAGATCACCTCGCTGCTGCAGGACGGCGAAAACGAACTGGCCGTCGTCGTGCTGAAATGGTGCGACGGAACCTATGTGGAAGACCAGGACAAGCTCCGGATGTCCGGGATTTTCCGGGATGTATTCCTGCTGACCCGGCCTCAGGAATTCATCTTCGATTATCAGGTCAAAACCCTGGTCGGGGAAGAATCCGCGACTGTGGCTGTCCTCTTTACGGAGGAGGGCTCCAACCTGCTCAAGCAGGTGACGCTGACCGCGCCGGACGGCCGGGAACTGCATCATATTGAAACCACGGCCTCCAGCGTCAGCTTCGAGGTGGAGAACCCCCTCCTTTGGAACGCGGAAAACCCGGTGCTCTACGGTCTGGAAATCGCTTCGCCGGATGAAGTCATCCTGGAAAAGGTCGGGATCCGGGACATCCGGATCGAAAACCGGGTCGTCAAGGTCAATGGGCAGGCCGTGAAGTTCAAGGGCGTCAACCGGCATGACAGCTACAGCGATACCGGTTCTGTCGCTTCCCTGGAGCAGATTACCAACGACCTGCGTACCATGAAGGAACACAACATCAACGCCATCCGTACCTCCCACTATCCGAACCGTCCGGAATTTTACAAGCTCTGCGACGAATACGGCTTCTATGTCATCGACGAAGGCGATGTGGAAGCCCATGGGACCGTCAGCTCCCAGGGCACTTACGACCATGACTATTACGCCCTGATCGCGGACAACCCCGACTGGACACTGACCATCGCCGACCGCGCGGAACGCCTGGTTTCACGGGATAAAAACCGCCCCTGCGTCATTTTCTGGTCGCTCGGGAACGAAAGCGGGTTCGGCTGCTGCTTCAAGGAGGCCATCAAGCGGGTGCGTGCGCTGGACAATTCTCGTTTGATCCACTATGAATCCATGGTCATCCCCAAGGATCTGGAGGAAAAAGGGACGGAAACCTTCGAAGGGATCGACGTATTCAGCACCATGTACCCTTCCTTTGAGTGGATCCAGCACTATATGGATCGGGAAAACGAAACCCGGCCGCTGGTCCTCTGCGAATTTGCGCACGCCATGGGCAACGGCCCCGGAAGCCTGAAGGAATATTACGACCTGTTTTATCATTACGACAACTTCTGCGGCGGGTTTGTCTGGGAATGGTGTGACCATTCCGTACTGCTCGGCCAGGCGGAAAACGGGAAAAAGAAATACGGCTACGGCGGCGACTTCGGGGAATTCCCGCACGATTCCAACTTCTGTATGGACGGCCTGGTCTATCCGGACCGCCGCCCGCATACCGGGTTAAAAGAACTGAAAAATGCTGCGCGTCCAGCTCATCTTTCCTATGAAAACGGGGCTCTCCGGATCGAAAACAAGCTGGATTTCACCGATTTGAGCAGCCTGCTTTACTTCTGCTGGCAGCTGAAACAGGATGGGGAATTGCTCGCTTCCGGACAACTGGAACTGCCGTCCGTCCCGCCGCACGGGACTGCTTCACTGAAGCTCCCACTTCCCTCCTACAGCGGAAGCCGGGTCTATCTGACGGTAGAAATGCGGCAGAAGGAAGCCAAACCCCTGACCCCGGCCGGCCATCTGTTGGGAACCGAGCAGTTCAGCCTTTCCTCACAGGCTGAAGAAATCCTGCTGCCAAAAGGGAATCTCCCGATTGCGGTTTCGGAAACCGAACGCTTTATCGCGCTGTCCGGCGGGGATTTCATGTACTGCTTCAATAAAGAAACCGGATGCTTTGACCAGATGACCTTCGGCGGACAATCCCTGCTGGAGCGCCCAATGGAGTATAACCTCTACCGCGCCCCGCTGGACAATGATATGTACATCAAAAAGGCTTGGCAGCAGCATGGGATCGACCGGATCCTGCCTCCATATACCTACCATACTACCTTTTCCCAGTCGGAGGACGGCGTGGCCATCACCTGCCCGCTTTCACTTCAATCCGTACTGCTGGCCAACATTGCGGAGGTGGAATCGGTCTGGACAGTTTCCAATTCTGGCGCAGTAACCGCTGAACTCAAGGTAAAAATCCGGGAAACCGCCCCTTATCTGCCCCGGTTTGGCCTGCGTTTCTTCCTGAACCCGGAAATGAAACACTGCACCTATTTTGGCTACGGCCCGCAGGAAAGCTATATCGACAAGCATCTGGGCTCGGTAATCGACCGGCATTCTGCCTTTGTTTCCGAAATGCATGAGGATTATATCCGCCCGCAGGAAAACGGGTCGCATTTCGGTACAGAAACCGTCACCCTGGCTTCTCCGGAACTGGCGCTGACAGCTTGCTCTGAAACCCCGTTCAGCTTCAGCGCGTCGGAGTACACCCGCGAAGAACTCGAGACAAAAGCGCATAACTGGGAATTGGAAAAATCCGGTTATACCATCCTTTCCCTGGATTACAAGATGAGCGGCGTCGGCTCCAACAGCTGCGGTCCGGAGCTTCCGGAAGAATACCGGCTGAAAGAAAAAGCCTTCACCTGGAATTTCCACCTGGTTCCGGAAATCCGCTGATTCCTGTTGTCAAAAATCCCGCCTGTCATTTGACAGGCGGGATTTTATACTAATTCTCAATAAAATGATACAGTCATTTTATTGGGTCGCAGAATGCGGTCCGGCGGCGTAGCTGCCCAGAATGTTGTCAATACTTTTCTTGGTGCGCCTCAGACACGGCGGTGTATCTCGCCGCGATAATAAGAGCCTGTTTAAAATCTCTCCGCGTAGGTCTTGAACAGACTCTAAGATTTTTATCTTTTTTCAAGAAATAGTATTATTTTCTCGGAAATATTCACGGGAGAATCACGCACCGGAACCCTTCATTGGTATAATAATCCAGCTCGGCTGCAAAGGAAACCGTTTCATACGCCCGGGAAACCGGCGGCTCTTTCTGCTCGGCAAAAAAGCGGTCGGACGGGACCGCAAAATCCAGTGGCGCGATATAGGGGAAATTCCACCCGCCTGATTGATGCCGGTAAACGAGTTCAAACGTACTGGTTTTGTTCTCACCTGGGGATTGCTCCAGATAGGTTTTCGCAAAATAGCCCCGATGCCCTTCCCCGGTACTGAGCGAAATTTCCATCACCGGCGTTTCCCACAGCTCATAGGGCAGCCGGTAATTCCGCTGCCCAGCCGGGGATTTCACCCGGGTAATTTCCCGGGTGTGCAGATCCCAAGACATCTTCAGCTGGGTCTGGAACCGCTCCCCCTCCTGCTGATAAAGCTGGAATCCATTCACCGGCGGTTCTTCCTCTGCTGCAGTCAGCGTTTCGTTCAGGCAGAGCAGCAGGCTGTCCTGATACCGGTGCTCCGGCAGAGCAAGCCACTCATAAGCGGCAAGCATCCGGACCAGTCCTCCCTCGGGGAAATCCTGGACATCATCCAGATAAGCTGCGCAGAGGGTCAGCCGGAGCTTCCCTCCGTCCAGTTCAAACTCCTGTTCCGACGTATCACAGGCATAGAGGTTTGCATACAGCAGTACTTCCTCATCCGGCAGGATTTCCAGCAGCTTTTCAGGGAAGCCCCGGTTTTTCATGGACAGGCGCTGCATTTCTGCCTGAGGGCTGGAAGACTGCCCCGCCGGTTCAGCGGAAAAGGGATGGCTGCGGGTAAATTCCAGCACCCAGCCGCCGCAGCAGACCGGCAGGATCAGCAGGCAGGCCAGCCAGACGGGCCGGGCCTTCCCTACAGCCGCCAAAGTCAGCTCCTCGCCGGAATCATGAATCGCGCGGATTGCATGGCGAAGCTGGGTCAAAATATAAATACCGACCCCGAATGTCAGCAGCAGGCAGACCGGCAGCATCCCCGGCAGCAGAATCCCTGCCAGGGAAACCAATACACTCGCTTCGAAAAGCCGGGAGCAGCGCACTAAACGTTCTTCTTTTTCTCCAACCCGCACCAGGATATGGCGGATGCCCAGCAGAGAAGTATACACCAACGCCAACTGAAATACAACCCCCATCAAGGCAAGCAAGGTTTGGAGCCAGGCATCTGCATGGTAGGGTGTAAAGTTAAGAAATACCCCGATTCCAAACAGGGCAAATCTCGCCCACAGCGCCAAAGCCGCATTCCGGAACGCCGGGTCTTCTTCACGAAGCCGGAGAATTGGCCAGAACAACAACAGGCTTCCAATAATCCCCGTATCGACCCCATAGCCTGAAATAGGGACATTCAGCACAGTGAACAACAGACCGTATTGAACAAGAAATAATATACGAAAAGTTTTCATCGAAAACGGCTCCTTCCCGCAGCGATTTTGACTATAGTGTAGCACACTCCCGCAGGAAACGTCAATTCTTTTCACGGAAAGAGAAATTTTTGAAATTTTCCTGTACTTTTCGGGAAAAATCAGGTATGATAAAATCAGTGTACTGTAAAAATATACATTTTTACAGTGGCTCATAAATTTTCAATGGAGGATGAACCATGAGTTTTCTTCTGGACGGTATCCTGGCAGTCACCTGGCAGCAATGCGTGATGTATCTGGTAGGCGGGCTGCTGATTTACCTCGCAATCAAAAAAGATATGGAGCCGGCGCTCCTATTGCCAATGGGCTTCGGGGCAATCCTGGTCAACCTGCCCCTTTCCGGCGCCATTAACCAGACCATGGAAGGGATCGGCTCTACCCCCGGCATTATCGAATGGATGTTCGAAGTTGGAATCGACGCGGCGGAAGCGCTGCCTCTGCTTCTGTTTATTGGCATTGGCGCAATGATCGACTTTGGGCCTTTGCTGGCGAACCCCAAAATGTTCCTGTTCGGGGGCGCCGCCCAGTTCGGTATTTTCGCCGCCATCAGTATTGCCGTCCTGCTTGGCTTTGACCTCCGGGACGCCGCGGCAATCGGTACAATCGGCGCCGCAGATGGCCCCACAGCCATCCTGGTTTCCAAGGTACTGCGTTCCGGCTATATGGGCGCGATCGCTGTTGCCGCCTATTCCTACATGGCCCTGGTCCCCATTGTACAGCCCTTCGCCATCCGGCTGGTCACTACGAAAAAGGAGCGGATGATCCGGATGCGGTACAACCCGGCCAGCATCTCCAAAACCACCCGGATCCTGTTCCCGATTATCGTTACCATTGTAGCCGGCTTTGTCGCGCCAATGTCCGTTTCACTGGTCGGGTTCCTGATGTTCGGAAACCTGCTGCGGGAATGCGGCGTGCTGGAACGCCTTTCCGATACCGCCCAGAATGTCCTGGCTAACCTGGTCACGCTGATTTTGGGGATTACCATTTCCTTCTCCATGGTTGCGGAGCAATTCGTTCGGGTTGAAACCCTCTTTATCATGTTCCTCGGCCTGGTTGCTTTCGTATTTGATACGATCGGCGGCGTACTTTTCGCCAAGCTGCTCAACCTCTTCCTGAAGGAAAAAATCAACCCGATGATCGGCGGTGCTGGGATCTCTGCGTTCCCGATGTCAGCCAGGGTCGTCCAGAAAATGGCGCTGAAAGAAGACCCGACCAACCATCTCCTGATGCACGCGATCGGTGCCAACGTTTCCGGGCAGATCGCGTCGGTACTGGCAGGCGGTATGATCCTGTATCTGGTCCCCCAGCTAATCAAATAAGGAGGTTTTGGAAAAATGTTCCCATTACTTGCTGTCAATATGGATACCCTGATGGATTCCTTCCAGCTCATGGGCCAAGGAATGGTCGGCATCTTTGTCGTACTGATCCTGATCGCCATCATTGTTTCAGTCTTAACGAAAATAACCGCAAACAAAAAGGATTCTGACGAATAAACGGAGAAACCGGCTGCTAAGCAGCCGGTTTCTTTATGGGTGATCTCCTCTTGTACTAATTCTTTTCTGGGGCCGCATTTTATACTAATTCCTCATAAAACGATGCAATCATTTTATGGGGCCGCTGCGACCCGGCAGCGCAGCCGCCATAAAATGATTTTTTAAATCTTCTTATCAAGAAATAGTATTACGGCTCAGCGGCGAAGCCGCGATCTGAATGCGAGGCTCATACCGCCCCGTATCGCGGACCTCCACATGATGAACAGAAGGGAAGCATTCCTGCGGCCGAACCACCCCGGTTAGAACCGGAGGAAATCGTATAGTCAACGCACTTGAAAAGAAGCATTGGCTTCTTTTCAACACTGCGGCAGGGCTTCATAAACGGCGCGCAGCGCATTTTATGCCAGGCAAAGCCTGACCCTCAAATCGGGTGCCGATTTGAGGGTGTGCCGACTATATCATTCCGGTGTATCTGTCCGGGGAAGGAAGGAAAGATCCAGCGGCGCTTCCCGCGCAATGTCCTCCTCAGCCAGATACTGCACCGTCATGGAAAGGACGCCCCCCCGCACAACCTCAGCAATATCCCGCCCCAAAATCGCAGTATCCGCCAGCTCTAAGGCTTCATACTGTGCGAACTGCTCCCGCAGAATCTTCCGGCCTTCTTCCAGGCTCAACTCACCGCTTTGCTTCTCGTAAAAACGATAATGCAGGCTGCCAATCCCAATTGGGAATTCCTTTCCAAACAGCCGCAGCAAATTCAGGCTGGCTGAAAGGTCGTATTCCCCTTCCACCGGGGCCGCCAGATAAAGCGGGATGCGCAGGGAAAATAATTCCAGATAATACCGGGTTTTCTCTTTTCCGGTATACACCTTGGAATACTGCGCTAAATCCAGGGAAAGCGTTTTTTCAAACTGCACCTCCGCAATAATTTTAGCAGAGGAATGAACCTGGGCGGTATTCCCGTTCTTAGTTACCTGGATCCCACTGACCAGAACGTCCCCCTGGATGACCGTATCATTCACCTTCCGAACCTCAGTACCGTTATATACCTCCATATAATGGATTTGCCCGGTACGCGAGGCGACAATATCACAAGGCTCCTCCGTATCCAGCTTGGGTGGATACGTCCGTTCGGTCACATACACTGTCAGACGGCTCCCGGTACGGGTAATGGACATCCAGGCCAGCTGCGGGATCTGAAGCAGCGCCTCGTCCCGCTTCCGCAGGAAATCCAGCTCCGGGATAAAGGCAAACCGCTCTACCCCCAGTTCGGATAACTCCTCCAGGATGACCTCTGTCCGGACAGTGCTGTTCCCTACCACCTGGATATCCCAGACAAAATACTGTGAAACCAGCAGGAAACCCAGCAGAAACAATATCCCGGCCAGTATCCCAACACGGAAGCGGTAACGTGCAATCAATTGAGGCAGGCCCTTTTCTTCCACCAGGCCAACCTCTACATTGACCCGCCTGCCAAGCTCCAGCACCGCGGGATAATTCCGCTTCAAACAGCTGGCGCGAAACCCCTCCGGTGTTTTTTCCAGCTTCCAAAGCAGGATTTTCTCCTCTGCGCAATGATTCAGCAGGCGTTCCACCAGCCCATTCTCCGCCGAAAACCGGCAGTTCCCCGCAAAAAAGCGAAGCAGCTTGTTCAGCATCCCTTTTCCTCCATCCGGCAAAAATCAAAGACGTTCCCCGCTTGGCTCGTATTCGATCCGTGAAATAGTCCCCCGGATCTCCAGGCTTTCAGGCAGAACCGAATCCAACTCCAGCCCACTGCCGTACAGGCAGATTTGCAAACCCTCCAACTGAATCCGGATCCATTCATCGGAATACTCCAGAATCCTGTATTTTCCCCGCAAAGCCGCTTTTCGGTTGGACAGCACCTCAACCGAAGGCTGGATTAGAACCTGCTCTTTTGCGGCAAGAATGGTTTCTCGCAGAAAATTCGGCTTCACAGTCTCATCCTCATTTCGTTGGTTTACCGGAAATCCGGATCTTTTCCCAATATATTCCACAAGCTTGGATCATATACATGAAGCAGAGAAAAACGGAGGAGGCGCTGTACTGATGCTGCAAAAATTCTGGAAAACCATCCTTCCAACGGCTGGGATCTATGCTGTTTTACTTTTAATGATCGACCATTCCGGGGAGCTGTCCAGCGGTATCCGGACAGGGATTCAGATTTCGCTGGAGCTGGTGATCCCCAGTATGTTCCTGTTTCTGATTTTATCAGGGATCATCGCCAATTCCAGGCTCCGGGAATTGCTGGCACGGCCATTTGCCAAGCTCGGTGAATGGATCTTTGGGCTGGCTCCCGCGGAATTCTCCCTGGTCCTGCTCAGTTTGCTGGGAGGATACCCAATCGGGGCAAAGCTTCTGAGCGACAGCGTGCGGCAGGGCCGTTTGAAGAAGAAGCAGGCGGAATGGATGCTTTGCTACTCGGTCAACTGCGGGCCGGCTTTCCTGGTCAGCGGGGTCGGCGTGCTGATTTTTGGAAATTGGCAGGCGGGTATTTTCCTTTACCTCTCCCAAATCGCTGCCTGCCTGGCCTTGGGATTTTTCCACTCCTTTGGCATCAGGCGGATGCCAAAAGCTTCCCGGCCTGCCTCCTGCTTCAGCCGTTTAGATTCCGGCCTGCTGGTTTCAGCGGTCACAGACAGCGTCCGTACCATGGGTATCATCTGCGGGTTTGTCCTGCTCTTTTCCGGGATCTCCCCTCTCCTGATCCAATGGGCGGAAAAATGGCTCCCGGATCTGGCGCCCTTCCTCCCAGGGATCCTGGAAGTGACGAGTGGGTGCCAATCGATCCCGCGGCTATCCTCAGGGGATCCGCTCCTGCTGGCGGCCGCTTATACCGCTTTCGGCGGAATCTGTGTCCTGCTCCAGCTGATGGCCCTGCTCCGTCCCAGTGGGATCCGGATGACACGTTTCCTGCTGTTCCGGATCCCTTATCTGGCAATCAGCGTCGGTGTAACCGCGATCCTTCAGAAGCTGTTCCCCCAAACGCTGAACTGTATCCGGCTGAACCGGCAAATTTCACCGGAAACCTATTCGGTTTCCCCACCAGCTACTTTTTTCCTGATCCTTTTAGCCGTCATGCTGTTGTTTTTCCACAAAAAATCTGCTACAATAGGGGCAAACAGAAAGTGAGGGGAAAAGAATGCGGCTGAAATTATTCGGTGAACGGATCGAACCCGCCTGCCATTACTGCGAATATGGCCTGGCTACTTCGGATCCGCATAAAATTGCCTGTAAAAAACATGGAACCGTCAGCGCCTACGACTCCTGCCGGAATTACCGCTATGCCCCGCTGAAGCGGATCCCGAACCGGGAGGCCTCGCTGCCGGAGTATTCCCGCCAGGATTTTGAGTTGTAATACTATTTCTTAATAAAAAGATAAAAATCGTTTTATTGAGAATTAGAACCTGTATGTACAATCAGAGGATGCCGGATGCCCGAGGGATTTTTCGGGCAGGCAAGGCCATTTTGGCAGGCATCCTTGCCGTATGGCAAGGAAAATGAACGCAGTCTGCCTGAAAAAGCACCGGGCAAATCGTGTTCGATGGTTGGGCATACAGGTTCTTAGGTATAATACACAGCCCCCAGCCATAAAAAAGGCTCCTGCACCGTGAAATGATGCAGGAGCCTTTTTAATAAAAGAAAACCGGGTTATTCGCGCGCTCCGCCGGTATAATCCCTGAAGCAGATATTCAAGTCTACATTGCCTTCAATCCCATCTACAGTACCCGTACTGCTGTACTGCCACATATGGAATTCATACGGGAAGAAAGGGGTGCGGTAATACTGCGCCAGCCATTTGTCGTAGTCCGTCAGCCGCGCCAGGTCCATCTTCGAAACCAGCCATTTTGTGTTGGCATAAATCATCGGAGTATAGCCCTCCTGCTTAATGCGTTCACAAAAGGCAATCAGGATTTCGGTAATTTCATCCCGGGTCAGCCCGGCTGTCCGCGCTTCCCCGGACGGGACATCCTCAATATCCACGATCACAGGATACAGGATCCGGTGGCCCTTGATGTATTCCAGCACCATTTCGGCCTCTTCCACCGCTTCTTCTGGAGTAATGGCCTGAGTAAAATAATAAACGCCAATGTCCATCCCTGCTTCTTCAGCATTTTCCAGGTTATCCTCATAGGTTTCATCCAGCACCATTTTCCCTGTGCCGTACCCGCGGTAGCCCAGCCGAAGGATCGCGTAATCAATCCCATCCGCTTTGACTTTTTCCCAGTCAATCTCCCCCTGATACTTGGAAACGTCAATGCCGACCTTCGCGCCATCGTCCAGATAGCGAATCCGTTTGTTCTCCTCCCGGACCAGGTTTTCCCAGTTATAGCTGTTCTTCGGGAGGGATTCATCCACATCGGCATAAACAATGCCGCTTTCGTCCTTATAGACGATCTTATCCGTAAAGAACCGCTGGATGAATTCGGTGCTTACATTAAAATCCGCCGCGTTTTTCTGGAAGGTTTCCAGCGGGATCATTTCATTATCGATGATTTCCTGCTGAACCGCCACATTTGCCGCCAATACGTTTGAAGACGCTTTTTCCTTTGAAAGAAAAACCGCTGTAATAATCAACGCAATACAAAGTAAAAGGTTGAGCGCGACCGAGAGCGCCAACCCGGTTTTCTTTTTGCGAACTGTTTTCTCCATCTGATTCCTTTCTCCTTTTCCGTTGTTAGTCTATTATACTTGATCTTATGCACTTTTTCAATGGAAAATGGTTCTTTTCGTCGGAAAAAAGAAAAAGCTTGTCCTTAAAAAAATTTTTTCAGGGCAAAGCTTCATAAAAAAGTATATATCCCACAGAATCCGTGGGATATGGTCCGCTTTAGAACCTGTATTCATAGCCAGGAAAAAAACCGGTCAGATGGTGTTTTCTGATTGTGAATACAGGTTCTTATAGGTGAGGATAAATGGATTCTAGATCAATATAGCTATTCCGAAGGCTCTTTTCATACTCCATCTAAATTCACAATATTTCAAAATTCCCATAGGTTTTATATGAAACCGCAACCGTACCTCTTGTATATCCGTAAAATGGGTTGATGGGAATTTCTGCTGCCTATGATATAATAAAAAAACCGTCCTTGAAAAAAGGACGGTTTTCAATCAATTCCATTTTACAGAAAGCCAGACAACAGAATCATTTGCTCTTTTTAGCCGGTGCTTTCTTCTTAGCAGCCGGTTTTTTTGCGGCCGTTTTTTTCTCTGCGGGCGCTTTCGCCACAGAAGACTTAGCTTTTACCGCTTGGATTTTCCAGGTCTGGTTTTCCCCGGCAACATCTTCCCAAATCTGCACCCGGGCGCCGTCTTCGTCCGTCATCCCAACTACATCCAGGCATTTACCTGAAGCCTTGGAAACGATTTTATAAACAAAGCGGCCAGCGCTTTCCACCCGCCAAAGCTGGTTATCCGCACCCGTGTACTCCCACTGGTGAACCTGCGCGCCGTTTTCAGTGCCGCCTAAAATAATATCCAGCACCTTCCCGCTGTCCTTAGAAACGATCTTTACCCAGCCGTCCGATACTTCTTCAAACTTCCATTCCTGCCCTTCTGCAGAGGCAACTATCGCGATTTCTTCCCCGTTAATCCCGGTCAATGCTTTTTCCGTGCGTTTTGAAATAATTTTATAAAATTTATCTGCATCAAATTTTTTTACAGAGCTTACCTTTTTTTCAGCCATCTTTATTCTCCTTCTTTAATGAGGATACCGTTGCTACTTTTTATTATACCGGATTAAAGCACGGTTGTCAATTTGATACTTTTGTTATTTCTTCTAAACTTCTACAAATTCCAGAAGGCCAATCATCCAATTCCTCTAAAGAATCCGGAATATCTGCAAAAACTGGTGATTCTAACGAAAATAGATCCCCCTCTTTTCATTGAAAAAAAGAACCCGCTGTGCTACAATCAAACCACATTGACATATAAAGGAGCGTTTTGATGAATCCGGTTTCCATCCTTCAGTTCCTGCTGCGGGAACACCAAACCAACGCCGCCCGCATGAGCCGGGAGCTGGGGTTTTCCAATGCCGTTTTCTCCCAATGGAAACGGGGGCTCCAGCAGCCCTCCCTCCATTCATTGAAAAAAGCGGCGGATTATTTTGGCGTCAGCCTGGCTTGTGTTTCAGGAGAAACCCCCTTTCTGAACCAGATGATTTCGTTGATGGAAGAACGGGACTGTACCTGCGAGGAGTTGGCGGCCGCACTGAAAATGCCGAAAAAGACCTTCCTCGGCCTGATCTGCGCCGGAGGGAATGGATTTACTCCCCGGCAGCTGGAACAGATCGCCAGTCTCCTGGGCGTGCAGCCTGCCGCGCTGCTTCAGAACCAGCAGCCTTTTCCGCCTGTTTTTTCCTCATCTGAAAAAGAGCTGAGCGCCCTGGTGGATTCCTGGGACGGCTATCTTGCCGCAGAGTCTGGGCTTTTGCTGGACGGCTTCCCCGTTTCCCCAGAAATGCGGCTCCAGATCCGTACCGCGCTTCAGGTCGGTCTGGAATTGGCCAGGAACAGTCGGAAAAATTGACCAATTCAAATCCCAGCACTTAAAAAGCGAATAAACCTCTCAAAGCCGGCTTGAAGTGATCAAGCCGGCTTTTTTCTTCTTTACTGAAACGTGTCCGTTCACGGCCGGGTCAAACCAACCGCCGCTTTAAAAATTTCAGACGCACAGGATACAATGACATTGCTGGTACAGTTCCCCGCCACAGAAGTAAGGAAATTCCCGATCCGTGTTTCCTGCTCTTTTTTCGGGCAGTTGACGTCGCGGATATCTGTTAAAAGTGTTTGAAATTCCGATTCCAAATCCCCCGTCAGCACCATGCTCAGATTTTTCCCGTACTCTGGCGTACTGTACTCATGAGGACTGGAAGCAGACTGATCCAGTTTGTTCCCAGAAGAGTCAAACTCCATTAAATAAGATGATGTGCGTTCATTTGCAATAACACGGCAAATCTCTCTCAAAGAATAATAAGCTTTCAGATAACCGTTATCCGCCAAAAACTGCATATTTCCCTTGATCCGGGCTTCGCTGGTATCCAAGCGTGTAGCTTCATCTCGATAGCGAAAGGATTCTTCCCCGCTTGCAATCTTCTCTACAAGATATCTTCGGATTGCATGATCTGTCACAGCAGGCACCTCCATTCTTTCTTATTTTGATTGTATCACACTTTTTGCAGGAACTCAAGTTTTTCCTTATAGAAGTTTTTAATTCTTCTCTTCTTCCATTTTCGCTTTTAACATAGAAGATCCGTTCGGCTTGACAACATGGATAAAGCGGAGTAAAATAATTGATAAGTCAAGTATTTTATCCGCAGTCAAACAATTGCTCCGGAGGACAAAATGATTACACTTATGGGAAAATACATTTCTATCCTGCACCGGCAGGAGCAGAAATATCTGGGCCGGGTCCTGCAAACCGACGCACTGGGTATCTCCGGTGTGAACTTCCTGCTTTATCTTGCACGGAACGAAGGGGTCAGCCAGAAGCGGCTTTGTGAAACACTGGCCATTGATGAAGCGCTGGGAACCCGGAGCCTCAAAAAACTGGCGGAGGAGGGCTTTCTGGAACGCAAGCGGGACGAGGCAGACCTGCGGTCTTATGCGCTTTTTCTCACGCCAAAAGGGAAAAAGCTGGTACCTGAAATCCGCCATGCTATTGAAAGCTGGTGGTCTGAAATGATGCAGCGGCTTCCCTTTGATGAGGCGGAGACCCTGCGCCTGATGGCCCAGCTGGAGCAAATGGCAAACGCCGCACTTCAGATCAACCATCAAAAAGAACAGAAAAAAGAAAGGACATCCCCCTATGCAAGCAGTCATCAATAAACAGGAAAACCCGCTCGGCACTGAAAAAGTGGGCCGGCTTTTGGCAAAATATGCGGTTCCCAGCATTATTTCCATGCTGGTCAGCGCACTTTATAATATTGTAGACCAGTTTTTTATCGGCCAAAGCGTCGGAATGCTAGGCAACGCCGCTACCAATGTGGCCTTCCCGCTCAGCACCCTCTGCACAGCACTGGCGCTGTTATTCGGGGTAGGCGGCGCAGCAAATTTTAATCTCTCCATGGGAGCCGGAGACCGGGAAAATGGCGCTAAATATGTGGGGAATGCAGTAACCCTGCTGGCATTATTCGGCATTTTCCTCTGTATTGCTGTAAAAGCCTTCCTCCATCCGCTGATGGCGCTGTTCGGCGCGGAAGCAGAGGTGATGGATTATGCAGTCATTTACACAGGCATTACCTCGGTCGGGTTCCCCTTCCTGATTTTTTCCACCGGCGGCAGCGCCCTCGTCCGTGCGGACGGAAGCCCACGGTATTCTATGTTTTGTATGCTTACCGGTGCTATTGTCAACACCGTGCTGGACGCTGTCCTGATTTTCCAGTTCCAGCTTGGGATGGCCGGCGCCGCCTGGGCAACCGTAGCCGGGCAGATTGTTTCCGCCCTGATGGTGCTGGGATACCTGCTCCGTTTCAAAACAGTCCGCCTGACCCCGCGGAATTTCTTCCCAACCCTGCGGCACAGCCTGAAAATTGCCGCTCTCGGCGCGTCCAACAGCTTTAACCAGGTGGCGATGATGCTGGTTCAAATTGTCATGAACAACACCATGACCCATTACGGCGAGCTTTCCATTTACGGGCGGGATATCCCGCTGGCCTGCTCTGGGATTATCGCAAAGGTCGGGATGATTTTCTTTTCCCTGGTGATCGGTATTTCCCAAGGGCTTCAACCAATCATCGGCTTCAACTACGGCGCCCGGAAGTATCAGCGGGTACGGGAAACCTACTGGCTGGCTATCCGTGCTGGCGCGATCATTTCCGTTTTTGCTTTCCTCTGCTTCCAGCTTCTCCCCCGGCAGATCATCGGCCTGTTCGGGGAGGGCAGCCCGGAATATTTCCAGTTTGCGGAGCGTTATTTCCGGATCTTCCTTTTCTTTACGATCATTAACTTTATCCAGCCGATTGCAGCAAACTTTTTTACCTCAATCGGGAAGGCCACCCGAGGGATCATCCTGTCACTGACCCGCCAGATCCTCTTCCTTTTGCCGTTGCTGCTGATCCTTCCCCTGTTTTTCGGGATTGACGGCGTTATGTATGCCGGCCCGATTTCAGATTTTACCGCTGCAATTCTGGCCGTGGCTTTCTCGCTGGCTGAGCTCCGGCGGATGAAATCCCTGGAACAGGATGAAGCCCTGAAACAAGATGCCTGACGTAAATCCAAGCCTACTCCATTGCGCCCTTTAACCTTTTGTGTTGATGAAAGGCCAGTTCCTTAGTTTTTCATTAGAATAACTATATGGGTGATTACTTGCAACGGATAATTACCCGATAAATCCGACTTTATTTAATTATATGTGCTGTAATAATTGTGTAACTGTAAGCGTTGATTGTTATTTTGATATTATCAATTTCGCAGTACCAATTCTTTCCTTGCCTGCAAATATTGCACCCCTCATCTAACACCTTGTTCTTACACCATTCAACCACATCATTGGTATCTAATCCCAGATTTTTCTTTATTCTATCGATTCCCATTTCTGTAGTATGAACTTTGTCTATATTAGATAACAGAATTTCTTTATCCATATACTATTGCCCTCGCGAATTCCCATTTGCTACTTTGACTATATCATAGGCAATTTGGGGCTTCAACCGTATGATTTATTAAATTGCCAGAGTTTTGAGCCAACAACACGAAAGGTAAAAGGGAGCTCCATTGTGAGGGGCGGCAGTACTTCTTACTGCCGCCCCTTAATTGCCTGGCTTTGCTATTCTTCTGACAAACCGGAAGTTAGCCGGGCAAAAGGATTTAGACCTCTTTAGAACCTGTATTCATAGCCGGGGATGCCAGGAAAAGGCCCGGTCAGATAGCGTTTTCTGGTTGTGAATACAGATTCCTATAGAACAGCCAAAAGCAAGGACAGGATCTCGGCTGCATATTTTCGTTTCTGTCACAGGGATCTTCTGTACACTCTTTTACCTTTATTGTAAAGCCAAGCCGCTTATATAAACGAATATTCGCCATATCTGTAGTGTCAACGCCAATAGATACCCTTTGATACCCCAAATCCTTTAGGTGCTCCATCACATGGCAGATCAGCTTTGTCCCGAATCCCTGACCGCGGAAATCTGTCCGAACTCTAAATGCACAAAGATATGCCGTTCTTTTGCCATCTGCAAAATCTTTGTCCTCAAGGTCATAGAAAACATACAACTCTCCAACCAGTTCT
>CANAQK010000028.1 GCA_947363605.1 uncultured Clostridia bacterium | reverse complement strand
TCGGGCGGAAGTGAGCCTGCGCGAACGGATCGTCCCGGCCATCTATATAATAAGCGCTTTGTGCTTATTATAACATGAAAACCTTCTTCATTCAATGATGGTTTTTGAAAAGTGGTGGAAGCGTCCAACATAAAGATTTCATGGGGGACTTCCCTGTTGTTGAGCCGCCCCGGTCTGATGCTGGAGGAATGCAGCTCGGGGGCTGCTTCTCTTGAAAGCCTGATCTTTTTATAAAATGCGAGAGAGGACATTCCTGCAAATGGCTTGACATTTATTCCGGAAATCGATAAAATAAAAATGATTTGGAGTTCTCTTATTGTTAGCTTAAGGAAACTTTTAAGGACTGAACTTCTGAAATGAGGTGGATTATGACATTGGATCAAATCAAGCCGGGAAATGGTGGGGTCATCGCCGTTGTCGGCGGGGAAGGCGCTCTCCGGAGGAGGCTCCTGGACATGGGGCTGACCCCGAATACCCGGGTGGAGGTGCGTAAGGTAGCTCCTATGGGCGACCCGATCGAGCTTCATCTGCGGGGCTACTCCCTCTCGATTCGGGCGGAAGACGCCGCGAAAATCATCTTGAAGGAGGAGTAAGAACAGCCTATGAGTATTCTGCTTGCCCTTGCCGGGAACCAGAACTGCGGGAAAACCACCCTCTTCAACAGCCTGACCGGCTCCAACCAGCACGTTGGGAATTTCCCTGGTGTGACGGTCGAAAAAAAGGAAGGCGCTGTTTTAAAGCACCGGGACATGAAGCTGGTCGATCTTCCCGGGATTTATTCCCTTTCCCCTTATACGGCAGAAGAGGTCGTCACCCGGGATTTCCTGCTCAATGAGCGTCCGGACGGGATCATCAATATTATCGACGCTACCAATATTGAACGGAACCTCTATCTTTCCCTTCAGCTGATGGAGCTCGGGATCCCCATGGTGATTGCGATGAACATGATGGATGAGGTCCGGGCTTCGGGAAATTCCATCAACATTTCAAAGCTTTCTGCCCGGCTGGGGGTTCCGGTGATCCCGATCTCTGCGGCCCACAGCGAGGGGATCGCCGATCTGATCGCGGCTGTCCAGAAAACCGTCCAGGGGAAACAGCCGCCCTCCCGGCTGGATTTCTGCCGCGGCCCGGTCCATCGCGCGATCCATTCGGTAGCGCATATTGTGGAGGATCATGTGCAGGAAGCCGGTTTCCCGCTTCGTTTTGCTGCGTCCAAGCTGGTGGAAGGGGACGAACCAATGCGGAAAGCGCTCCGGATGAGCGCAGGGGATGAGCAGATCCTGGCGCATATTGTGCGGGAAATGGAGGAAGAGCTCGGCACCGACCGGGAAGCCGCCCTGGCGGATATGCGGTACGGCTTTATTGAGGAGATCTGCCGGGAGAGCGTATTCCGCCACCGGGAAACCCGGGAGCAGGTGCGCTCCGAACGGATTGACCGGCTGCTGACCCATAAATTCTTTGGGATCCCGATTTTTTTAGGGATGATGCTGGTGATTTTTTGGCTGACCTTTTCGGTGATTGGCGCGCCGCTCCAGGATCTGCTGGAAAAAGGGATCAGTGCCGGGACAGATGCTTTGGCAGATTGGCTGGCAGGTTCCGGAGTGAACCCGCTGCTCCAGTCCCTGCTGATTGACGGGGTTTGTGCCGGGGTAGGCAGCGTGCTTTCCTTCCTCCCGATCATTGTGCTGCTGTTTTTCTTCCTCTCTTTGTTGGAGGACAGCGGCTATATGGCGCGGGTTGCGTTTGTCATGGATAAACTATTGCGGAAGATCGGGCTCTCCGGCCGTTCGTTTGTCCCGATGCTGATCGGCTTCGGGTGCAGTGTCCCGGCGATCATGGCTACCCGCACCCTTTCGAGCGAGCGGGACCGCAAGCTGACTATTATCCTGACCCCCTTTATGTCCTGCTCCGCCAAGCTGCCGATTTACGGGATGATTACCGCGGCCTTTTTCCCGGAAAGCGGCGCTTTGGTGATGATCTCCATTTATCTGCTGGGAATGGCGGTTGCGGTGCTTTCCGGCTTACTGCTGAAGAAAACCCTGTTTAAGGGGAACCCAGTCCCGTTTGTCATGGAGCTTCCGGCTTACCGTCTGCCCTCTTTCCAAAATGTAGTGCTACATATGTGGGAAAAAGCGAAGGATTTTATCCGGAAAGCCTTTACCATTATTTTTGTAGCCTCCATTGCGATTTGGTTCCTGCAAAGCTTCGATTGGTCGCTGAACCCGGTAAGCGATTCGGCGCAGAGCATCCTGGCTTCCATCGGCTCCCTTCTGGCCCCGTTCTTTGTGCCGCTTGGATTCGGGGATTGGCGGGCCTCAACTGCCCTGATTACCGGGTTGACCGCCAAGGAATCGGTGGTATCCACCCTCAGCATCCTGACCGGGTCGGCGACCGATGCCCAGCTCAGCCAGGCGCTCGGGAGCTTGTTCACCCCCTTGTCCAGCTTTGCATTTTTAGCTTTTACCGTCTTATATATGCCCTGTGTGGCGGCCTTTGCAGCCAGCAAACGGGAGCTTGGCAGCCTGAAATCCGCACTGCTGACGGCGCTGTTTCAAACCGGGACGGCGTATCTGGTGGCTCTGATCCTGTATCAGGGCGGGCGGCTGCTGTTTTCCCTTTAAGGCATACAAGCAGGAGAGGAGGAACTCCATGAACCCGAATTTAGAACGTCTGAGCGCAAAGGCCCGGAACTGCACGGATATGCCCGGTGTGTATTTGATGAAGAACCAAAAGGGCGAAGTGATTTATGTCGGAAAAGCCAAGGTGCTGAAAAACCGGGTCAGCCAGTACTTCCAGCCGAACAACCCCAGCCATACCGATAAAGTCCGGAGGATGGTCGAGCAGGTGGAGGACTTCGACTATATTTTGGTGGACAGTGAATTCGAGGCGCTGGTGCTGGAATGCAGCCTGATTAAGCAGTATTCCCCGAAATACAACATCCTGCTCAAGGATGACAAAGGCTACCACTATATCCGGGTCAGCAAGGAGCCCTTCCCCCGGGTCAGCGCGATGAAAATGCTGCTGGACGATCAGGCGGAGTACCTTGGGCCGTACATCAGCTCCTATGCCGTAACCGAAACGGTGGACGCTGTCAACAAAGCCTTCAGGCTGCCCACCTGCGCCCGGAAATTCCCGCAGGATTTCCGGAAAGGGCGGCCCTGCCTGAATTACCATATCAAACAGTGTATGGGGCTTTGCCGCGGGCGGATCAGCCAGGAGGAATACAGGGAAATCCTGAACCAGGCGCTGTCCTATATCAAGAAGGGCAGCGGGAACCTGATCGAACGGCTGGAACAGCAGATGGAGGAAGCGGCGGAACGGCTGGATTTTGAAAAGGCAGCCAGGCTGCGGGACCGGATCGCGGCTATTAAGAAAATTTCGGATACCCAGAAAGTCTACATGATCCAGAACGAAAGCCAAGATGTGCTGGCGTTTGCCCGGAACGGGCAGAATGCTGCTGTTTCCATCCTGAAATTCCGCAATTACCGGCTTTCTGATAAAGAGGATCACGTTTTTTCGGATGTGGATGACCTTTCCGCCCTCCGCACAGATTTTTTAAACCAGTACTATCTTTCCGCCTCAGACCTTCCGCAGCAGATTGAACTGGATGCCGATTTTTCCGGCCGGGAACTGCTGGAATCCTACCTGCGGGAAAAGAAAGGGAAAAAGGTGCAGATCCGGATTCCCCAGCGGGGGGATCCGCACAAAATGGTGGAGATGGCGTTTCAGAATGCCAGCGAGAAGCTTTCCAAAAAAGTGGAGCGCACCGGGCATGAAGTAGCGGCGCTGGACGAGCTGACCAAGCTGCTGGGCCTGCCGAAAACACCGGAATATATTGAAGCTTACGATATTTCCAACCTGGGCGAGAGCGATAAGGTCGGAGGGATGGTGGTGTTTGAAAACGGCCGTCCATTGAAAAAAGCCTACCGGAAGTTCCAGATCAAAGACGTCGAGGGACAGGACGACTATTCCAGTATGCGCGAAGTGCTGAAACGGCGGCTGAACCGTTATTTCCAGGAGAAGGAAAGCGGGGAGGGGTTTGGACGGCTGCCGGATCTGATCCTGCTGGACGGTGGGAAGGGCCATGTCGCCGCGATCCGCCCCATCCTGGAAAAGCTGGGGCTGGAGATCCCGGTCTATGGGATGGTGAAGGACTCCCGCCACCGCACCCGTGCGATCGCGGAAGACGGGGGTGAAATCGCTATTGCCGGAAACCGGTCCGCGTTCCGGTTTGTCACCAACGTGCAGGATGAGGTCCACCGCTACGCCATCAACTACCAAAAGACGGTGCATAAGAAATCAACCTTTGAGCTGACTCTCACCCGGGTGGAGGGGATTGGCCCGAAAAAAGCGGCAGCCCTGCTGAAAGAATTTAAGACGAAGGCGGAGCTTCAGAAAGCGACGCCGGAAATGCTGCGGCAGGCGGCCAAGCTGAGTGAAAAAACGGCCAAAGAACTCTATGATTTTATTCAGGAATTGTAGGGATGGACGGGGTTTCCCGGCATCCCTATGATAAAAATAAGAAACAAGGAGGAAATCCAATGGAAATGGAAAAAGCATTCCAAAAGGCGCTCCGACGCACGGGGCTTTGGAGGAGCCTGTTCTGCCTGGTTTCAGGCGCACTGATCGGGTTTTTATTGGCCACGGCCTGCAAGTCGGGCACCAAGGCGCCTTCGACGAACGTCTGCAATAACCAGTGCGGGGGGAAGGATATCCGGAAGATAAAGGATATCCGGAAGATACTGGAAATCCTGAATCCTGATGAGGAAGATGAGGAAGATGAGGAGCTGGAAGTTTAAGAAAAATTCATGGAATTTTCCGGAAATATGCTTGACATAAATATACTTATGCTGTATATTTATGGTAAAGTCATTTATATGACAGGATACGATTTTTACAGGAGGAATTAGAAATGAAAAAATGGGTTTGCACCATCTGCGGTTATGTTTATGAGGGCGAGAATCCGCCGTCCGAATGCCCAGTCTGCAAAGCAGGCGCAGAGAAATTTGCAGAGCAGGCAGGCGAGCTGAATTATGCGGACGAACATCGGATCGGTGTGGCACAGGGCGTGGATGCAGAGATCATTGAGGGCCTGCGCCAGAACTTTACCGGCGAATGCACCGAGGTTGGGATGTATCTGGCTATGAGCCGCCAGGCAGACAGAGAAGGTTACCCGGAGATCGCAGAGGCGTACAAGCGTTATGCGTTTGAGGAAGCAGAACACGCAGCAAAATTTGCAGAGCTCCTGGGCGAAGTTCTGGATTCTTCGACTAAGAAAAACCTGGAAATGCGTGTAGCAGCAGAGCATGGCGCTTGCGATGGCAAGAAAAAGCTGGCTACACGTGCGAAAGAGCTGAACCTGGATGCAATCCATGATACCGTTCACGAGATGGCTAAAGATGAGGCTCGCCATGGCAAAGGCTTTGCAGGTCTGCTGAGCCGTTACTTTAGTAAATAAGCGATGGATATTAAGAAGAGTATTGAAGAGCTGGTTGAAAAAGTCAAAAATGATAAGGAACTGCAAGCCAGCTTTATGAAGGACCCAATTGCGGCAGTAGAAAAATTACTGGGTATCGACCTCCCCGAAGAGCAGATCAAACAGATTGCTGACGGGGTAAAAGCTAAGATCAGCTTGGATAAGATCGGCAGTTTTTTTGGTAAATAACGATTGGGGAACGGCAGGGCTTTATGCCCTGCCTTCTTTAATGGGAGCAAAAGGCTGGAAATATTTCCAGCCTTTTGCTCTTTTATAGTCAACGCGCAGCGCATTTTATGCGCAGGCAGGCAAAGCCTGACTTGAAAATTGGGTGCCGATTTGAGGGTGTGCCGACTATATCGTTTGAAAATCAGATGTTTTTTGCCTGCGCTGGATTTGGAAATTTACTTTAAAACTTTAATATTGTAAAGAAAGCAGTAAAATGATAAACTGGAATAATACAGGACAATCGATGAGTAAACACAGGCTGCGGCTTGAGCAAAAAGATCCGCTTTTGGGAAAGGAAAGTCCGTTATGCAAAAACATTACCTCACA
The DNA here is from genome assembly GCA_947363605.1 of uncultured Clostridia bacterium. GTDB lineage: Bacteria > Bacillota > Clostridia > Oscillospirales > Ruminococcaceae > Paludihabitans. The sequence continues at coordinate 15,100 of CANAQK010000028.1, read as the reverse complement.
TCCGGTCAAATTAAAGCATTTGAAAGATACTTGCACCAAGAGGAGCGTGCCCCGGCCACCGTGACAAAGTATCTCCGGGATCTCCGGGATTTTATGCGCTGGCTGGGAGATAAACCCGTAACCAAAGAAGCTGCTTTGGATTGGAAGGAGTCCCTGTTGGCAGCAGGGCTGACAGCGGTGACGGTCAACGGGAAAATTTCCGCACTGAACGGCTTGTTGAGCTTTATAGGCTGGAAGGAGTGCCGGATCAAGTTCCTGCGCCTTCAGCGAAGGATGTTCCGGGAACGGAACCGGGAGCTGACCCGGAATGAATACCTGCGCCTTTTGAACGCCGCCCGAGAAATGGGCAAAGAACGGTTGGAGCTGTTGATGGAAGCCATTTGTTCCACTGGGATCCGGGTATCGGAAGTGCAGTATCTGACTGTAGAAGCCGCTCGGAACAGACAGGCGGTCATCAATTTGAAGGGGAAAATCCGCACCATCCTGCTGCCGGGGAAGCTCTGCCGCAAGCTTCTGAAATTTGCAGCAAAACAAAAAAATACTTCCGGGGAGATCTTTCTCACCAGAAGCGGGCAAAGCTTATCCAGGAAGCAGATATGGCGGGAGATGAAAAAGCTGTGCAGCCAAGCTGGGGTAGAGCCTTCCAAGGTATTCCCACATAACCTGCGGCATCTGTTTGCAGCAACGTTTTACCGGATTTGCCGGGATATTGTCAAGCTGGCCGATGTACTGGGGCACAGCTCTATTGAAACGACCCGGATTTATCTGCTGGCCACTGGCGCGGAGCACGCCAAGTATCTGGAGCGGCTGCGGCTGATCTGTTAAGCGACAAAATACGCAGTTGGTCTAATGGTTAGCGACAAAATACGCAGTTTGACTGAAGCTGACTGTTTAATTTTATTCTTTTTTATTATAACATAGCTTTTCTGATGAATGCAACACCTATTTCCTTATTTTTCCTGAAAGATTTCCTAAAAATTTACATAATTATCTAAGCCCGTAAAAGTCTTTTTTTACGGGCTTAGATTCGTTTTCCCTGGATTAGCGGACTAAAGAAGTTTTTTGTTCGTTTTGAAGAATATGTTGGTTTTTGTTAGACCAACTGCGTAATCTGTGGACAAGGGGCGGTACAAGGACGGAAAAGAGTTCCGTGTCCTGCTGTCTGATGAAATCAGGACGGTTTGGGGAGCAAATCAATCTTATGGATTTGGTATGCAAAATTGTATTTAATGGGGGAGCTTTATGAAAAAGGATCTTTTAAAAAAGCAAGCCGGACTTGAGATACCCGCACAGAAGATAAGGTTTCGGCCTGCTATAGCGATATTCTTGTGTATTGCACTATTGATTCAACTGGGAGCCAGTGTTTCGGTTGCGGAGTCGTACCCTGACGAAACGGGTCTTTGTGTTCATCATGCCCAACATTCAAAAGAATGCCAGGTCAAAAATGAAGGGCGTCCCTGTGGGCATATCCATGATGGAACCTGCGGCTACATAGAAGGGATAGAGGAAAGCTGTACCCATATTCATGATAAAAACTGCGGTTTTTTGGAGGGGGATGGCTCCGTAAGCTGTGGTTATAGCTGCGGGAAATGTTTGAACCGCTGGTCCTGGCTGGATGAGAAGGGGCGTTTGGTTTTTGCAGAGGGGAAATGGCGGCTGGATGTTCCGGGAGCGGATGAAGAAAACCCGGTGACCAGGGACGCCCTTGCCGGCCTTCTGCCGGATCAAGTGGCGGCTGAAACCACAAGCGGCGGTGCGGTGAAACTGAATCTGGATTGGGATTTGGAAACCAGCTTCCCGGAGAAGGCCCATACCGGCGTTTATCCGCTGAATGCCAAGCTGCCCGAAGATTATACATTGACAGCTGAGGCCGATCCGCTGACGGTTATCCTGAGCTTAGGCGGCGGGCAAATGTACCGGGATCCGGTGCCGAATGTCCCGGTGAACGGTGACGGGAATATCCATAAATTTGTAAGCAGCTGGAAGTATCTCCTGGATACCGAAATCCAGTGCGATGCCGATTACAATTACAGTACGGAACTGCGTTTAGTCGGCCTGCCGAATGATAAGGAAAAATTGAAAGAAATCCTGGAGAATGCGCTGCCCAGGCGGATCGAGGGCACTGGCTATTACAGTGCGGATCTAATCGCGGCCGGGTTTCAGCTGAAGCCCGGATCACCGACGGCCGGCAACGTTACCGGTTATGTCGATCTGGAATGGAATATTCAGGAAGTTTTGGATAAAACCTCTGCGATCCAGTCTGGGATGGAGCTGACCTTTTATGCAAAGCCCGTTTCGAGACCCGGTTACCTGCTCCGTATCAATACAAACGACCCCAATTGGAAAACAACGGGCGGGGATGAGGTGGATACCGCAGAGTCGGAGGAAGTCCTGAATCTGACGGTGACACTGCATCAGATTGATTGGGATAACCATATTATTCCGGGGGTAGATCCTGATTCAACTACGGTAAACCTGTTCGATTACTGGGTTACGCCGGAAGGGGAATCCCCTGAAAACGGCGATCTTTTGGAGATTAACCACTATCATAAGCGGGATCCCAACCAAACGGCGCCCAATGCATACCCGCTTAGCTGTTCTACGGAGGATGCCTGGTATCAGGGGATTAACCGAAACCATTTGCTGATGTTCGGTTATGGCGGTGTTGTTCATGCCGGCCTTTGGAATAAGGGTTCGGGCCAAAGCACCCCATATGGCAAGGCCTATGCCGGGATGGAACGGATCGTAAAGCCGATGCTGCTGGACGGCTATCCGGAAATCAATTTGGACCGGGCCGAAAAGGTGCTGGCGGTAGATGAAAATTCCCCGGGACTGTCTGCACTGGATCGGAAATTGATCCGGGATGTCACCCAGGTTGGGGATTACAAGCTGGCCGGTGAACATTCCGGGGCTCAGGCAGGCACTCACCCGGAAAGCGGCGAGCCGGTTTTTTCTTATGATGGGACAGATATTCAGAATATCAGCAGCACGCTGCTCAGCTTCTGGGAAAGGGATACCGGAAAGACAGTTGAAAACGGCGAGGAATCTTTGGCTTACCTGTTTGATTCGGAAACGCCCGATCCCAACAAAAAGAGCTATACCCATGTAAGCGGGCTGTTCACCTTGGATGATGAAGGCTATTATTCCTATAATATGCGGGAAAGCTTCGCGCAGTTTGACGGGGCGGAGGGGGAGAATAATGGGCAGAACCGGTTTATCCTGTATGACGCTCCCGCCACCCTGCGTACGGACGGCACAGACAGTGTCGGCAATTTCCTGCCCTTCAACACCAAAGAGGAAGTATTCAGCGGGGAAAACCCCGATGGCGAACTGTTCAGCACTGTCAAATGCCAGTCAGGCAAAATGAACCACTATTTGGGCATGACCATTGAGACGACCTTCCGTCAGCCGACAGGAGGGACCGTAAATATCGGCGCAAACCGGAATGTGCCAATGACGTTCAAATTCTCCGGGGATGATGACGTATGGATCTTTATTGATGATGTGTTGGTAATGGATCTGGGCGGAAGCCACAGCGAGCTTTTCGGGTTGATTGATTTTTCCACCGGAGAGGTCACCGTGGGCCGGGGGTTTGACACCCACGGTATCCCAGAGGATCATGAGGTGGAGGCGAATACGGCTTATACCACGACGATCAAGGAGATGTTCGAATATGCCGGCGCGGCGGGCAGCGTAAACTGGCGGGGGAATACCTTTGCCAGCGATACCAGCCATACCCTGAAGATGTTCTATCTGGAGCGGGGCAATTATGACTCCAGCCTGGCAATCCGGTTCAATCTTCAGCCGCAGCTGTACCAGGAGGTGAAAAAGGTCGATCAGAACGGCATCCCGCTGGAAGGGGTGGAGTTTGCGCTTTACGACGCGGAAAGGCTGCCCGGTGATGGGGATCCGGACCGTCCTCTTTACTGTACCAATACAGTGGACGGCAAAGCAATCAATATCAAGGAACTGGACAGGAATGCGGATCCTGTTGCGGTTGTGGTCAGCGGCCCGGACGGGATCGCCCGGTTTCAGAACGAGGACGGCAGCCCCTTCAATTTTGCCGACCGGTATGATCCGGATACCGGCGCCGGACGCTACTACATCCTGCATGAAACCAAGACGCTGCCGGGTTATCGTACCCTTCCGGTAGATATCGTGCTGGAATTTGATATAAATACCACGATGTTTGTGGTGGCAAACCGATGGACGACCGGGTCTTACGCCAGCTTTACCTCTAATGTGACCGGGTTCGGCGGGATTACTTACGGGAAATACGATCCTGCAACCGGGATGGTGGATTCGGCAGGAATCAGGGTTTCCAGGAATTCTCAGGAACGCGGGCTGATTTTTGCGGTGCCCCTGCTGCTGAACCAGGTAACAGGAAAATGGAACGCGGTGTACGGCGATAATATCGAGGGGTTTTATGTGGTTCCGGACGAAATCACGGATGCGCCAAGTATGCGCAAGGCCCTGCTGAAAGCGGCGCTCCATCAGACGCAGTATGGGCATAATTGGTATTTGAGATGGAATGAGGAGCTCCACCAGCTGGAAGGGAGCCTTTCCGATATGCCCAGCCGGGCGGACCGGTACCGCCATATCAATCCGGATGGGGATATGCGTTTGCTGTATTTTATTATTGAACCGGATGCGTTTTCCCTCTTTGCCGACGCGGAAGATACTTCTGATGAGCGCTATCAGGCCATTAGGGATTATGTAAATGAAAAGATAGCAGAGCTGGGGCCGGATCCCGGAAAAGCGGAGATTGAAAAAGTCATGGACACCGCTGCGGAATTTATCTGCGGCGATCCGAAGGAGGACTACGGCGTCCGTAATGTCAGTATGATGGATGCTTCGCAGTTTAACCAGGATTTCCGTTCCCTGATCTATATCCCCAATGAACAGCGTCAGCTGCGGGTGCAGAAAGTGGATCAGGATGGCCTGCCGGTCAATGGGACGGAGTTTACCCTGTATCGGGATCAGGCTTGCACTGAAATAGTAGCTTCAGGTGTTACCGCCGATGTGGATGGACAGGACGGCGTGCTGGTTTTCCAGCCCCGGGCGCCGAAAGATGAACAGGACCAGATAAAAAGCGGTTATGCGGAAGTGGAATGGATCACCGATCCACACGATGCAAATGGTGACTATTATTTGAAGGAAACGAATGCGCCGGCTGGGTATCATCTTAATCCGACCGTGATTCCGGTTCATGTGGGTATTTATTCTATTTACGCCGATGCGGGTACGAAGGATAATGGCGTCACCGTAATGGCCGGCGTGGGTAAGCTGGCCCAGACCATGGCGAAATACGCCATGGAAAGTGATGTAGACATCACGCTTCGGGATATTACAGCAATCGCGCAGGGGCAGGAAGCAGGCAGCTTTGATCTGTATGGCTGGGAGGATGTCACGCTGGAAGGAACGGATGTCAAACGGGATATGGCCCTGCATTACGGCATGAATGCGGTGGTTGATTATGGCCTTCATGATTTGGACGGCGGAAAGTTCTTTACCCCGTTTTTTGTCACGGATACCGGTTTCATCCGGACGCGTGTGCAGCAAAACTGGCCTGCTTTGAACAGCCCGATCTATGGCGAGGCGAAAAATGATGTCAACAAGGAAAATCTGGGCGACCGGGATTTAACCTGTCTGTTCAGCCTGCTGAATGTGGTGGTTGTTACCGATCAGACAAATCCGCTCACCGAGACAGGCAGCCTGGCAGTGAAAAAGACGGTTATAGGCAATGCCGGGGAGGAGGATTATACAAAGCATTTCCGCTTCACCATCCGGCTGACGGGGCCGGATGGGGCAGAACTGAAGAATGAATTTTACTTCTACGGTACCGATAAATCGGGCTATATCCGAAGCGGGGAAACGATCCCTCTCCATCATGATGAGGAAATCGTGATCCTGGGGCTTCCGGTGGGCACAGCCTTTTCGGTGACGGAAGAAGGCGGAAATCAGGACGGCTGGTATGTTTCTCCTGTTACGGGAACCATCAGTGGAAGCATCCGAAACGGCCGGGTGGAGAGCGCCCACTTTGTGAACAGCCACGAGCCGCCTAAGGGCGGGCTGGTGGTCCGGAAAACCGTAACCCAGGGGGAAAAAGACCGCCCCTTCCGCTTCAGCGTGATGCTGAGCGATACCTCCATCAACGGGCGTTATGGCGAGATGGTTTTCCGGAACGGGGCCGCATTCTTTGAGCTTAAACATGGCGAAAGCAAGACGGCTCGGGATCTTCCGGAGGGGACCCGATATACCGTTATGGAAACCCTGGATGAGGACTATGAATGTGAGCCCAGTACGGGCATCATTACCGGGGAGATCGGAGAAAAATCCCGGGAAGCTGCTTTTACCAATACCCAAAAGGAGGTGCAGGAGATCAAGGAGCAGGTGACCGTCCTCAAAAAATGGGTGCTGGATGATGGCGGTACAGCCGCCGATTCGGTTGCGGTCTGCCTGTATCGTGATGGGAAGGAATACGACCGGGCGGTCTTGAGCGCGGAAAACGGATGGTCTTACACCTGGAAAGGTTTGGACTAGGCCTATCATTGGACGGTGAAGGAAGCGGAGATCCCGGACGGCTTTACAGTTTCTGTGATCCAGCAGGAAAACACGGTGATTATCACCAATGACGACAAGCCGTCAGTGTCCTCTGATCCGGACGGGCCGGATGAATCAAGCAAGCCGGACGGGCCGGATGAATCCAGCAGGCCGGACGGGCCGGATGAATCCAGCAGGCCGGACGGGCCGGATCAGTCAAGCAAGCCGGACGGGCCGGCAGGCTCCGAAGACCCGAGGGAAACGCCGGAGCTTCCGCAGACGGGGATGGCCTGGTATCCGGTTTGGCTGCTGCTGGCTGCCGGGATTGTATTGACCTGTCTGGGGCTCTGGAATCGAAAGAGGCATGAAAAATAAATATTTGATTGCAGGCATACTACTGTTGTCAGCGGCGCTTTGCCTGTCCGTTTACAATTTATGGGATGCCAACCGTGCAGCCAAGAGTACGGAAACGGCGCTTGGAGAGCTGGAACAGCTCCTTCCGGAAATATCGGAAGAAGCTCCGTCTTCGGACCCTGCCTTCACGCCGGAGTCTGAGATGCCGGCGGTAGAAATCCATGGGAAGCGGTATATTGGAAGATTGGACATCCCTTCTCTTGAGCTGTCCCTTCCGGTGATGGAGAACTGGAGTCTTTCAAACCTGAAGCTGGCCCCCTGCCGTTACCAGGGATCGGCATATCTTGGGAACCTGATCATTGCTGCCCATAACTATCCGGGGCACTTCGGTGATTTGTGGAAGCTGGATGTAGGGGACGGTCTTTCTTTTACGGATATGGAGGGGAACCGGTTTGAGTATGAGGTCGCTGCATTTGAGCGGTTGGGGCCTGCGGCTGTAGAGGAAATGGAAGCCGGAAAATGGGAGATGACCCTGTTTACCTGTACGGCGAGCGGCAGGAATCGTTTGACCCTGCGGTGTACGGAAGCGGGGAAAGGATCGGGATAAGCACGCTTATAGGGCTGAGAAAGGAGCTTTTTGCAATTTCCCGGATCATTCTGTCACGCCTGTTTCATAAAAAATCAAACTTTCAAGCGCGCTTGGCTTCCGAGCGGCCGGGATGTTCCTTCGGTTCCGGCCGGGACGGCTCGGCCGCGGGGCAACGTCCCGCAAACTGCCTTCCCGCGCACCGGCCCACAACAATCCCCCCAAAAAACAGACGCAGGGGGTGCGGGAGGGCATGGGAACCCTTGAGCCTTTCTTTTTATGGGATGGGCGTGATCATTCTGTAAATACATCTTTCTGCGGCTGTATTTCTATGTTATACTGTTTCTGAAATTGGAGATGAGTACGTGAAAATCGATCGTTTAATTGGGATTATCACCATCCTGCTGCAACATGAAAAAACGACGGCGCCCGAGCTGGCAAAGCGGTTTGAAGTATCGAGGCGGACGATCAGCCGTGATATTGAGGATATCTGCAAGGCGGGGATCCCGGTTGTGGCCATACAGGGCTACGGCGGTGGCCTTTCGATTGCAGAGGGCTATACCCTGGCCCCGTCATTTTTTACGGAGGAAGAACGGCAGGCAGTTTTGGCCGGCCTTCGGGGGATAGGCAGCGTTTCCAAAAGTGCGGTGCTTGCCGGACTGCTGAATCAGCTTTCAGGGAGGGGGATGCGCGCAGCTTCAGAGGATATCATCCTGATTGACCTGGCCTCCCATTATCAGGATTCGCTTACACAAAAAATTGAAACCATCAAACAGGCCGTCTGGGCAAAGCATCTTTTGTCCTTTCGCTATTATTATAAAAAAGGGGAATCCATGCGCCGGATCGAGCCTTATCGTCTGGTATTCAAATGGTCATCCTGGTATGTTTTTGGATTTTGTCTGGACCGGCAGGCGTACCGGCTGTTTAAGCTGAACCGCCTTTGGGACTTGCAGATGGAAGAGGGGACGTTCTCCGCAAGGGAGATCCCGGAGAAGGAATTGTCCTTCGGGAGTTACCTGGAAGAAGGCCATTTCCATTTGAAGGCAGTATTTGCCGAAAGTGAAAAATATCGGCTGATTGAGGAATATGGGGTTGACAGCTATTCTGTCCGCCCGGATGGGAAATTGCTGCTGGAACGCGATTTTGCCCATTATGAGCCGATGCGTGAGTGGATTTTCAGCTTTGGGGACAAGGCTTCTGTTCTGGAACCCAAAGAATTACAGGACGAACGGAAAAGGCAGGCGGAAAATATCCTCCGGGAGTAGGGAAAATATTACTTCCGAACTGAAAGGCCGGAAGTAATATCTGCCATGTTTTGCGGTTGCCGCCGGTTACGGCGGCGAGCAAAACGGCTCAAATCAAATGTATTATTTCCGAATTTTTAATTCGGAAATAATAAAAGCAGGAACAGGACATACTGTTGTCCTGTTCCTGCTTTTATAATAGGGGAAAAGGAGGGATTTGATGGTTGATTCAAGATGCGGTACCCTGTGCAGGGAATGCCATTATCGGGAGCAGGCGGGCTGTCAGGGCTGTGTCAAGATTGAGAAGCCGTTCTGGGGGGAAAGCTGCCCGGTGAAAGCCTGCTGTGAAGCCAAGAGTCAGGAACACTGCGGGCAATGTGAGACATTCCCCTGCGGATTGCTGAAACAGTTCGCTTATGATGAAAAGCAGGGCGATAACGGGAAACGAATCGAGCAGTGCAGGTGCTGGAAAGAAGGGTAGGGGTACAGATGGCATCCAGTCTGGATTTTGTAGAGTATGTCTGTGAACAGATCAGCGGCGCGGGCAATATTGCTTACCGGAAGATGTTTGGCGAGTACGGGATTTACTGTGATGGGAAAGTCATCGGCGTGATCTGTGAGAATCAATTTTATGTAAAAAAGACCCAGGCGGGAGCGGAGATCTGCCCGGGCTGTGAGGAAGCCGCCCCTTATACGGGGGCAAAGCCCCATTTCCTGATTGAAAATGTGGAGGACCGCAGCCTGATGGCGAGGTTGATATCCGCCTCCTGCAAAGAGCTTCCCGCGCCCAAGCCGAAGAAGAAAAAAACGGATACGCCGGCAGGAAAATGATCGGAAAGGGCTTTATCCTCCTATCTGCTGCGGAAAAATGCGGCATTGGCAGCAAAACCATCCGGTGTTTGTGCGCAAATGGGAATATGGAAATGGCAGCGTCCGGAAGCCCTGCCTATAAATTTGTTGGAAAACGAAAAAAGCTCTTGCAATCAGGGGAAACTTGTGGTATGATATCTACCTGTAAGACCATTATTTGAAAGAGGTGAATGGAATGAAACAGGGTATTCATCCGGATTACAAAAAGACTACCATCAAGTGTGCCTGTGGCGAAGTGATTGAAACAGGTTCCACCAAACAAGATATTAAAGTCGAGGTTTGCTCGAAATGCCATCCGTTCTTCACCGGCCGTCAGAAACTGAACGATACCGGCGGGCGTGTGGATCGCTTCAAGAAACGTTTTGGGATGTAATTTCGATAAACAGGCGGTTTTGAGAAGATGCAGATTTTGTCTGCATCTTTTTGAATATGTGCAGCCGTTATCCTGCCTGCGGGCGAGCGCCCGGAAGGCTGCCGGAGCGATGCAGATTTTCTGCATCGCTTTTGTCGCGTTGGAAAAGGGGAGGGGAAAAAATGCTGGGATACCGCACGATTGCCGCACCGGCAGAGGCGGAGTTCGTCGAAAAAAAATCCCGCTTTATCGGGCAGATCGCCCCGGTGCAGACCGAGGAGGAGGCGCTGGCCTTTATTGCGGAAATCTCAAAAAAACACCACAGCGCCGCGCATAATGTCTATGCCTATATCCTGCGGGAGGGGAACCTATCCCGTTTTACGGACAACGGCGAACCACAGGGGACTGCGGGGATCCCAACGCTGGATGTCCTGCAAAAAGAGGGGCTCACGGATGTCTGCGTTGTGGTGACCCGCTATTTCGGCGGAACCCTGCTGGGAACAGGCGGGCTGGTACGGGCGTATTCACATGGGACAAAGATTGCCGTGGATGCGGCCCGGATCCTGAATATGGCGCCCTGTGTGCGGGTCGGGGTGGACTGCGAGTATTCTTTTTACGGGAAGCTGTCCTACTTCCTGCCGGATTGGAAGGCGCAGGTGGAATCCAGCGATTTTGGGGCGGCGGTACATCTGGAGCTGCTGCTGCGGGAGGACCGTCTGGAGGGCTTTTCCAAAGGGCTGACCGAGCTTTCCAACGGGCAGGTCTGCGCTGCTGAGCTGGGCCGCTTTTATGCGGATATGCCTTGATATGGTCAAAACACTTGAAAATCGGTAACCGATTTTCAAGGCGGGCAAAGTCCGCCAGTCCATTTCATGGACCGTATTTTGCCTATGAAGTCCACCACAGGCCGCTTCGCGGCCCCTGCGGCGCAAATGCGCCGCACACTTCAAAAGAAGTAAATCACTTCTTTTGAAGTGTGGTAACTATAAAAAATTAAGGAAAAAAATTTTCAAAATAGAGGGGATTTCTGTTTTATCCTGTATTATGATTATAGCAGATATTTTTGTTGAAAGGAGGGGCTTGAATGATTCGGGAGGATTATGAGGAACGGGAAAGGCAGTATCTGTCGCCTTACGCCTGCCTTTCGGCAGAAACCAGGGGCCGTGTCCGCCCGCTGACGCCCTGTGAAATCCGGACGGAGTTCCAGCGGGACCGGGATAAGATCCTGCATTCCAATTCGTTCCGGCGGCTGAAGGATAAAACGCAGGTGTTCCTCTCCCCGCTGGGCGACCATTACCGCACCCGGCTGACCCATACGCTGGAGGTTTCCCAGATTGCGCGGACCATCGCGCGGGCGCTCCGGATGAACGAGGATCTGACCGAGGCCATCGCGCTGGGGCATGACCTGGGGCACACCCCCTTTGGCCATGCGGGCGAACGGGCGCTGAACCGTTTGCGTCCGTACGGCTTCCGGCATACCATCCAGAGTGTGCGGGTAGTGGATCACATTGAAAACAACGGCAAAGGGCTGAACTTGACCTATGAGGTGAAAAACGGGATTGCCTGCCATTCGGACCATGTCCCGGAGGCACAGACCCTGGAGGGCCGGATTGTCCGGATTGCCGATAAGGTGGCTTACATCAACCATGATATTGAGGACGCTATCCGGGGCGGCGTACTGACGGAAAGCGATCTCCCTTATGACTGTGTTTACGTGCTGGGGCGGACTAAATCTGCCCGGCTGACGACGATCATCAAATCGGTGGTGGAAAATTCCAGTGATGATATCCGGATGTCCCGGGAGGTATTCCTGGCCCATAGCCGGCTGAAAGCGTTCATGTTTGAGATGGTGTACACCAATTCCAACGCGAAGGAAGAAGAGGAACGGGCGGAGGGGATTGTTCAGGCACTGTTCGAGCATTACTGCCGCCATCCTCATCAGCTTCCCATCCTGTACCGGAGGATGGCGGAGGAATATGGGACTGAATCCGCTGTCTGCGATTATGTGGCAGGGATGACCGACCAGTTCGCGGTCGATTGCTTCAAAGGGCTGTACGTCCCGAAATTCTGGACCCGGTAAATACGGAAAAGGAGGGGGAAGGATGATCCCGCGCAGTTTTATCCAGCAGCTGGTCGGCCTTTGTGAAATTGAGGACGTCGTGTCCTCGTATGTCACCATCCGCCGCGCTGGGCGTAACCCGAAGGGGCTTTGCCCCTTCCATTCGGAAAAAACGCCCTCTTTTGTCCTGTATCCGGACAACCAGTCCTTTTACTGCTTTGGCTGCGGGGCGGGCGGGGATGTTATCAGCTTTATCATGCGGGCGGAAAATCTGGATTATGTTGAAGCGGTCCGGTTCCTGGCCAAGCGGGTGGGGCTGGAGGTGCCGGACGAGGGGGAGGATTCTTCCGGGCAGCTGAAAGCCCGTATTTTGGAGATTAACCGGGAAACAGCCCGTTTTTTTTATCAGTGCCTGAAGTCGCCGGCCGGGAGGCCGGGCATGGAATACCTGCGGGAAAAGCGGGGGCTTTCCATGAAGACGATCACCTCCTATGGACTGGGCTATGCACCGGATTCCTGGGATAGTCTGCTCCGGCATCTGCATGGGAAGGGCTTCCGGGATGAGGAGATGGCGGCGGCCTGTGTAGCAGCCAAAGGGAGGAATGGCCGGTATTACGACCAGTTCCGGAACCGGGTCATGTTTCCAATTATCGACCTGCGTGGGAACGTCATTGCGTTCGGGGGCCGGGTGCTGGACGACAGTAAGCCGAAATACCTGAATTCCCCGGATACGCCGGTATTCAAAAAAAGCCGCAACCTTTTTTCCCTGAATTTCGCCAAAAACGCGGCGGACGGGCGCCTGATCCTGGCAGAGGGGTATATGGATGTGATCGCTATCCATGCGGCTGGATTTCCAAACGTGGTAGCCACCCTGGGAACCTCGCTGACTGAGGAGCAGGCACGGCTGATGTCCAAATATGCCAAGGAAATCCTCATCGCCTATGACTCGGACGGGGCGGGCCAGACGGCAACTCACCGCGCGATCAACCTGCTGTCCGATGCCGGGCTGAATACCAAGGTGATTCGGATGGAGGGGGCAAAGGATCCCGATGAATACCTGAAAAAATTCGGGCCGACCCGTTTCCGCCTGCTGCTGGACAGCGCGTCGAACGTCATCGAGCACGAGCTGGAGGAGCTGAAGGCCCAAATCCAGCTGGATACTGCGGAAGGGCGGATTGATTACCTGAAACGGGCTATTCATATCCTGGCGGATATCAAGAACCCGCTGGAACGGGAGGTCTTTGCCGGGATTGTGGCCAAAGAGGCGGGCGTCATGCCGGAGGCGGTGCTTTCGCAGACCTCCGCACTGATGAAAAAGCGTTTCTCTGCCCGGGAACGTCAGGAATGGCGGGAAATTGAACAGGGGAAGGCCAATCTCCGGGACCGCATAAATCCGGAAAAGGCGCAAAACCTAAAAGAAGCGATGGCGGAGGAGGGGATCCTCGCCTATTTGATCCAGCATCCCGACCAGATCCAGACGGCTGGGGAACGGCTGGAACCGGCGGATTTTGTCACCGGTTTCGGGAAACGGGTGCTGGAGTCGGTTTTCCAGTTGGCACGGGACGGGGACGAGGTCAATATTACCGCGCTGGGGACGCTGCTCACCCCGCAGGAAACCGGCGGGCTGGCCCGGATTCTGGCCCGGTACGCCGGGCAGCGGATGACAAAAGAAATGCTGGATGATTATATAGACATCCTGAGGGCGCATAAAGATAAATTGCAGCTGGGTGAGATCCGGGAAATCGAACCCGATGCTATTGAAGAGTACCGCAGGCGGCTCCGGCAGAAAAAATAATGATGGTTAGAAGATAGAATTGGGGCCGAGGCCCGAGAGGAGAACAATATGGGAACAACCGAAAAGAAATCGGCTATTGCTGAACTTGTAGAGCTGGGAAAAGGGAAAGGCAAGCTGACAACACAGGAAATCAGCACGGTCATCGAGGAGTTGGACTTCGACATGGACCAGATGGATAAGCTCTACGAATCTCTCGAGGCGAACAGCATTGAGGTGGTGGAGGATTTTGTCCCCGAGATCGACCTCAATTTTGACCAGGGGGATACCTCCAGCGTGGAGAGCCAGCTCCAGGCGGAGGGTGTCAGCATTGACGACCCGGTTAAGGTGTATCTGAAGGAAATCGGGCGGGTGCCGCTGCTTTCCGCCGACGAGGAGATCGGCCTGGCCACCCGGATGGCGGAGGGGGACATCGAAGCCCGGAAACGCCTTTCCGAAGCGAACCTCCGTTTGGTCGTGTCCATCGCCAAGCGGTATGTCGGCCGGGGGATGCAATTTCTGGATTTGATCCAGGAGGGGAACTTGGGCTTGATCAAAGCAGTCGAGAAATTTGATTATACCAAGGGGTTTAAGTTCTCCACCTATGCCACCTGGTGGATCCGTCAGGCGATCACCCGGGCGATTGCGGACCAGGCCCGGACCATCCGTATCCCGGTGCATATGGTGGAAACCATCAACAAGGTGAAAAAGGTGTCCAGCCAGCTGCTTCATAAGAACGGGCATGACCCGAGTGCGGAGGAGATTTCGCTGGAGCTGGATATGCCGGTGGATAAGGTGCGTGAAATCATGCGGGTAGCACAGGAGCCGGTATCGTTGGAAACCCCGATCGGCGAGGAGGAAGACAGCCATTTAGGCGATTTTATCCCGGATGATGAGGCGCTGGCCCCGGATGACGCGGCCTCCCATGTACTGCTCAAGGAGCAGCTTTCGGGCGTGCTTTCCACCTTAACGGACCGGGAGGAAAAGGTGCTCCGGCTCCGCTTCGGGTTGGAGGACGGGCGCTCCCGTACCCTGGAAGAGGTAGGCAAGGAATTTAACGTAACGCGGGAACGCATCCGCCAGATCGAGGCCAAAGCGCTCCGGAAGCTCCGCCATCCTAGCCGGAGCAAGAAGCTGAAGGATTTCCTGGATTGATGTTCCTGCGGTTCTGCCGCTGGAAAAATGGTAAAATCCTGCCGTTAAGATTATTTTTCTTTGACAAATGGCAAAATACCTGATATAATATAGCCGGCACACTTGAAAATCTTCAAGTCAGGCTTTGCCTGTTCGCGCATAAAATGCGCTGTGCGCCGTCTATGAA
>CANAQK010000027.1 GCA_947363605.1 uncultured Clostridia bacterium | reverse complement strand
CACCCTCAAATCGGGTATCGATTTGAGGGTGTGCCGACTATATTCCGTTTTGGGATGTTGTCCTGTTAAATGGATGAAAGATTCCGCCGCTGCCCCGACGGCTGAAGCAGGATGAAATATTTACCGCCAACACCGCTTTATGGCTTGAATTTGTCCGCAGGTCTGGTATAATAAGCACATAGTACTTTATTATACCTTTTAACCAAAAGGGAGAGGAATTTATGAAGACAACGATTATCCCGCAGATCCACTCCATCGATGCCAAGGAAGGCCGGCTGAAGCTGTCCGACTTTTACCTGAGCGATGGGGTCCTGGCGAATTTTAAAAACGCGGCAGAAATTTTCCGGGACAATACCCTTGGCGACCGCTACCCGATTACCTATATTGTTTCTCCCATGGGGGAGGAGGAATACCGGATCATCGCCCGGTCAGACCGGATCGAAATCTCGGCTTCCAATCAAAAAGGCTTGATGTATGGGCTGTTCACCCTATCTGAACTGGACCTGGTCAACGACGGCGAACTGCGTGAATTCGATGTGTTCGATAAGCCTTCGCTGTCCCTGCGCGCCATGTCGGACGATATTTCCCGCGGGCAGATCTCCACAACGCAGAACTTCTGCGATATCATCAAGCGGCTGGCCCGGTATAAATACAATACCTATATGCCTTATATTGAGGATGTCTTTAAAGTGGAAAGCGTTCCGGCCTGGGGACGGTATTCCGACCCGGTTTCAGCAGAAGAGTGGAAGATGCTGATTGAATATGCCAAAGGCTGGAATATCACCATCCGCCCGATCCTGAACCTGCTGGGGCATTTCGACAAGCAGTCCAATATTGCCGAAATGCAGGAAATCGCCCTGAAGCGCCGGGACGGCAGTGTGACCGACGTTATCGACCCGAAAAACCCGAAAGCACGGGAAGTGCTCCTCAAGGTGCTCCGTGAGGTGGTGGACTGCTTTGGGCCGGGAGTCATGCACTGCGGCGGTGATGAACCGCTGGCGCTGACGGAAATCTTCGGCAAGGATGAGGGCGCGCGCCTGTTTATCGAGCACTACACCTGGCTGGCGGAGGAAGTCCAGAAGCTGGGCTGCACCCTGATGATGTACGCGGACTTTTTCGCGCCGCCCTGGGGGGATTATGCCGTCCCGTTTGACCGTGCGTTGGAGCTCCCGCGGGACGTCCAGTTCGTATTCTGGGATTACGCCACCCGGCCGGAGTATCCTTTCGTGGATAAGCTGCATGAAGCGGGTTTCCCAATGTACATCTCCCCAGGCAGCTGGACCTGGAAACGGTTCTCCTGTGATGTGAAAATCTGCTACTCCAACACCAAGGGCTTGCTGAAAGCGGATCATGGCCGCTCGCTGGGGATGATTATGTCCTCCTGGGCAGACGGCGGGGATACCCTGCGCGAGCTGATCTGGCCGGGCGTGCTGATCGGCGCGAATTTCTGCTGGAGCCCGGAATCCGATTACAGCTATGAGGATTGCTACAACCTGTACCACAAAACCTTCTTCGGCTTTGATGAGGAACAGGCCGCCCTGCTGGATCCGATTTATCACCATGACACCATCATCCGCCGCGCGGACGAAAGCGAATACCGGAACGAATTCTGGGTAGACCCGTTCGAACCGGTCCGCTTCAAGGATTGGGAAAATATCGGCATCCTTCAGGCCGCGCTGAGAAAAGCGGCGGTAGACTTAGGGTCTTTGGTTCCGGCCCGGAATGTCCATGCGTTCCAGGCGCTCCGGCTGACGGTGGCCCGCGCCGCATTCACGGCGGATAAGATTGCGAATCTGCCCCATGGCCGTTTGAAGAACCTGGAGGAATCCATCCCTTATGCGGAGAAGGCGCTGGCGCTGGCGGGGGATCTGCTGGTGGTCAAGGAGCTGCATCGGAAGCTCTGGTTCGATACGAACCGGGGTTCGGAGTGGGAACTCTGCGCCCTGCGGTATGATGATTTATACGACCGTCTTCGGATGTTTGCCCGGAACTGCCGCAACCGGAAAATGTTTAATATTCATGTTTAAGAGGTGGAAAAATGCCCCTTGGAAAATTCCAAGGGGCATTTTTCTTTTGCATTTATATTTTTGTAAACAGCGATGAAGCTGAGAAAAGAACTGCTGATATTATTTCGGTTGAGTTTCCTACTCTATCGGTTTATTTCCGGGTTGTCTGTTCTACCTAGAAGGTAATCAACAGAACAATCCAGGTAATCAGCTATGCGAGCGATACTAAAAGAAGCCATACCTTTAGTATCATTAATTTGTCGAATGGCATTAACACCGAGGGAGCATTCGAGGAGCATCGTCTCCATATTGATCTTTTTATTTTTGCATAGTTGCTTAATTCTATTTTTTGTGACTTGTGCAACATACATAAAAACTCCCCCTTTAAATTGTGCGAAACAGAAAAACAACGAAATTTAGTTGAAAATACTTGAACAAACGAAAAATCGTTGATATAATACAACTGTGATTAAAAGATTAGCTACAGAAAAAGTTATTTGGGGATGATCTGTCTTGTTATCAGGTAATCAGAGATTTTGACTAAAGTATGGATATAAGGTAAATAGCCTCCTGATTGCATGAAAAATCTTATATATCTCAAGAATTTGACGTATATAATTCAAGTTAAAAAATTAAATTTAATTATATCACAAAAAAGAGGAAAAGCCAATGGCAACAAGAAAAAACGATGTAAACAAACGCCTAATTGTTTTTGCATGGAGCACTATACTTTCAAAGACTTAGATACTTTGAGCATTATAGGAGAAAGAGAAGGCACAAGATGAATACCGGTAAAGTCATTGCAGCTCGGATTCGGAAATTATGTTGGGAAAGGGAAATCACGCCAAATAAATTGAGTTGTATTTCTTCTGTCCCACAATCCACGATTAAAAACATCCTGAACGGGAAAAGCAAAAATCCCCGTCTCAGAACCATCAAAAAGCTGTGCGACGGACTCGGGATCACCTTGTGCGAGTTCTTTTCCGCGCCGGAATTTAACAGCAGGTAGGGGCACTTCGGAACCACACCAGGCTAACAGGAAGCTTTCCCTAGCTTTCATACAAGCCAGTCCATGGAAGCACTTGCTGTATTGTCGCACAGGCTTTCGATAGGATGGAACCGGAAGATGTCTGCCCCGGATCAATTCCGCACTGGACTTGCCTGGGGTAAAAGTGTCCAGGGGTCTGGGGGCGGCCACCCCCAGCGGTTTTCTTTTCTCCCCTTTTCTTTGGGCGTCCAAAGAAAAGGGGACGCCGGGCATGGGGCGGCGTGAGCCCCATATTCAGATGCAAAACGAAGTTTTGCTGCATCTTCCTGGCAGAGGTGTGAAACGTGCAACCCCATATTCAGATGCAGAGCTTTGCCCCGCTTACCCGCGCGGTGAAACCGCGAAAAAGGAATCACCGCCGAGCCGGCAGCTTCCAAGCAGCGCCTGTCCCGCTGTCCAGCTCAATCGAAGCTCCACCCCCGCCGGGATGTAATCGCCCAACAGACGTTCCAACCGGAGTCGCTCCTCTTTTTGATCCAGCGGCGGGATCAGCGGAATCCGGACAATCAGAACCCTAGGCTGATCCGGTTCCTCCAGCCGGAAAGGGATTTCCCTCCCGCACAGCTCCGCGAGATAAAGCCGGAGCAGGAGCCGGAGGGCGGCCATGGTGCCCTTCATCCGGTGGATCCAGATCCCCACCGGGATCAGCCGGCGCATCTGCGCGGGGGTGAACTGCTGGCCGTCATTTTGGATCCCGACCAGCCGTCCTACGAAATCAAGATAGCCCTCCGGGGTGAGGGACTCCCGGTAAAGCCGTTTGGGCAGCAGGTCAATACATCGCTCCAGGTTCAGATATCCCCGCTCAAAAGCGGAAGCCAGGGCGTTCAGCGCCGGGTCTTCCCGGTAAATTTCGGGAAGCAGGTCGAATAGGGGGCGGTCAGCCATGAGGAACTCCTTTCGGTGGGATCGGGGAGATTTGGATGGAAGCCAGCCGTAAAACCTGGCTGGAACCGGCGGCGGAACGGAGGAGCGGCTGGGCCGTAACCGGGCGCAGCGAAAGGGATTCCAGCCGGCGCAGTTCACGGAACTCCAGGATCTCCGCGCGGAAGTCCTCCATGCGGAAAGCGCGCTGGAATGGGTTCCTTTCCAGATAATCTTCGAATAAGCGGGCCATCCGGCTCCGGAAGCGATCTTCGCTTCCGGGGGAGGGATCCAGCTCTGCTTGGCAGTCCAGGGAAACCTCCTGCAAAACGGCTTGTTCGACCTGGATTTTACTGCCGATGAGCCGGCGGTAGTCCAGCTCGGCCTCCAGAATCTGCATTTCCTGTGCTGAAAGCGGCGAGTGGAGACGATATACGGTGACTTGGGCATACCCATTTTGGAAACAGGTCTGGACATGGGTAATCCCAAGCGGAAGGGCGCGGATCAGCGCAGAGAAGTCCCCCGGCGTAACCGCGCGGGAGGGCGACCCGCTTTCCTGCGCGAAATCGAGCAGTGCCTGCTCCAATTCCTCGCGGGGAACTTCCCGGCCCATAGCCAGCCGGAGATAGCAGAGCAGGAATTCCTCCCCGGCCTGATCCAGATAATAGCGCTGAAATTCAGTCAGCCCGGCCATCAATTCCAGCAGCAGGATGCCGGTATCCTGCGGGTTGAAGTCGGTCCATTGGGGGCTTAGGGCGGGGATACGCGCGACGGCTTCCTCGAAAATCTGCGCGTAGGATTTTTGGTCGAGGGTGGGAAGCTCCAGCATAGCGCTTCCTCCTTTCCGATTATATGGGATGGTTGGGGATTGCGGGGCCAAGGTTTGTTTGAAAATAGAGAAAGTGCAGGATTTTTGTGCAGGGCGAGGCGGTTTCAAGAAGAAAACCCAGGCAGCCGCCTGTCGGGGGTTTTTGACACCGAAATCCGCCCGGTTTGGGCCAAAAGAAAATATTGGCGATTTTTCAAACAAGCCCTAGTTCCAATTGGAAATCGCCGGGCAGATCCAGCGGGGAGAGCGGCTCCATCCAGGTGCAGGAAATCCGCAGGGAATGAGGGTTCGGGAGTTCCAGCTCCGGGCTATGCTGTCCGATCAGGGCTTCCAGACGCTGGGCCAGGAGGGGTTCGCTGGGGAGCTTGCCGATCGTCCAGCCGTGGGCCGGATGCAGGTAATCGGCAATCAGGTATTTCAGACGGGTCTGGAGGGTGGCGGGACTGATCGCCGGATCTTCGTCGGCTTTTATTTGGACCCGGAGCGGGACCCGCTTTGCCGGCAGGATTTCCAGCGGGATCCCATACTGAGCGGCAGCCCCGCAGGCGCCCAGCTTTTCGGACAGGTTTTGGCGGACTTGCGGAAAGACGGCCTGGCTGGAATCCAGATACAGAACCAGCCGGATCGGGTTCCCGGGCAGGCAGCGGGCTTGCCGCACCAGCGGGCAGAGATCCGCTGCAAGCAGCTCGTAGTCCCGCGGGGTAACGGCCCTCCCTGCATGATGCAGCCAATGCTCTGAACGGAGGGCAAGGGCTTTGTCCGGCTCGCCGGATCCGCCGTTCAGGGTGGGGAGGGGGTTGAAAACCCCGGTGATGAAGGGGATTTCCGTTCGGATGGAGGTTATGCTCCCTGCGGGCAGGTTCCCTTTCTCCCCGTCGGTGACAGCATATTCTACCCGGAGGACGTCATCAGTTTGGACTGCCGGGAAGAGGGTGAAGAAGTCCGGCGGGAGAAAAACCTGCCCACGGTCAGCATCTGCCTGGAAAAAGCCCTCCCGGAACCGGCCTTCCTGCGGCTGGTATTCCTTCCAGGGAATCCACTTCCCGGACTGCCGCACCGCGACCCGTATTTCGGACAGGCCGCCCTTTTCCAAAGTGATCGGTCCGCCGCGGGGGATGCGGTCCAGTGGGAAAAGCTCTTCGAAAAGGAGGAGGTTGCGGATTGATCCGGCGTTGAGGAAAATTTGCTGGATCCAGCGGGGAGATCGGGCAGGGATCCGGAAATGCAGCCAGTATCTCCGGGAACCGAAATGCTCGGAGGGAGCAGGCTTTTCCGGGATATGGCAGGCGATCAGCCCGGATTGGGTTAAACCGCGAGTGCCATCCTGCAAGAGGAGCCCTCTGCCGTCCGGAAGCTCGCAACTCAGCGTTTCCGGTGGTTGGGAGTCCTGCGGTTCGGCCTGGATCAAAAACTGGAGCCAGGCACTCGAAGGCAGAGTGTCAAACCCCAGATATATGGAGCGGGCTTCTCCGGGAGGACGGTGGAAGGGCTGGATCGGACCTTCAACGGGCAGTTCGATTCTTTCCCCGAAGTTCCATGCTTTCAGCTCAATCGGTTCGGCTGGATTCAGGGAGGCATAGGCAAATCGAAGATGGTCGATCCGGGGAGTATAGACCCGGCGTGGGAGAGAATAAATAGCCGGGCATCCGCCGCAGGAGAGCCGCAGGCAATAGCCCTCCTCCTGCGGGGCAAGGTCGGGCGGGCAGAAAAATTTCAGCGAAAACTGCACCCTTTTTTCAGAAAAAACGCCCAGATTACCGCCCGCGACGGGAGCAAAGCGGCTGCCGTTCCAGTATTCCAGCATAACCTCTTGCGCATAAGCCCGCAGTATCACCGGTTCGGGTTTTGGGAGAGGCTTCCGCATAATCCAGCGATAATCCACCGCCTCCGGGAGTTCCGGTTCCCGTTCCTCCTGGCACTCCAGCTCCAAATCAAAGGTCAACGTCAGCTCTGCCCCCGGATGGAACAGCCCCTCATCCGAAAAAACCAGGCATTGTTCATAGGGCTGGAGCGGGTTTTGAAAGGGATAGAAGGACTCTGGGTTTTGCTGATGATCGCCGAAACAAATCCGGGAAGGGGGGATTTCATTTCCTTCGCTGAAAAACCGGGGCTGTTCCAATTGAATGGAGAGGAAAGCCGGGTCGCGCAGTTCCAATTGAACCCAAACCGTGGAAAGGTCTATCGGGCAATTCATGACATCCAGCGCCAGCTTTCCGCTGGGATGCCGGGATACGGCAAGCGGAATGGAGCGGTTTTCTCCAGGCAGACGGATACCCCAGCCAAAGCAGTCTGGATCGGCCAGAATATCCAGCCCTAGCTCGGCCTGTTCCAGCCTGAGAAGTGCAGAAAATGTGACTCGATGATGATGGCTTCCCCGGTTGCAGAACACCTCCGGAACCGCCATTTCCAGCCGGTGCGGGGAAGAAAAACTGGTCTGCCCGGTTTTCTGCCCCGGGGAAAAGGGGGAAAGAGGATGCCCGGAATCCGCTTGAAAAACGCATTCTGCCGTATCGCTGTCCGGATCGCTCCACCAGACCTCCTCCAGCCGGATAGGGTGTGCCTGGAACTCCTCGGCGGTTTGGAACAGGAGGGGGCCCTCTTCTTGTTCCGCCGCGAGAAGCGTCCCCCGCGGGAGGGTGACGGATTGCTCACAGCCCTCCGAAAGCTGAAATACAGCGAACCCCTCGGCAGCCTCAGCTTTCCTGCGGGGGAGCTGAAGCGCATTCAAAAAGGCCAGGCGATGCTTCTCCGGCGTTTGGCCGAGAAGCCGGGCGGATTCCGCCATCATTTCGGCGAAAAGCTGCGCCAGAGTATACACGGGTTCGCCGGGCTGTTCCAGGGAAAAGCCGGAGCCGGATAAATGCCGTTTGAACAGGGCAAACCAGGACGAAACATCCCGGGGATAAAGCGGCGGAATCATGGGCGTACTCCTTTCGCCGGGGCAGGCAGATCCGGATCAGCGGCTTTCCGACAGATAAAAGGGGAAAACCAGATTGTCCGGGCGGTTGGTGGAAAGGATCCGGTAAGAGAGGGAAAAAACCAGCTTGCCGTCGGCCAGCCCGGATACATCCAGCCGGATATCCAGATCACTGATCCGATGCTCCCAGCGGAGGATGGCCTGTTCCGCTTCGGCGCAGATCAGGTGTTCGGCAGAGGAATCCGGCAGGTCAAAGACATAATCCCAGATCCGGCTGCCGAAATCCGGCCGGAGGGGCCGTTCCCCCTGCCGGGTCATCAGGATCGTGTAAAGAGAGGCACGGATTTTCTCTGCTCCGGAGCAAAGGCAAAGGCCGCCCTCCTCCGCACGTAAGGGGAAGGGGAAGCCCTGTCCCAGGAACCGGGCTTCTTGGGAAGAATGGTCCATCTTGTCCTCCTAATTCAGTTTGATCAGACTGCCTTTAACGGAAACCGGCCCGCTGGAGGAGAGGTTCAGGCTGGATTTCCCCTCCAGGCTGCCGGTGACTCCCTTGAGTTCCAGCAGGCCGGACGCCTGTCCGGAAAGCTTCTGCCCCCGCAGGCGGATGACACCGCCTGTGAGAATGATATCCCCGTTGGATTTCATCGTCAGCTTGGCGGTTCCGGTTTCCAGCCGGATGCTTTCACTGGCGCTGAGGGTCAGGCTGCCGTCCTTACTGTTCAGGCAAAGGCGAGTTTCCCCAGCATCCAGCCGGATGCTCTGCTCTTTTTGGGAAAGCCGGATCGAAAGCTGCTCCGGGGTTTGGATTTGGATTTGTTCGTCCCCTTTTTCATCTGAGATCCGGATTTCATTTCCGGCCTTGGTACGCAGGCGCTTCCAGGCGTTTTGAGGCTTGGCGCTTTGAGACAACATCGGGTCGGCAGAGGTATACAGGCTTCCCAGGACAAAAGGGCGGTCGAGCGCCCCGCCCAGGAACCCTACCACGACCTGCTCCCCGACCTCCGGCAGGAGGTATCCCCCATAATCCTTGCCAGCATAGGGGGCAAGCACCTTGACATTTTCCAGGACATTTGGGACGCAGCCCTCGTTCATCAGCCGGATTTTTAAAACGCCCTTTTGACTGTCGTTGGAAAGGACTGTCGCCAGCATGAACCCATTCGGCGCGCCGCAGGGGATTCTATCCATCAGGAAGGCTCCTTTCGGCAAAGCAGGGTGGTGGAGAATTCTTCATGGCTCCAATGATGGGAAACCGAGGAAATATAAACCCGGCCGTTGATCAGGGGGCTGAACTTTTCCAATGTAAGGAAACAGCCCGGCAGCAGGTCGGGAAGCGCCCGCATCCGAAGCTCAATCCGGCTGGCCAGCGTCTGGCGTTCCCGCATTTGGGCTTCAGCCAGGTTCTGGGCGGAGGCTCCGTCCCGCACCGAAGGGAGATACAGCTCTCCCTCCCGGTTCCCAATCAGCTTTTGTGCGCTGCCTGAGCCGACCGGCAGCGGGACGCGGGCCAAAGCTGTACCTTTTACCTGTTTTTTCTGTTCGTCCCGGGAGTCGTCCGAACTGCCATGGACGGTGATCCTGTTCAGATAGCCCACACTGGAGAAAACCGCGCGGCACGCAAAGACCCGATCCGGGGTGATATCCAACAAAGGGACCCCGGAGTCCGGCTTTTTACGAATCAGCAGCTTCCCCTCCTGCACAAAGAATTCCAACCCGAACCGGCGGGCTATTTCAGATAAAAAGGCGTAATCGTCCATCGCGTTTGGGAAAAACGGAAGAGGCTGGTCCAGCTCCGGCAGGCCGGACAAGACAGGGGATGAGCAAAGCGCCGCATATCCGCGCGCCCACCTCCCTGAGAAGATTCCCTGGATGGCTTCGCGGCAGGTTTGACTCCCGGACAGATGAAGCGGCCCGTTTCCCATCATCGCGCCTTTTACATCCATGCACCGCAGCCGGACGCCCTCGGTTTCGCCCAATTCATAGGAAATTTCATAAAGATAGCCCCAAAATACCGGCTTGATGGCGGTATACCCCAGGGAAACCTCCACAGTCATTCCTAAAGCCAGCTCCTGCTCACAAAGGAAGCAGCTGCTTTTTGCATCATATACCCGGGTGAGCAGCATTTCACAATAACCGGCTTCGGAATCAACTCCCAATTCGCAGTCCAGGCTTTCCAGCAGCCATTCTTTTTGGGAGAGGAGGAAATTCCCGATCTTTATCCGCAGGGTGGGCGATTTCCAGCCCCGGTATCGGGTGCTTAGGGCATTCCAGCTGTACTGGCTCATGATAGGTTCCTTCCTTTCAGCCGAGCGGCTTGGGCCAATTGTCTTTATCTGACAGTACCGGTATGTGAAGATGCTGGGCCTGGAGCAGCCTGCGGGGGTTGCGGAGCTTGTTTTCCCGGGCAATCGGGCGCCAAAGCGCTGGGGAAGCGTAGACGCGCTCGGCAATTGCCCAGAGGTTTTCCCCTTGGACAGCCGCTTCCAGCTTGGTGCGGTCGGGGGAATTCTGCACCGGGGCGGGGAGATCCTGGAGCAGGCATCCCTGCATTTCCACTTGGAGCCGGGCGCGTACCGGGACGCCCTCCCCCGAAAACAGGGTGAACCGCTCCTGAAGGGAAACCAGCTGGCCGACAAAGGCAAGCGTCCCCCAGGAAAAGAGCAGGACCGGCGGGGCGTGCAGTTCTTTTTCCCGGGCGAGGGCCTGCTTCAAGGGAGCATACTGGTTCCGGACATCCGGAAGCTCCCGCTCCGGGCAGTCAAGACGATAGGTGTCACAGACCAGCTCCATGGAGAGCCGGCTGGGAAGCTGGCTCAGAAAAGTGAACTCCATAGAGCTTTTCTGCGGGGCAATCCCATCCTTCCGGAGCTGGTATTGGTTCTGGCTGGAGATCGACACGCTTTCCGGGTTGATCGGTACCCGGAAGGAGGGCTCCCCCCGCTTCCGGGTCAGGGGGTTATAAGGGGAAAAGACGGCTTTCTGCATGAGGTCACCTTCTGTACATCGGAGCGCTTACCAAAGCCCGTTCCGGTGCTTTTGAATTTTGAGCTTCTGTTCCAGCTTCCGGAAGACCTGTTCGGCGATCCGGTCGGTCTGGCGGGGAGAAATCCCATCCGGCTCCAGGCGGGAATCAGCCGGGAGGGGCAGAAGCTGCTCCGTATGGAACTCCCGCACCTCTTTGATTTTCTCCTGAATGATATCCGGGAAGAAACCGGGCTCCTCAGCGGGCGTTTCGGAAGCAGCCGGTGCCAGCACCTGCATCTGAGCCGAATAAAACCGGCGGATCACCGCGGCAGGCTTGCGGCCCAGCTGCTTTTGCAGCATCCGTTTCCGCCGCTGGTTGGGCGCGATGTTTTCACCCCGCTCCAGGAGTGCCAGCTCCCGTTCCAGCTGCTCGCGCAGGGCCTGATCCAAAGTTTCGGAAGCAAGCGCAGCGATGGGCTGAAGCCGGAGGGCAGGCAGCGGGAACGGCCCCGTTTTTTCCGATGGGAGGAAGCGGAGCATGATCCGGAACTGGTTCAGGGTGTGATACTGGTTGGCAATCTGAAAAATGCGGGGAGCCGGATGAACCGGGTTCTCCAGCCGATCCTGCAGGGGAAGCATCCGGGCGGAAGAAAACCGGCCTTGGAAATGAAGGGTACGGATCTGGATCCGCGGCGGCTTGGGCTTCAGGCTGGGCGGGATTGAAAGGGTTTTTGGCAGCCGTATGGGCATGGGCAGTCCTCCTTTCCGGCCATTACTTCAAATAGCCGTAGACGATTTCAGCGGATTCCAGCAAAACAGTATTAGCGGAGGCGTCCAAATCCCCCAGACTCCATCGTACCAGCATCCAGTCTGATATCCGGTAAAGCTTTTGAATGGACTGGTTTGCCGGGTCATATACGGCAATGGTAAGCTGGGATTCCGGCCGGGTTTGAGGGATCCCCAGCAGTTGATCCAGGTTCAGGGCGTCCTGCGCCGTACAGACGCCCCGCTCCAGGATCAGCCGTTTTTCCTGGGAAGGCGGCTTCGCCAAAGCCAGTACAGCGTGGTTCCGGCCGCCCTCCCGAAGGATTTCCACCTCGACAGACCGTTCGATATTCCGGACCTTGGAAACCCGGAATTCGCCGAAGGGGGAAGTCACCCGGAAATTATAAGCGGTCAGTGGTGTTTCTGCGGGCATGGGTCATTCCCCCTTTCAGCTAAAGTACGAATGGATTGGAGCTTTGCCTGCCCGGCTGGATTTTCTGGTGCAGGCTGGAGATTTCCGCGCAGAAACGGCGGCGCTCCGTATGGGGGAGCGCGAGGATCTCCTCAGCGCTCCAGTGGAAATAATAGGCGATAAACGCAGTTTCCCGATAAAGCTCCGCCTCGGGATAAACGCTTAGGCCTTTTAAATAAAATTTACCGGTTGCCGGAAAACTTCCCCACAGTGCGGGCAGGTACAAGAAACCTCTGCAGGCTCTACCCGGTTGATAGCTTCGTAGAGGTCGGACAAATACTGGAAATCTGCGGTAAACAGCCCTTCGACCAGGTCGGGGGAAAGCGCGTCCAGGCTTCCCAGCCGGACGATCACCCGGCTGAGCAGGACTACCGGCAGGTAGCCGGGATTTTCACGTACCCGGGGATCCCGCAGGCTGCTGATTTCATCGGCGGCTGTTGCCAGACGCATCGTGCCTTCCCGGTGCAGATTGCCCTCGGCATCCTGGAAGCCTTTGGGCAGGGTAAAAGGGTATTCGGTTTGAAGCATGGTCATCCTCCTTGCTTTGAAAGAAAACTTCTTTGGTTATACGCCGCGATAAAAAGCTTTTAAGAGCTTGTTCAAGAGCTCAGCGTGTACGGGATGGCGGATGGATTTTTGTGCAGGGCAAGGCGGTTTCAAGAAGAAAACCCAAGCTGCCGCCTGTCGAGGATTTTTGACGCCAAAATCCTCCCGGTTTGGGCAAAAAGACAGTAGTAGCGATTTTTCAAACAACCTTTAGAACCTGTATGTACAATCAGAGGATGCCGGATGCCCGAGGTTTTTTCGGGCAGGCAAGGCCATTTTTGGCAGGAATACTGCCGTATGGCAAGGAAAATGAACGCAGTCTGCCTGAAAAAGCACCGGGCAGATCGTGTTCGATAGTTGTGCATACAAGTTCTTAGTATTATTTGGTGCGGGAAAGCCCTTCATGGCAAAGCTCGATACTTTCATAGGCGACCTCGTTGTCGGTCGCTTTGAAGTCCGGCGCGGTATAGCGGGTAGGCCAGGCATCCGCCAGCTTCCATTCGGCGAGGACCTGGGTATTGGTATCGTCCATCAGCTGGATTTTGACCTCTTTGCGTTCGGTTTTCCCATCGGCGCAGCCGGCAACCCAATCGGTGAATTCCTTATTGGAAGAGGAACCCCATTTCAGGGTTACGTTGCTGTATTTGACCAAACCGGAAAGCTTTCCGACGGTCATCCGTTTGTCGTTCCCTTCCCGGTATTCGATCGGCTGCACTTCGGTATTGGCGGCGCTGACCTCAGAAAATCCGGCCTGGGTCAGGTTCCCGATAACAACGGTATAGTTGTATTTTTTATAAGGATAAGGCATGGTTCTTTTTGCTTCCTTTCGTATTCTTTTTCAGCGGATCAGACGCGGCCGCCTGTCAATGCATCGGCCTGAACTACGTTTACCGGATTTTAAGCCCGTTCTTTTGCCATGAACAAAACGTGTTCACAGTCCGAAAATCCGTTTTTTCGGTAGAAATTTGGTGCAGGCGCATATTTATTGGTGGACAGTGTGATCCCTGCGAAACCTCTTTCCTCGGCATCCTTTTCAACCTGCTCTACCAGCAGGGAGCCATATCCTTTACGCTGCTGTTCCGGCTTGATAAACATTTCTTCTACGAAGATTTCGCTGTTATTCCACCATACCTTTTCATGGGCAAATACGGCGCCGGCGACTTCTTTTCCCTCTTCCAGCACATATCCCACAAACTTTTTCATCTCAAAAAAATCCGTGAGGTGCTCGGCTGCCACGGTATTTGTCCAGCGGCATTGCCACTGCTCATTATTGTAAACGCTGCATAGCATATCCGCACACGCGGCGATGTCAGCCCGTTCCATTTTTCTAATTCCCATAGTAGTCCCTTTCTGCTTCCGGCCGGTTGATTACGAGTCGTTTTCCATGATCTGTGTGATGCGGAAGACGACAAACTCGGCGGGACGTACCGGGGCGGCTCCAATCACACAGATCATCCGCCCGTTTAGGATATCGTCCTCCGTCATGGAGCTGCCCTTGCCAATCTGGATGAAGAAAGCTTCTTCCTCGGATACGCCTGCCAATGCACCCTCCCGCCAGAGGGTGGAAAGGAAGCTGCGGATTGTTCCCTCGACCCGGGTCCAGAGAAGGGGGTCGTTAGGCTCGAATACGGCCCAGCTGGTATTCCGCCGGATGCTTTCCTCGATATAGATAAAGAGCCGGCGGATGTTGATGTATTTCCAGGAAGCGTCGTCCGACAGGGTGCGCGCTCCCCAAACGCGGATACCGCTTCCGGGGATATTCCGGATCAGGTTGACCCCATGGGGGTTGAGCAGATCCTGCTCCGGTTTGCCAAAGCAGATTTGCAGTCCGGTACAGCTGCGGAGAGGTTCATTGGCGGGCGCTTTATGGACTCCACGGGACTGGTCGCTGCGGGCGTACACCCCAGCGATTGATCCGGAGGGCGGCAGATAAACCGGAGCTTTTTCAAGCGGGTCGAATACCTGGATCCAGGGGTGGTACATCGCAGCGAAAGAGGAGGAAAACTGCGTGCGGTATTCCTGAAGTTCCGGAACCTGGTTCATCCCGCTGGGCATATCCAGAATACAGACCCGGTTGTTCATCTTTTCACAGTGGGTGATGATTTCCTGTACTTCGGCAGGGTCGGTCACACCGGGGGCCGCCAGGATGCTGATTTCCGGCAGGTCTTCAAAGGCAGCCAGCCCGGTGCGTTTCCCGGGCCCCTGGTCCGTCCCTTTTAAAAGAGCGGCGTTCAGGTTTTTGAGCGGATCCCCGCTGTCCGACTCCGAGCCGCCGGACAGGGCAATGGTGCAGAACGCTTGCGCTTCTTTTTGCAGAAGGTCTTTCTGCACCTGCCGGGCTTTTTCCAGGCGTGCTTGTGCAGCCTGCTGTTCCTGCTCGCTTTTCGCCTGTTTCTTCTCTTCTTCCGCCGACAGGATTTCGCCGGACGCTTTGCGGGAGGGGATACGGTCGAACATCCGCCGGACTTCCTCCTGAAGTGCCGTTCGCGCTTCCTCCAGCGCTGCTTTTTCAGCGCTGGTATCGGTGCCTTCCTCTTTTCCGTTCAGCGCGGCCCGGGCTTCTTCAACCGCTTTCAGCTTATTTTTATAGTTGGGTTCTGAGCAGGTTTTCAGCAGCGTATCCGCCTGGAACATTTCCAGCAGATCGGTCAAGCCGCTTTGGTCGGGTTGGTATTCCGCACGGATCAGCAAGGACTTTTGCAGGGCCCGTTCCAGATAATACACAGAATCCGGGTCGAGTGAAATTTCAGGGTAGCTTTCGGCATAGGGCGCGGAGCCGCCGCAGGAAGCCGTAAGCGTGAAGACCCCAGGCTTCATAGGGACGCGTTTACAGCCAATTTGCAGGGCATTTCCCCATTTTCCGGGGTTTGCCGCACGGAATTTCAGCCCTCCCGGAAGGGAAAGCTCCGCAGTCCCGGCACTGGGATCCAATAGCCGGGCGATGAAGCAGCGGCCTCCTCCGTTGGCGAAAAACTGCTCAACTGCCAGGGGGAGAAAGCGGCGGCTTTGATAGTTTTTTCGATCCAGACATCCGCCGAAAATCCGCTGGAATTCACGAAAGCTGCCGACGAATTCCGGAACACCGCCAGCAGGCCCGCGCTCCGCCATCCCGATAAAACCGGCCGTACTGGTGCTGACGCCTTCCATGGGCTGTACGCCGGAGCTGAATTCTTCTACATAAACACCTGGGGAAAGATATTCTGCCATAAGTAATTACCGTGACTGCCTACAGGCAGTCTTTCCTTTCTGTTGAAATAGAGGGAGGGACTGGTTCAAGCTGCTTTCCCTATAGAGGTGGATTATTCCAGCACGCTGAACTGTCCGGGAATTTGGATGGAAATAACGCCCCCATAACGGCAAAGCAGCCGGGAATTGCTGTCCAGAGCTGGGACCCCTCCGATTAAGACGGAGGGCTTTCCGGATATCCAAGCTCCCAAAACAGCGGGAATGCAGGGCATTGGGACCACTCCTCCCGCGGCAAGGCCGGAAGCGGCGGCAACGGTTGGATTGGCAGGGCAGGAGCAAAGCCCAAATGGGAGGATATTCAGCAGGGGCCTGGCGTCCGTAATCACGGCGGCGGGCCGGCCGCTGACCAGCACACGCTTTTCCGGGGAGAGGGCCAGCGGAACCGGCAGGGAACCGAAGCTGCATTGAATCTGCGCCGTATGGATGGTTTGCAAAGCCATAACCAGCCTCCTTTAAGAGCTTCTTCAAGAGCTCAGCGTGTACGGGATGGCGGATGGATTTTTGGCCCGGCAAGGCAAAAAACGCAGGAACCCTTGCCGGATTCCGAGGGTTTTGAACGCATCCAGAGCGGAAAATACACCGCCAAGACCTACGCCGAGAGAGTTGAAACAGGCTCTAATATTGTTGCAGGCGGAAAACCAGTTCTTCCGCCCGGTGGACTTCCTCCCGTTCGCCGCTCAGCAGAACAGGCCCGGCCTCCAGATAAACCGCAGGACGAAGCGGCTCGGAGAGGCTGCTCCAGAGCCCCCTTTTTTGACATGGGTCCAGTTTGGAGAGGGCCAGGGGCAGTGGGGACTCGTCCTCCCCGGCATAGGGATGGAACTCCCGGAGCGGAAGGGCGGGTACGCGGTGAATGTCTTGGATCAGCCGGCCGAAGATCATCTGCTGAAGCTGGGGGTCCAGCGGGGCCTGGGCGTACCGGCTGAAGCAGAGAAGATACCGGAGTAGAATGCCGGCTGGCGGTTTCCCTGGACTGCGGGCTGTAAACTCCGCAAAGTCCTGGATATCATAGAGATAAAGCTGGAGCAGGGCTTCGTTGTTCTTTTCATAAGGAGCGCTCAGCGCGACCTGCTCCCGGTTTGGAAGCAGCCGTGGGCAGATCAGGGAACGCACCCGCTCCAGCAGGTACCGGCTGATATCGGCAATAATGCTGTACTCGGCCAAAAAATCACCTTCTTTTTAAAATTTATCCACCCAGATCCAGCCGGCGGATCAGCAGGATTTCCGGGAAGCTTCCCTTTTGCCTGTCCGTTTCGGAAGCATCCGGCGTGAAAAAGAGCAGCTCCTCCCAAATCAATCCCGAAGCCGGGGTTTCGGAAATCTCGGGCAGCCCGGCAACCTCATAAAGATGCTCGCCCCGCCGAAGCAGATCCCCCTTTGTCCGGAGTGCCGCCGAGGGACCGGAAATCCCGGCGACCCGGCTGGCCAGGAATTCCTCAAAGCCTGAAAGGTATAGCAGGGCGGTTCCGGATCCCGGGGAAAAGCCATCCAGCTGTTCAAGGGGGATCAGAAGCTCCTGAATGACCAGATTATCCGGCGGCTGGAAAAAGAGTTCCAGCCCGGGCGGCTGCGGATCGGCTTCCAGCTCAGTATAGTCATAACGGAACAGCAAGGCAAAACCCAGCTGACGGTAGAGGTAACCAGCCATTCCCTCCCCATAGTAGACGACAGGGGTTTCCCGGATGATTTCCTCGGCCTCCGTGATAAACCGTCCGATCAGCCCGAGCAGGTCGGCCTTCCCCTGATAGATCGGGCCGTCGTAGAGCAGCTGACCCCGCAGGTTATAAATCCGGCCTTCACGGTTCAAGACACCCTGGACGAATTGGCCTTCATATTTCAGCCGGACACCGCCGTTTTGGTAAAGTATTCCCTGACCGTCGTATAATCCGTTCCGGAAGCCACCCTCATAGCGGGTGGAGCCGTCCTCCTCCAGTTCCAGCCCCTCTCCCTCAGGCAGACCCTGGACAAACCCGCCGGTATAACGCAGTTTCCCCTGTTGATACAGACGGCCCTGCCCCTCATACAAGCCGAAGCGGAAGCCTCCTTGATAAACCAACTGGCCCTGATTATCGTACAGCCGTCCCTCACTGGAATACATCCCTTCGGCAAAACCGCCGGTATACAAAACCTGCTCCTTTTCGTAGAGGATACCACTCCCATCGAACTGCCCGTTTCGGAAACTGCCTTCGTAAAGCCGCAGGCCCTCCCGGTAAAGCGTGCCCTGGCCATGGTAGGTATTGTGCTGGAATTCGCCCTCATAGACAAGCTCCTCTCCCGAAACGCCCGCACGAAGCTCTTTCCCCCATCCGGAGCGCAGCCCTCCTGCGACCGGACCGCGGTAAACCACGATATCCGGCTCCCGCTGCTTGAGGATAGCTTCACCGGAATAAAGCTTCAGCCGGTCTTCATCCAGATAGAAAACCGGGATTTCCGGTTCCTTTTCAGGGCGGAACGCCCATATCAGCAGGAAAACAGAGAGCATGAGCAGCAAAACCAGCAGCAGTATGGCAAACCGTTTATAGATGAACCACCGGCCAAAAGACCAATAATCGTCCCAGGAGTCCGGCTCGCCCAGAAAAAACGCCCCCAGGCTTTGAAGCAGCCGGATCATGTCCGCACCAGCGCATAGACAAAAGCATACTGCCGCGGGCAGTTCTGTCTGAATACTTCAATTTGAAAGAATCCTTCGTGAGGCGGCGCAGTGTAAACCCCCTGTTCGTCAATCGAGCCGCCATCCAGATCCCTCACCCGGAAGCTGAATGCCGCTGGCGGATCGGAAGAAGAAAGCAGGGGACAAAACTGAACCTGTTCACCGGGCTTGAGGTTCGCGACCTCAGGGGATACCTTCAGCTTAAAGCCAGAAGCATGGAGGGCGGGTCCTGAAACCGGGGCGAAGGAAGGCGCTTCCTCCTGCATCGGGGCCGGGAAGACGGCCGCCGGGCTTGGAAGGGTGTTGGGTTCGGCTGCTGGATCCATCCCATCGGGAGGAGAGGGGAATTCTCCCGTAAGCTGCGGAAAGGCCATATTTTCAAGCGGGACGCACTCCGGTTCGTCCGGAAAATGAACTTTTTGAGCAGTCCATTGGATCCGGACTGTCTGAAGCAGCGGATCCCGGGAACGGACGGCGATAACAAAGCTGCCCTCTGTGGGATTCTGCTTCACAGCCGTTTGGATCGGAGCGCCGAACAGCCCTGCTTCTCCGGAAACCCAACAGGGAGATCCATCCTGCCAGCCCTGTACGGCCAGCCGGATATCCGCTGCGCCGCTCCCAAGCCCATGTTGGATGGGCGGGCTGTAGACTACCCCCAGATTGGAATGCCGGGCCTGGAGTGGGAGATCCAGCCGGCCGGCAGATTTCTCCCGATAGGCGCCGGCCGGATGAAAGATCGGGGAAAGCGGGATTACCTGATGGATCCTCAAGGAACCGGATTCTTCCGAGAGCAGGCAGCGGGCAAGAGAAAGCTCCGGCTCGGGATGGGAAGGACGGACAGCCAACCGGAAGGATTCCAGCACCCGGTCAGGGACGGTGCCGAGCGGCTCCATCTCTGGAGAGCATCGGTCAGCATTTCCTGCCTCTGTTTCCTGATATTCCAGGCAAAGGAAACCGCTTCTTTCCGCAGGGGGCAGGGCGGAAAAATCAAGCTGGCTGAGAGGGATCCGCAGCGGCTGTTCCAGCAGCAGCTCCCGGCCATCCTGCGTGAGGGCGAAGCCGGGTTCCAGCAGCAGCTCCTCCCCTTCGGTGTGGAGAGTAAAGCCGGAAAGGATGCCCCACCCGAAGAACCGGCGGTTCATCAGCCGGCGTTTGGAACTGTCATATTCTTGCTGAAGCCGGAGGCCTGCCGCCGTCAGGAGGGTTCCGTCTGTAAAAAGGCTGCGCTGGAAAGGGGCGGAATGAGCGGGTTTCATGCAATCATCTCTTTTCAACAGGGTTTTCTGAATTCCGCGGTCTTGTATTCAGCGGGGAAAGTCCGTATAATGGGGAAAAAGAAAGAAGGCAGGTTGCAGGGATGAGCGGATATCAATCGAATTTGGAACAGCTTTGGGCAGCGGTGGCTCTTTTCCGTCTGACGATGGGGCTGCTGGACATCCAGGACGAAGAACAAGCGGAAAAGATTCGGGCGGAGTACCGCAGGCAGGAGCGGGAGCTGGAGCAACGGGAACAGGAAACCCCGCCGGAGATCCGGCTTTCCCTTCGGGGGCTCCGCCGGATCCTGCCGATGAGCGGGCTGGGATGGTTCTGCCTGTATGGGGCATGGGCAGCAGAACAGGTCGGGGAAGTCCGGAATTGGCTCTCGGACAGGATCGGGACCTCTGCCCCGACGATGGATCTGTTTTCGATTTTATACAGCCTGGCCGAAAACCGGGACATGACAGCAGAGAGCTTTGCACTGCTGCGAAAGGGATCTTCCCTGAGCCGGGTGGTTGAATTTTCGCGGGCTCCTGCCCAGCCGCAGCTGCTGACCCTGCTGACCCTCCGTCCCAATATCAGCGCTTATTTGCTGGAAGGGTTCCCTCCGGCAGAGGGGCGGGGGTATCATCTCCTTTTCCCCAAGGCAGGCGGGCTCCCATTGCACAATACCGAGTTCCGCTTCCTGTCCTCCCTGCTGAAGAGGCGGGAGCCGCAGGCTTTTTTTCTGACCGGGAAGCCCGGCTCCGGGAAACGGACGCTTGCAGCCCGGCTGGCTGCTGCGAAGGGGGCGCCTTGTCTGCATCTTCAATGGAGCGCCTTGGTTCACGCAAACGGGGAGGAGCGAAGCCGGATTTGCACCGAATGGGGAATGGACGGGGCGCTGACCTGCGGCTTTTTCCTGCTGGAGGGGCCCTTTGATCCGAGCCCGGAGTTGCTGGCCGAAGCAGTTCGAGAGCTTCCACCGGCGGCCCCCCTTTTTCTGGTGAGCGATGATCCGGCAGATTTCCCGGTTTTGTCCGAGCGGACGGTCATCCGCCGGGAAATCGGCCTTCTGTCTGCGGAGGATACCCGGTGCGCCCAGCGGGCGTTGAGCCGGAAATATGGCTTTTTGGAAATGGAGCCGCCGGTTTCACACCGGATGCGGATTGGGAATCTAAAGGAAGCCTGGGCCTATGCTGCCGGGCTGGCAGCAGAAGCGGGCCGGGCCGAGGTGTTCCAGGAGGATTGGAACCGGGCGGTGCAGAAGCTCCCCGGACGGAACGCCCGGGCTCAGGTGCTGGAGCAGGAGGTGCGGATGCAGGATCTGGTCCTTTCAGCGGATACCCGTGCCCGGTTGGAATTGGTTTGCCGCTTTGTCCAAAATCGGGAGGAAATTGACCGCCTATATCGCCATTCCGGCCGGGAGCCTTATGGGAAAGGGGTCAGCGCCCTGTTTTACGGCCCGTCCGGTACCGGGAAAACCCTGGCCGCTTCCGCAATAGCGCGGGAATTGGGCCGGGAGCTGTGGAGGGTGGATCTTTCCCGCGTATTGGATAAGTACATTGGCGAAACGGAAAAACATCTGGCTGATCTCTTCGCTTCTGCCGGTGAACGGGGATGCGTGCTTTTTTTTGACGAAGCGGACGCGCTGTTTTCCAAACGGACAGGGATCGAAACGGCGCACGAACGCTATGCCAACCTGGAAACCTCCTTCCTGCTTCAAAGCATGGAGGAGCATGACGGGGTGATTCTGCTGGCGGCTAATTTATTTAAAAATTTTGATGAGGCTTTTCTGCGCCGTATTCAGATCCTTGTCCGCTTTTCGATGCCGGATCCAGCACTCCGTTTAGCGCTTTGGAAGCGGTCATTTCCCGGACATCCGGCGGTATCGGAGGAGATTTCCCTGGAACGGCTGGCGGCAGATCTGGAGCTGTCACCGGCCGCCATTCGGGCGGCCGCACAGACTGCGGTGGTTCTGGCGCTTTCGGAGGGAAGGGAAGTCCGGCCCCGCCATCTGCGGCTGGCCTTACAGAACGAGCTGGAAAAGGAAGGGAAATCTGCACTTCTCGATCGGCTTTTAAATCCTGAAAATTCCATTTGATTGATATTAGTATAGTTATATTTTATCGAAAAAGAAAGGGCTTTCTTGAAAAAAGCAGTATATTCAGGAAAGTTTTTAAGGAATATTTAGAAATAACTTGTTTTCAAAGAATAAATTGGTAATTATTTCAAATTTACGGAAATTGCCCTATAAAGAAAGAAAACTTTACTATTGAACCGGTTGTTCCCGGATTTCGGCTTATAGTCAACGCACTTGAAAAGAAGCATTGGCTTCTTTTCACCACTGCGGCAT
>CANAQK010000026.1 GCA_947363605.1 uncultured Clostridia bacterium | reverse complement strand
ACAGGCAAAGCCTGACCCTCAAATCGGGTATCGATTTGAGGGTGTGCCGACTATATCTGTCGGGAGAATGGGAGCAAAAGGAAATCAAAGTGCATAAAATAGCCTAGTGATATGAATGCAGATTAAACAACAAATCCGGGCAGAAGGATTTTTATTCTAACGCAAAAGGAGGAGCTACTACAATGGCCTTACAGCTGGCTTCCTATGATCGAGAAAAAGCCGTCCAATATGCTAATCAATGGGCATATCGACGCAATCCGCGCTTTTATGACTTTAGCTCAATCGGAGGGGACTGCACCAACTTTGCTTCCCAATGCCTGTATGCAGGCGGACAGGTCATGAATTATACCCCCGTGTATGGATGGTATTATATCAATTTGAATAATCGGGCCCCGGCTTGGACCTCTGTGGTGTATTTTCATCGTTTTATTACCACGAACCAAGGAGTTGGCCCTTTTGGGAGGGATGTTTCAATTGAAGCGGTGGAGCCTGGCGACTTTGTTCAGATTCAATTCGCCGGGAATCCGGACTTTTCTCATACGCCAATCATCACAGAGCTGACGGGACCTCCAGATCCGGAACACATTTTAGTTGCGGCGCATAGCAATGATGTTAATTGCCGTCCTCTTTCCACCTATCGCTCAGTAGCACGGTTCCGATATATTCACATTGATGGAATTCGCTACGAAACGGACGAATAGGCGGATTTTTGGCATAAAATACGAGTGAACCGTTCATACTTTTTTTAAGCGATTATAGGCTTAAAAAAGGATGAGGCGGTAAAAAATGGCGTATTGCAAAGTTGAGATATGCGGAGTAAATACATCAAAGCTAAAGACATTACGCGAAAAAGAAAAAATGGAACTTCTCAAAGAGGTAAAAAAGGGAAATCAGTCGGCACGGGATCGTCTGGTAAATGGGAATCTTCGTTTGGTTTTAAGTGTTATTCAGCGGTTTGTAAATCGCGGAGAAAATTTGGATGATTTGTTTCAGATTGGGTGCATTGGTTTGATAAAAGCCATTGATAATTTTGACATCACCCAGCCGGTTCGCTTTTCGACCTATGCAGTCCCGATGATTCAAGGTGAAATTCGACGGTATCTCCGGGATTTTAATTCTGTTCGTGTCAGCAGATCACTGAAAGATATTGCGTATAAAGCCATGCAAGTCAAAGAGGAGCTGATGAACAAGCAGTTGAAAGAACCTACGATTGATGAGATTGCCCAAAAGATGGAAATGCCGAAAAGTAAAATTGTGATGGCATTGGAGGCTATTGTTGATCCGGTTTCCCTTTATGAGCCGGTTTATTCGGATGGGGGAGATACCATTTATGTGATGGATCAGATTGGGGACCATAATACGGATGAAAGCTGGCTGGGAGAAATTGTCTTAAAAGAAGCAATCAAGAACTTAAACGACCGGGAAAAATCTATTTTACAGCTTCGCTTTTTCCAGGGAAAAACTCAGGTAGAGGTAGCAGAGGAGATTGGAATCAGTCAAGCGCAGGTTTCCCGATTGGAAAAAGGCGCACTCAGCAAAATTAAAGAACAGATTTAAATAGGCTGCTGCACTCCATACGGATGCAGCAGCCTATTTCTTTGTACGAAATGGGTAATCTGTCAGGGGATTACAATCCGAATTCTTTGATAATCCCTTCTTTACTTTGCAGCCCGACAATTTTCCCAGATACGTTTCCGTCTTTGAAAAGGATCAGGGTTGGGATGCTCATGATACCATATTGTGCCGCAACGGCGTTGGCTTCATCTACATCCACTTTTACTACTTTGATCTTGCCTTCGTACTCCTGAGCAATTTCTTCAATAGTGGGAGCAAGACGTTTACATGGGCCGCACCATTCTGCAAAGAAATCCACTAAAACCGGGTCTGTGCAGGAAAGGACCTCATTTTTAAATTCATTGCCTTTGATGTGCAGTGCAGACATTTGTTCATACCTCCATTTATTTTTATACGGCAGAATTGAGAATGCTTGGCTCTGCCTCTATCTGACGACGCTTCTCAATCTTTCAGAGGAGAATCGCAGTATTCACAATAGGATTGATCTCCTTCCCGAATCACGGAAAGAGGTGTCCCTTCCTCCAGATTGGTAATGCAATTCGGGTTCGGGCAGCGAGTATCCCCGGCAGTATTTCCATGCAGGACAGCCTCTTTATTTTGACTGGAAAGAAGGGTTAAAATGAGCGCCATCCGCGCGAAGACCCCATAACGTGCCTGCTTGAAATAGAGCGCCCGCGGATCAGTGTCAACGGAAGGTTCAATTTCGTCTACGCGGGGCAGAGGATGCAGGATTTTCAGCTCCGGTTTGGCCAGGCACAGCTTTGCAGAATCCAGTACATAGACATTTTTCTGCTGATTGTAAAGCTCTAGGCTGGTGAAGCGTTCTTTTTGGATACGCGTCATATATAAGACATCCAATTCTGCAATGGCTTCTTCGATGGATAAAACCTCCCGGTAGCGGCATCCACTTCGATGGATAACCTCCTTAAAGCGTGCGGGGAGGAGAAGCTCGGGGGTAGAGATCAGGACGAACTCAATATCCTGATA
Organism: uncultured Clostridia bacterium; assembly: GCA_947363605.1. Taxonomy (GTDB): domain Bacteria; phylum Bacillota; class Clostridia; order Oscillospirales; family Ruminococcaceae; genus Paludihabitans. The sequence goes on along the minus strand of CANAQK010000026.1, from coordinate 20,869 downwards.
ATGACAGAGCGTATTGATTAAAGAATGTACGGTGCGTCCATTTTTCAAGTCGCCGCAGATGCCGATGACGCGATGGTTCAGATCACCCAATTCAATCCGGAGTGTAACCAGGTCGGTCAGGGTCTGGGTGGGGTGAAGATGCCCGCCGTCGCCAGCGTTGATCACCGGACAGTCTGCTGCCTGCGCAGCTGCCAGGACCGCGCCTTCGATCGAGTGGCGCATAGCGATGACGTCTACATAACCGCTGACAATTTTCAGGGTATCTGCAAGCGATTCCCCCTTGGAAACCGAGCTGGTTTGAGGGTTGTCAAACCCGATTACATTTCCGCCAAGGCGGAACATTGCGGTTTGAAAGGACATTTTGGTGCGGGTAGACGGTTCATAGAAGAGAGTAGCCAGGATTTTTCCTTTTCCGGCTTCGGCATAAGCGGAAGGGTTTTGGCTGATCTGAACGGCGAGGTCAACAATTTCTTCCCATTGTTCCCGAGTCAAATCACAGAGATCGATCAGATGATTTTTTCGCATAAATGAACGTCCTTTCCTATGCGGCGGATTTATACCTATTTGGTGATATTTTGGTATTAATCTGATTTTACCAATATTTTTAAATAAGTCAAGTTTTCAAAAGAAAAAGATTAGAAAATTCACAAATATTCCAAATTTCGCATAGAATAAAAAGACCACATATCTTTTTGGAAGGGGTATTGCCTGATGATGAACCGAAACTTTGCCCGCAATTTGAAACAGCTTCCTTCTGCTGTCCTTACCCCTTCCAAGCGCCGGACACGTTTTCGGGTTTCTATTTTTTTCAGCTTACTCATTTTTTTCATTTGTATTGGTATTTTACTTTTCCGCCCAAATCTTTTACGTATTATGCGCCAGCAATGCAACCTGACTATACAAGAGCAGCTTGCGGAGGCTGTACTGGAAGTTCTGGCTCAGCAGCAAAACCAGCCGATAGAATTGGTATCTTTCATCCGGGATCAGGAAGGGCGGATCATTGCGGTGGAAACCAATACTCAGGCGGCAAACCGGCTGAAAAGCCAATTGAATCATCGGCTTTCGAATCGGTTGAAAAATTTGGAATCTGTACCGTTCTATTTGCCGCTGGGCACACTTCTGGGTAACGAATTTCTGGCTGGGCAAGGGCCTGCTGTCCCATTTCATGTTGTCCCAGTTGGCACATTAAGCAGTGATTTTGTTTCAACCTTTGAATCCGTTGGGATTAACCAAACCAAGCACCAAATTGATCTGGTGCTTGAAGTGGAGGTCGAAGCAGCTATTCCGTTTTTTCATACTGCGGCTAATGTTCAAAGCCATTTTATCATTTCCGAAACGGTTATAGTGGGAGAGGTACCGGAATATTATACCCAGATTTCCGGAGAAAATGGGGATTTGTCGTATAATGGGATCAATCCGCTGGATTTGAGGTAATTTCCATTTTCCTGTTTGACATAATTCTAGAAACTGGTATAATAGAATAGGTTTATAAGGTAAAGTATAATATCTGCTGTGCCTGCTTAAAATAAACAAAAGTTTTTATTTTAAGGAGGAACACTATGAAGCATGAAAAAAAATGGATGAATCAAACTTCTCCCTCCGAGCCGGAAGAATCCGAAGAGGGGGACGTACTGAATGAGCGGCCAGAAGATTCGATTATACAAACAGGTTCTATTACGACACACGGGCGATATACCATCCATTGTTTGACCATTATCGGCCAGGTAGAAGGACATTATATCCTGCCTTCTCAAAATAAAACAACCAAATACGAACACGTAATGCCGCAGCTCGTAGCCATTGAGCAGGATCCTGAGATTAAAGGGCTGATTATCCTGATCAATACGGTTGGCGGGGATGTGGAAGCAGGTTTGGCTATTTCGGAATTGATTGCAGGAATGTCAAAGCCGACGGTTTCGATTGTGTTGGGGGGAGGGCATTCGATCGGTGTCCCGTTAGCAGTCAGTGCGAAGGAATCGTTTATTGTTCCTTCAGCGACCATGACCATTCACCCGGTACGGATGAATGGGTTGGTTTTAGGTGTTCCACAAACCTTATCTTATTTTGAAAAAATGCAGGATCGGATCGTTGGTTTTGTAACCAGCAATTCAAAAATTACCGAGGACCGTTTTCGGGAACTGATGATGACAACTGGAGAACTGGTAATGGATGTGGGTACAGTCCTGAATGGGGAAGATGCTGTAAAAGAAGGCCTGATCGATCATCTGGGCGGACTTTCTGAAGCAGTGGAATGCTTATATCGTTTAATTGATGGGGAGGAAACAGCAGATGCTGTACACGATAATCAATGAAGCGGATATTTTTCATGAGGAGCCGCATCCGCGCAGCTACCGCTGCTATGGGAGGCTGATTCTTGAAGGAATCCGATCCGAAAAGGGTTTTCAGATCCAGCGCATTATTTCGACGAATCCAGCAGATTATTTAAATAAGGCTTGGTCACCAGGCGGCGTTTACCAGCCAAATACGAACTTCGGTGGAGATTCTGCTGCAAAATGGCCCGTTTAACGGGCATTACATAGGAGGAACATCATGTCTATATTGAGCGCAATTTTGCAGGCGGTAGTACAGGGGCTAACTGAGTTTTTACCTGTTTCCAGTTCAGGGCATTTGACTTTAGTACAGCATTTTACGAATGTACAGCCAGAGGATGCCACGTTTTTGTCAGCTATTATGCACTTAGGTACTCTGGTTGCTGTCTTTATCGCTTTCAGGAAAACAATCCTGAAGCTGATCATAGAATTTTTCACGATGCTTCGGGATCTGTTTACCGGGAAGTTCCGGATTAAAGGGATGAACGGGTATCGCCGGATGATTTTAATGCTGATTTTGTCACTGGTTCCCTTGTTTATTATTCTTCCTTTTAAAGGCTATTATGATGAGCTGGTTGCCCAAAGCAATCTGATCTTTTTAGGCGGCTGCTTTTTACTGACAAGTATCCTTCTTTATATTTCTGACCGATGTGTGAAGGGGAAAAAAGACGAAAAGAGCATGAAGGCCCGGGATGCACTGATTATCGGTACAGCACAGGGGATTGCTGTGCTGCCTGGAGTATCCCGTTCCGGTTCTACCGTTGCGGCCAGCTTGATTTGTGGTCTATCAAAGAAATTTGCGGTACAGTTTTCGTTTATCCTTGGTATCCCTGCGATTTTGGGCGCCGGCCTGGTCGAGATTAAGGACGCCATTGAGATGCAGGCTTCGATCGAGTGGCTTCCTGTGCTGATTGGCTTTATTGTTTCCGCTATTACCGGCTTGTTTGCGATTAAAATGGTCAACTGGCTGATTAAGTCGGAAAAATTCCGTATTTTTGCTTATTATACGATGATTTTAGGCGTGGTTGTGATTGGCCTGGGGATTTATACTTTAATTACAGGTTAAGACAAAATAAGAGGATGGAAAAAAACATGGCAACAGCAAAGAAGGCCCCAAAAAAGAAAGCAGCTTCCAAATCCGCTGCACCGGGAAAAAGAAATTACAAATCAGAATATGAGCATTATCAAAAAAGCCGCCGGCAGATGGCCGCGATCTTGATGTTTACAATCGGGGTGCTTCTTTTGGCTATCGCGATTATCCCAGGAACCAACCTTTGGACCTGGCTGCATAATGCTTTTTATGGTTTATTCGGGATTACGGCGCTGGTTATTCCGGCTGTATTGATTTATTTGGCCATAATGGCGGCGCTGGATAAGCCGATTGGTGAGATTCATCATAAGATTTGGCAGGCGGGGATTCTGGTGCTGCTGATCTGTGCGCTGATGGAAATCTGTTCGAAAACAGCCTTTGAGGGCAGCGGCTTTTTTTCCGTACTGGGAACGTTGTTTAGCAAAGGCTCCAAGCTGCAGGGCGGTGGATTTTTCAGTTCTGTAATCGGATGGCCCCTGATGGCGGCCTGCGGAAAAACAGGTGCGATCATCATTATTTCCCTGTTCCTTTTCGCGTTTATTATGCTGCTGACAGGAGCCACTTTGCTTGGCTTCTTTCGCGGTGTAGCTAAACCTGTAAAAAAAATTGAGGAAACGTATACGGCGCGCCGGGCGGAATATGAGCAAAAACAGGCCAATAAGTTTGCTATTGACGTTGACTTGGGGCCGGACAGCGCCGAAGAAATACCGGAACCCATGCCGCAGCATCCGGTTTCCTCTCCTAAGCCCAGCCTGAAAGATTTGTTGGAATGGGAGAAGCAGCAGTCGAAGGATGACGCGAAAGCCCAGCTCCGGATTTTAAAAGAAAAAACCTCCACCTTCGGCAAGGATATTGAGAACCATTTATCGGATTCGGATACATCAGTCCCTCGGATTGCCGTAGAAGAATTAGATGAAGAAATTCTTTCATCTGATTTCTCGGTTCCGGAAAATCTTCCGCCCATTCAAAAAACTTTGGCGGAGCAAAAGGTGATTGAAGTACGGGATGAGATGGTATCGGATCCGATTCAGGAATTGGTTGATCGTGCGCTGAATTATGAAAAAACTGACAAAGAGAAGGGAACCCCTTCGGCAGAGCCGCAGGAATCTGCCGGGGAAGCTCTTCCGGCAGAACCAGTTGAATCGGTTTTTGATTTGACGGATCAATCCCGTTTGTATACGGACCAAAATAATCAAATGATGGAATACATTCATCCTCCTGTCAGCCTGCTGAAAGCGTCTGTCCAGAACAATGCGCAGGATGTCAGCGGGGAGCTGCATGCAAATGCGGATTTGCTGGTCAATACTTTAAAAAGCTTTGGTGTGCAGACAAAAGTAATTGATATCAGCAGAGGGCCTACCGTAACACGGTATGAGCTTCAGCCGTCCGTAGGGGTTAAGATTAGTAAAATTACCGGGCTTGCTGATGATATTGCACTGAATTTAGCGGCAACCGGTGTCCGGATTGAAGCGCCGATCCCGGGAAAGCCTGCAGTTGGGATCGAGGTTCCAAACAAAACAACGGATATTGTCACCATGCGGGAGATTATCGATTCCCCGGAATTTTCCGAGGCTTCAAGCAAGCTTTCCATGGCTTTGGGACGGGATATCGCCGGAAACTGCGTTGTAGCAGACATTGCCAAGATGCCGCATATGCTGATCGCCGGTTCGACGGGCTCCGGCAAATCGGTTTGTATCAATTCAATTATTGTCAGCCTGCTTTATAAGTCTTCTCCCAGCGAGGTTCGTTTGTTGATGGTGGACCCTAAAGTCGTAGAGCTGGGGATTTATAACGGAATCCCGCACTTGCTGGTACCGGTTGTGACTGACCCAAGGAAAGCAGCTGGCGCGTTGGGTTGGGCCGTAACGGAAATGCTGAACCGTTATAAGCTGTTTGCAGATAATAACGTCCGTGATCTGAAAGGATACAATGAATTAGCAAAAGAATCAGAAGAGCTGGATCCGATGCCGCAGATTGTCATTATCATCGACGAGTTGGCTGACCTGATGATGGCGGCTCCCAACGAAGTGGAAGATTCTATCTGCCGTTTGGCTCAGATGGCTCGTGCCGCCGGGATGCATTTAATCATTGCGACACAAAGGCCATCCGTTGATGTCATTACTGGCATTATCAAGGCAAATATTCCTTCCCGTATTGCCTTTGCGGTTTCTTCTCAGGTGGATTCCCGCACGATTTTGGATTCCGGTGGTGCGGAAAAGCTGTTGGGAAGAGGGGATATGTTGTTTTATCCGGTTGGGATGCCGAAACCGCTTCGGGTCCAGGGCTGTTTTGTGAGTGACAAAGAAGTAGAAAAGGTTGTAAGCTTCATTAAAAATAAAGAAACGGCAGTTTACGATGATAAGGTACTGGAAGAAATCGAAAAACAGGCCGTTCAGGAAAAAGGCGCTTCTAATGATGGCGGAGGTTTTGACGACTCGGACGAGCTGTTGTCCGACGCAATTGAATGTGTTTTAGAAGCTGGGCAGGCTTCCACCTCCTACCTTCAGCGCAAGCTTAAAGTGGGTTATGCACGGGCAGCCCGTTTGGTTGACGAAATGGAAGCAAAAGGGATTATTAGCGGTTATGAGGGCAGTAAACCTCGACAGGTGCTGATTACGCGGCAGCAATGGATTGAGATGAGTCTGAATCAGCCGGAATAAATCCGGCTGATTTCCTATTTTAGGGGTAAGGGAAGTGAAAGGATGGATTTTTTACCGATTTCTAAATCCGATATGAGGAAGAGAGGAATCGAACAGTTGGATTTTATCTGTGTAACCGGGGACGCCTATGTGGATCATCCGACCTTTGGGACGGCGATTATCACACGGGTCATTGAGGCCGAAGGATATACAGTGGGGGTTATTTCGCAGCCTAATTTTAAAAATTTAGAGGATATCCGAAAGTTGGGAGAGCCCCGGTATGCCTTCTTTATGAATTCTGGGAATATTGATTCCATGGTTGCCCATTACACGGTAGCTAAACGGAAACGTTCGGATGATTATTATACGGCAGGCAACAAAGCGGGACGAAGGCCGGATCGTGCGGTGATTGTTTACGCGAAAATGATCCGGCAGGCATTTCCGGACAAACCGTTGATTATTGGAGGTCTGGAAGCTTCTCTTCGAAGGTTTGCCCATTATGATTATTGGGATAATGCGGTGCGGCCCTCTATTTTAGTAGATAGCGGGGCAGATTTACTGGTTTATGGGATGGGGGAGTATCAAACCATTGAACTGGTTCATCGTCTGGCAAAAGGGGAGCTTGTTTCCTCTATTACGGATATTCGTGGAACCTGTTATTTAGCTGATCCTTCCCAAACACCATGGGGAGCAGTACAATGCCCTGACTTTGAAATCGTAGCACGGGATAAAGCAAGCTATGCTAAAGCTACACGGCAGCAAATGAAGGAGCAGGACGAGGTACGGGGAAAAACATTAGTTCAACGCCATGGTAGCCGGATGCTGATCCAAAATCCCCCGATGTATGCGTTGAAAACTGAAGATTTAGATCGGGTCGCGGAACTTCCCTATATGCGTACCTACCATCCGGTTTATGAACAGGAAGGAGGAGTGCCGGCGATTCGGGAAGTAGAATTTTCGATTACCCATAATCGCGGCTGTTTCGGGGCCTGCAATTTCTGCTCCATTGCATTTCACCAGGGACGTAAAATCACCTGCCGAAGTGAGGCCTCGATATTGAAAGAGGCTCAGTCGTTTTTAAAAAATCCTCATTTTAAGGGATATATCAGCGATATTGGAGGTCCTACCGCAAACTTCCGGCAGCCGTCCTGTAAGCAGCAGGCGGAGCATGGTCTCTGCAAAGACCGCAAATGCCTGGCGCCAACTCCCTGTAAAGCGTTGGTTGCAGATCACACAGAATATTTGCAGCTCTTGCGGAAAGTTCGGGAAATTCCGGGCATCAAAAAGGTGTTTATCCGATCCGGGCTCCGCTACGACTATCTTCTGGAGGACTCCAATCTGGAATTCTTCCATGAGCTGGTGGAGCATCATATCAGCGGGCAGCTCCGCGTGGCTCCTGAGCATTGCAGCAATGCTGTTCTGGACGCTATGGGAAAGCCGAAGATCGAGGTATATCGGAAATTTGCGGAGATGTATCAGAAAAAAACGCGCGAATTAGGAAAAGAACAGTATCTGGTTCCGTATCTGATGTCCTCCCATCCCGGAAGCACCCTAAATGATGCGATTGAATTGGCGCTGTTTCTGAAAACGAACCATTTGCATCCGGATCAGGTTCAGGATTTTTATCCGACTCCAGGAACTGTTTCGACCTGTATGTATTACACCGGGTTGGATCCATTTACTGGGAAGAAAATTTTTGTTCCCAAGACAAAAGAAGAAAAAGCTATGCAGCGCGCGCTTCTGCAATATTTTAAGCCGGAAAACCGAAACTTGGTGATGAAAGCGTTGATGATGGCTGGGCGAAAAGATCTGATCGGAACAGGAAAAAATTGCCTGATCGCTCCGTCCAGAAAAGAAGAAATGACCAAACAAGCGCAAGGAGGAAAACGATCATGGCACAAAAATGGAAAAAGCGGCAAAAATACAAAAAGAAAGTAAACGGTTGGTCTGTATTTCTGGGGGTTCTTCTTTTTTGCGGCGCCTGTTTTTTAACTTTAGGCGACCTATTGGAATGGGAGAATGTTCCAACTATGTCCAGTGTAAAGGATATGGTCTTCGGCCCGAATACCTTAACTGGAGAGGTCGAAAATGACTGTGAAGTCCACTTTATTGACGTTGGCCAGGGAGACAGCACCCTGATTCTATCAGATGGGCAGGCCATCCTGATTGATGCCGGAGAAAACGATCAGGGCAAGGTAGTGGTCGATTATTTGGAAAAATTAGGGATTAAAAAGCTGGATCTGATTTTTATGACTCATCCTCATTCTGACCATATCGGCGGGATGGATGATGTGATCCGTGCTTTTGATATCGGGAAAATCGTCGCGCCCCGGCTGCCGGATTCCCAGGTTCCGACAACGAAAACCTATACGGAAGTGCTGACAGCCATTGCTGAGAAAGGGCTGAAAATGACCCCGGCAAAAGTGGATGATACTTATACTTTCGGAAAAGGAGTGTTTACCATTTTAGGCCCTATGGGACAGTATGAGGACTTGAACGATACTTCGTTGGTGTGCCGGTTTGTATACGATCAATCGCGGAGCTTTCTCTTTACCGGGGATATGGAGTCTCCAGTGGAAAAGGAGTTGGTTCAATCCGGGAAGATCCTAAAAAGCGATGTGCTTAAACTGGGACATCATGGAAGCAAGACTTCTACCTCAAAGGGGTTTTATCAGGCGGTTGATCCGGATTATGCTGTGATCCTGGTTGGGGATGGAAATGATTACGGGCATCCCCATCAAAAAGTATTGCAGACGGTAGAGTCAAATGAGGCTTCCGTTTACAGAACCGATTACCAAGGATCTATTGTATTCAGTATTACTCAGCAGAATCAGTTTGAGATTCGGGTGGAGCGATAGCAGAGCAGGAGGCTGCTGCTTCGACTCTGTTTGAGAGATCAAATGGAACTAAGCGTGGTTTCTTTCTGAAAAATAAAAATTTAAGGGGTAAAAAGAAGGTTTTTCATGAAAAATAGGTATGTCTTGGATCGCATTGAATCGGGTTGGGCCATTTGTGAAACATCCGATCAAAAACAAATTCAGATTCTTTTGTCCGAACTTTATCCAGGGGCAAAAGAAGGGGATCACTTTGCAGAAAATGAGGGGAACTATTATTTCCTGCCTGAAGAAACAGAAGAGGCGCGTTCCCGGAATGCTGCGCTTTTGAAAAGCCTTTGGGAATCCTAACGTTTATGTTCTGTAAGAATTACTGTCTATATTCTGCACTTTACACGGCAAAACCAGGAGCTTAATAGAATTTTTAATAAAAACGTCCGATCATAAATCAAATCTTCCGTAAATTATTCTGAGAAAGCAAGGAAAAACACGGCTTTTCTTGCGTAATAAAAAGATGTGTGCTATAATTACAAAGATATCCAGCCGGAGATTATTTTGATCTGGATTACTGGGTAATTTTGCAAAAAGGATCTTGTTTCAAAATGAAAATAATCGGAATCGATCCCGGCTATGCCATTGTAGGATATGGTGTGCTGGAATATCGAAATATGAGATTTGTTACCTTGGATTATGGAGCGATTATTACAGAGGCAGGAACACCATTTGGCAAACGCCTTCTACAGATTTATGAGGAATATTCCCTCCTGCTGGAAAGGCACAAGCCCGACGCGCTTTCTATTGAAAAACTGTTTTTTACGAATAATAAGACGACTGGGATTGATGTGGCTCAGGCAAGAGGGCTGATCCTGCTGGCCTCTGAACAGCAAAATGTCCCTTATTTTGAATATACGCCGCCCCAGGTCAAGCAGTCTGTGGTTGGCTATGGCAATGCGACCAAGGCACAGGTGATGGATATGACCCGGCGGCTGTTGAAGCTGGAACGATTGCCGAAACCGGATGATACTGCGGACGCACTGGCTCTGGCGATCTGCCATGCACACACCGCACCTTCTCGCTCTGCCCAGTTGATCATGAATCAAACACGATATCGGAAGAAAGGAATGCTTCAATGATTTACAGCATACATGGTATACTTGTTGAAGCAGAGCCGTATCATATAGTTGTGGAGTGCAACGGAATCGGTTATTCAGTAAAAACATCGCTGACCACCCTCTCTAAGCTTCCGGAAGCCGGGGAAGAAATCCAGGTATATACGTTCCTTCATGTACGCGAGGATGCACTGGAATTATTTGGGTTTTGTGATAAAAACGAGTTGAATACATTTAAAATGTTGATTTCCATCAACGGAGTTGGTCCGAAGGCGGCTTTGTCCATCTTATCCGATCTTACTCCGGAGCGCTTTGCCCTGTGTGTAGCCAGCAATGATGCAAAAGCCTTGACCAAGGCGCCGGGAATTGGGCTGAAAACGGCCCAGCGGATTATATTGGAGCTGAAAGACCGAATTGCCAAGGAACAGATTACTCAGGGAGCTGTAGGAAGCACACTGCCAGCCGCAAGTTCTTCCGTAACCGTTGGAAATGCTTCAGAAGCGATTTCCGCCTTGGAAGTATTGGGATATTCCAGAGCGGAGGCGACACGGGCCGTGATGTCTTTGGACAGCGCACTTTCGGTAGAAGAGATGATCAAAGGCGGTTTAAAAGCATTGGCTGGAAAGGTGTAAAGGATGTTCGACGAAAATGAAGAATTTAACTTTGATCAGAGGCTTTCTGCGCCAGAATTTTCTTCTGCTGATATTGATGTAGAATATTCGCTTCGTCCCAAAACACTGGCGGAGTATATCGGTCAGGATAAGATTAAAGAAAACCTTTCTATTTACATTGAGGCGGCAAAGGCTCGGGATGAGTCCTTGGATCATGTGTTGCTGTATGGTCCTCCAGGGCTGGGAAAAACTACTTTGTCTGGGATTATTGCCAATGAGATGAACGTGAACCTGAGAATTACCTCAGGGCCTGCCATTGAAAAGCCGGGGGATTTAGCGGCATTGCTGACCAACCTTGATGTGGGGGATGTACTGTTTATCGATGAAATCCATCGTTTATCCCGCTCGGTCGAGGAGGTGCTCTATCCTGCCATGGAGGACTATTCCCTGGATATCATTATAGGGAAAGGCCCTTCAGCACGTTCGATCCGTATTGATCTGCCAAAGTTCACATTGATTGGTGCAACTACACGTGCAGGGCAGCTGACTGCTCCTTTGCGGGATCGTTTTGGTGTGTTGTTTCGGTTGGAGCTGTATACGCCTCAGCAGCTTGCTGAAATCATTGTCCGGAGTGCGGGAATCCTCAACATTGAATGCGACGCAATGGGCGCTTTTGCCTTGGCGAGCCGTTCCAGAGGGACACCGCGGATTGCGAACAGGCTGTTAAAACGGGTGCGCGACTTTGCACAAATTTTAGGTGATGGTAAGATTACCAAGGCTATTGTGGATATTGCGCTGGATAAATTAGAAATTGATGAACTGGGATTGGATCTGGTGGACCGGCGGATGCTGAGAATGATCATCAGCCACTATCATGGAGGGCCAGTTGGTTTGGAAACGCTGGCCGCTGCATTAGGAGAAGAAGCCATAACGTTGGAAGATGTCTATGAGCCTTACTTGATGCAGCTTGGCTTTTTGGCGCGGACGCCTCGAGGGCGTTGCGTGACCCCCCTGGCTTATAAGCATCTCGGCATCGAACAGGAAGACCAAATGAGACTTTAATATGAGAAAATGGAGCTGTTGGATATGGGAAGATTATTTGGAACAGATGGAGCGCGCGGCGTTGCAAACACAGAATTAACTTGTGAACTGGCGATGCAGATCGGCCGTGCTGCGGCTATTGTCTTAACGCGGCACAGCCATCGGAAGCCTAAAATTTTAATTGGCCGTGATACCCGGATTTCCTCGGAAATGCTGGAAGCCGCCATGGTAGCAGGGATTTGTTCTGTTGGTGCAGATGCAGAATTGATCGGGGTTGTTCCAACGCCGGCAGTTGCGTTTTTAATCCCAAAATATGAAGCCGATGCAGGGGTTATGATCTCGGCTTCGCATAACCCAGTGGAATTTAACGGGATTAAACTGTTCAGCCAAACCGGTTATAAATTAAGTGATGAAATAGAGGAAGAGATCGAAGCGCTGATTTTGGATCATCCGGAACAAATGATGTTAAAGTCTGGTAAGGACCTTGGACGGGTTTACGAACGCCGAAGTGCAGTTCAGGATTATATTTCTCACATTGCACTAAGTGTAGATGAAGATTTAAGCGGCATCCGAATCGCTGTTGACTGCGCAAATGGAAGTGCGAGCGCTACTGCGGCGCGGTTGTTTGCAGAGCTGGGGGTCGATGCACATATCCTGAATGCGGCCCCGGACGGGCTGAATATCAACGAGCACTGCGGCTCGACTCACCTGGAGCAGTTGGTCGATTACATGAAAACTCATCATTGTGAATTCGGAGTTGCTTTTGACGGCGATGCAGACCGCTGTCTGGCCGTAGATGAAAACGGAACCCCGATTGATGGGGATCAGTTGATTGCTATTTTTGCGGCTGACTTAAAAGAACAGGGAAAGCTCGCTGAAGATACAATTGTTCTTACTGTCATGTCAAATATTGGGATGCGGCGTTTTGCGAAGGAAAATGGCCTGAATTTAGTGACCACCTCGGTTGGGGATCGTTATATCCTGGAAGAGATGGTGAAAAACCATTATAATTTGGGCGGGGAGGATTCTGGCCACATTATTCTCAAAGATTTTGCCAATACAGGGGATGGGCAACTTTCGGCTGTGCAGCTGCTGCAAATTTATAAGAAACGCAGATTGCCCATGTCAGAGCTGTCCTGCACGATGAAAAAAGCTCCTCAAGTGCTTCAGTCCGTTTCTGCAGGTGCAGAGGCAAAATCTTCCTATCAGCAGGATCCTGAAATTATTGCTGTAATCCGTCGCGTGGAGGAGTCATTGGGGGATACCGGCCGGGTATTGGTTCGTGCTTCGGGGACAGAGCCTTTGATTCGGGTAATGATTGAAGGAAACGACTTGGAGGAAATTACAGCATTCTGCAATCAGATTTGTGAAGTAATCAAGGAGAGAACGTCCTAAATGAGAGCAGTTTCGGGCTTTAAAGATTATGAAATTCTGGATACCAGCGCGGGGGAAAAGCTGGAACGGTGGGGGAATACCTTACTGATCCGGCCGGATCCGCAGATTATTTGGGAAACCGAACGAAGCCATCCAGCCTGGAAGAAAGCAGATGCCCGTTATATTCGTTCCAGCAAAGGAGGAGGGGAGTGGGAATATTTTCACTCCATTCCGGAAAGCTGGACAGTTTCATACCAGGATTTAGTATTCCGTGTTCGGCCTACAGGATTTAAGCATACAGGGCTGTTCCCGGAGCAGGCCATTAACTGGGCGCTTTTCCGCCGGGTTATCCCGCTTCAGAACCGTCCAATCCGGGTATTGAACCTTTTTGCTTATACCGGAGGGGCCACATTGGCCTGCGCAGCTGCAGGGGCTGAGGTCTGCCATGTGGATGCCTCCAAAGGGATGGTCGCTTGGGCCAGAGAGAATGCAGCGTTATCCGGTTTGCAGGAAAAACCGATCCGTTGGATTGTAGATGATTGTGAAAAATTTGTTTCCCGTGAAATCAAAAGAGGGCGGTTCTATGACATCCTGATTATGGATCCGCCTTCTTATGGGCGAGGTCCAAACGGTGAGGTCTGGAAGCTGGAGGATCAGATTTTCCGTTTAGTTGAGCTTTGCTCCCGTGTCTTATCAGACCAGCCGCTTCTGTTTGTACTGAATTCCTATACGACTGGGCTTTCACCCTCTGTCATGCAGTATTTGCTTGGGATGACGGTGCAAAAACGTTTTGGGGGAGCGGTTTTTAGTGATGAAATCGGTCTGCCTGTTACGGAAAGCGGGTTTGTTTTGCCTTGCGGCTCTACAGCTATTTGGTCAAGCAGTCCTGCATTGCTAAACTAGAAAATAAAAGGAAAGACCTATGAACAAGTTGATTCAATTTAAGCAGGTTTCATTTGAATACAATCACGAGAGCGAGGAAGAAGAACCGGTTGCTGTGCTGCACGATATTACTCTTTCGATTGAAGAGGGAGATTTTGTTGCGGTACTGGGCCACAACGGTTCAGGGAAATCAACCCTTGCGAAGCATATCAATGCGATTTTACAGCCTACAGAGGGCGTTGTTTGGGTAGATGGAATTGATACCTCCAAGGAAGAATTGATCTTTGAAATCCGCCAGCAGGTAGGGATGGTGTTCCAAAATCCAGACAATCAGCTGGTTGCTACTGTGGTCGAAGAGGATGTTGCGTTTGCTTTGGAAAACTTGGGAGTTGAATCAACAGAGATACGGGAACGGGTAGACGCCTCCCTTCAACAGGTAGGGATGTATGAATTCCGGGAGCATTCCCCTCACCAGCTTTCAGGCGGGCAAAAACAGCGGGTTGCCATTGCAGGAGTCTTAGCCATGCAGCCGAAATGTATTGTTTTGGATGAGCCAACAGCGATGCTGGATCCCCAAGGCCGCCGGGAGGTGCTGAAAACTTTACTGTCTTTGAACCGGGAAAAAGGGACCACCGTTGTTTTTATCACCCATTTTATGGATGAGGCTGTTCAAGCGAACCGGGTCGTTGTTGTAGACGGCGGGCAGATTATTGCAGATGATACGCCAAAAGCTGTTTTTTCTGATGTAGAGCAATTAAAAAAAGTCGGCCTGGATGTACCACAGGTGACAGAATTGGCCTATGAATTGAGAAAGGCAGGGATTGATTTCCCAAACGGTATTTTGTCGGTGGAGGAATGTGTTGCAGAGCTGCAAAAGGCGTTGGGGGGATAGTATGGCGATCATTCGAGTAGAGCATTTAACGCATCATTATAGTCCTGGAACCCCTTTTGAGAAAACGGCCATTGATGATGTAAGCCTGGAGATTGAAGAAGGTGAGCTGGTTGGCGTTATCGGCCATACTGGTTCTGGAAAATCTACTTTGATTCAGCATTTAAATGGGCTTTTGAAGTCAGACTCCGGGAAAGTCTATATCAACAATACCGATATTTTTGAAAGTAAAGAAACACTGCAAAAAATACGTTTTCAGGTTGGGCTGGTGTTTCAATATCCGGAATATCAGCTGTTCGAAGAAACAGTTTACAAGGATATTGCCTTTGGCCCCACCAATATGGGTCTGAATCCCTTGCAGATCCGGGAAGCTGTGGAACGGGCTGTCAGTGCGGTTGAAATCCCAAGCAGTATGCTGGAGAAAAGCCCTTTTGAGCTTTCAGGCGGGCAAAAACGCCGTGTGGCAATTGCCGGAGTGATCGCTATGAATCCCCGTGTACTGATTTTGGACGAGCCTACTGCGGGCTTGGATCCAAAAGGTCGGGATACGATTTTGGCCTTAATACAAAAATATCATCAGCAAGAACATAATACTGTTTTGCTGGTTTCTCACAGTATGGAGGATGTGGCGAAATATGCTACAAAAGTTTTAGTGATGAACCGCTCACGGCTCTATGCTTATGAAGATGTAGACAGTATTTTTACCCGCGCCGCTGAAATAGAAAAAATCGGGCTTTCCGTTCCTCAAATTACCAAGGTGTTTCATCAATTGGCCGAATTGGGCTACCCGGTAAACTCAAATACGTATCGGGTCCAAGAAGCAAGTGAGCAATTGCTTCGCCTTTTGAAAAAGAAAGGAGAGCAAGAATGCTGAAAGATATCAGTATTGGCCAGTTTTTTCCTGGGAAGTCCATTGTACATCGTTTGGACCCCCGTATAAAAATCCTTTTGGTTTTTGGCTTTATTATTACTTTGTTTATTGTACGGAACTTGGTTTCCTTTGGCTTAATCATACTTTTTTTAGCAGTCACTATTTTTACAGCAAAAATACCAGTGAAAACCGTTTTGAAAAGTTTGAAACCTATTTTACCTCTGATCTTATTCACAGCCATCCTGAATATCTTCTTTATTGACGGTCATGTTTTATTCCGCTGGGGATGGATACGCATTACAGAGGACGGAATCCGTCTGGCAGTGCTGATGGTAATACGAATTGTTTGTCTGATTACCGGAGCATCATTGCTCACCTATACTACATCGCCGATTGCATTGACCGACGCGATTGAACGTCTGCTGAGCCCATTAAAGAAAATTCATTTTCCTGTCCATGAAATGGCTATGATGATGACCATTGCGCTGCGGTTTATTCCCACATTGATTGAAGAAACAGACAAAATTATGTCTGCCCAAAAAGCACGGGGAGCTGATTTGGAAACAGGCGGGTTGATGAAGCGGGCTAAGGCATTGGTACCGATCTTAATTCCTTTGTTTGTTTCGGCGTTTCGCAGAGCCGAGGAGCTTGCGTTGGCAATGGAATGCCGCTGCTATAGGGGCGGGGAAGGACGCACTCGGATGAAACAATTAAAACTGACGGCTTCTGATTGGGTAATTGCTGTTTTTGTTACGGCCTTTTATATTGTAGGAATCCTGATGAATTTATGGATTCCAGCATTATTTTAGCTGAAAGGGAAGTCTTATGCTTCGTAATCTACTGGTAGAGATGTGCTACAATGGGGCGGCTTATCATGGTTATCAGATTCAGAAAAACGCTTTGACAATTACTGAAGTGGTGCAGGATGCTATTGAAGCAATCCTTCATCGAAGGGAACCTATTGTAGGGTGCTCCCGGACAGATACAGGAGTTCATGCAAACAGTTACTTTTTCAATATGAAAACGGCTTGCGGGATCCCGGAAGAGAAGTTTATTATGGTGATGAATCGGGAACTGCCGAAAGATATTGCGATTTTATCCTGTAAAGAGGTTCCACTTGACTTTCATTCCCGATATGACTGTAAAGGCAAAGAGTATATTTATAAGATCTTCAACACAGCAGAAAAGGATCCCTTTCAGGCCGATTTGGTCCTTCAGCATGGAACCTATATTGACGCTGAAAAATTGGAAAAAATTGCTCAGGTTTTAGTGGGAAGACACGATTTTACTTCGTTTTGCAGCTTGGGTGGAAAGGTTGAATCGAATATCCGCACGATAGATTATATCAAAATCTGGCGTAAAGGTGAATATGTTTACATCAAAGTCAAGGCGGATGGCTTTCTTTATCATATGGTTCGCATTATTGTTGGTACGCTGCTTTATATAAATGATGGAAAAATCCCGCCGGACGGTTTGGGAGAAATTCTGGAAAAGCGGGATCGTAATTTTGCTGGAAAAACAGCGCCTCCACAGGGACTGTATCTGAATCAAATCATCTACTGAGGGTGTTTCAGTGAGTAAAACGAATAATGTCAGCGATTATATAAAAAAGAAGAAACGAGGGCAGTGGATACGGAAAGCAAGCTTTTTGGCGATGCTGTGCTTATTGTTGTTTGGGGTTTTATATTTAGCCGAACAGTTCCCAGGAAGTGAGTTAAACGCATTAATAACGGGGAATTCGCAGGGAAATGAAGAAAAATTCCCTCTTACTATAAAAAATGAACAATTAATTGACGCTGTTGAGCTAAATGGCCGACTTGCCCTCTTGAGCAAGTCAAACCTTTTATGTTATAATGTAAAAGGGAAACGTCAGAGTAATAGTATGCATGGATATACAAATCCTGTCATGAAATCCAATGGGAAGAGAGTATTGATCTATGACCGTGCCGGAAACAAATTAAAGGTAGCAGCTTCGAATTCAATTATTGGGGAATTAACACTGGAGAACAGTATTCTCTGTGCCGCAATTGCTTCCGATGGCAGTATAGCAGTGGCTACCATTCAGGATCAATATGCTTCCTATCAAATCCGCGTTTATGACGATCTTCTGAACGAACGTTATAAATTTTCTCCGGCGAATGAAGGTGCGACTACTGTCGACTTTTCTTCCCTTGCTTTTTCAAAGGACGGTTCAAAACTGGCAGCCTGTTCAATTACAACAAAAGATGGAATGCTGGCAGCTTCGGTTTATGAGTTGGATTTGAACCAGGATTCTGCCCCAATTATCACCTTGATTCCTAATCTGTTGCCCTTGGATATTTCCTGGAAGCAAAATGGAAATTTGGTGCTCATAGGGAGCGATGCCCTGGTATCATTAGACCATAAGACCCAGCAGCAGGTGCGTTATTCTTATGTTGGAAGCCTGCAGGGAATAGTAGCCGATTTGCATCAGAATACCATTCTTGTTACGCGGGACTTAACCGAAAACCGCTCTACCATAACAGTGATTGACGCTTATGGGAAGGTTCAGGAAAGTGTTTCGATCGAAGATACATTTTTAGATATAACGGCAAACGAGCATCGGATTTCAGTTTTAGGTAAGAAGTCTGTTTATCATTATGATAAATCTCTTTTGCTGCTTAATCAAGTAAGTTTAGAGCGAAGTTTTCACTATTTGACTTTGATAGGAAATAATCTTTTTTTATTGACTTCCGATCGTGTAGAAAAAATCCGGGTAGACTAGAAGGGAAGCGAGATGTCTATTTATTCTGTTATTTTAGATATTGCTTTTTTAATAATAGGTGTTGGTGTTATTTGTAGTGGCTTTCGCAATGGATTTCTGCGTTCAGTGGTATCGTTAGTCGGAACGATTCTTGTAGTTGCTGCGTCTTTATATCTTGGCGGGAAACTTGCTGGATGGACCTTTTCTGCTTTTATAAAAACGCCTCTGCTGGAGAGCGTAGAAAACTTTTTTTCAAGTCATTTGGACATGAATGAGATTTCTCCTGCCATATCTGAATTTTTAGAACAGCTTCCGAATTTTTTATCTGAAATGCTTTTTCGAGAGTATGGAGGGCAGCAGAATTTCTTAGAATCCTTGCAAAGCGGAGCGATTCATACTGTCACGGATTTCAGTAGTGTTTTAGTAGATCGTGTGATTTCACCTTTAATAATATCTTTATTGCAGGCTTGTATTTGTTTGATTTTGTTTGTTGTTGGTATGATTTTGGTTCGAATTGCTGCGAATCTGTTCCGCGGTTTTTACTCGATTCCGATCCTTGGAGGGATCAACTCCATATTAGGCGGATTGCTTGGAGCCGTACAAGCGGCGATTATGCTGTATATCCTAGCCTTATTGGTAAAATTTATGATTACAATGTCCGGCAGTCAGTGGGAGTGGCTGAATTGGGATGTACTTGCATCCACGCATATTCTCCGGTTTTTTGCTGATATGCCATTGTTATAGCAAGCTGAAAATTACGATGATTTTATTGAAATGAAATCGGTTTATATCAGTGGATGGAAAGGATGATTCAATGACTTTATGCAGTCGGTGTAAAAAACGTCCGGCGGTTTTATTTGTACAGCGTCTGGAAGGCGAACAGAGTGTGACAGAAGGTTTATGCTGGCTTTGCGCTAAAGAAATGGGATTGCCTCAGATCAATCAGCTGATGGAGCAAATGGGGATCACTGAAGAAGATATGGAACAAATGGCAAGCCAGATTTCCGAGATGGCTGAAGGTGACTTTTTTGAGCCGGGAGGCGCAGATACTTTACCGACCTTCCTGCAGAATTTGTTTAATGGCAATCGGGATAGCTCTTTGCAGGAAAAGCCGGAATCAAAAGAACGCCCTGATAAGGCATCCGAGAAGCCGGCAAAGTCCAAACAGCCTTCAAAACGAAAATTTTTAGATGCCTATTGTACGAACCTTTGCCAGCGTGCACAGGAAGGGAAAATGGATGTTATTGTAGGCCGGGATCAGGAAATCTATCGCGTTATTCAAATCCTTTCCCGAAGAACGAAAAATAACCCTTGTTTAATTGGCGAACCTGGTGTTGGGAAAACAGCTATCGCCGAAGGAATCGCCCAAAGGATTGTTGCAGAGGATGTCCCGTTCCGTTTGCTGGATAAAGAGCTTTATCTGCTGGATTTGACTGCCTTGGTAGCTGGTACTCAGTTCCGCGGTCAATTTGAGAGCCGGGTTAAAGGCTTGATCGATGAAGTAAAGTCAAATGGAAATATTATCCTGTTTATTGATGAAGTACACACGCTGATTGGCACTGGTGATTCGGAAGGCTCGATGAGTGCAGCCAATATTTTGAAGCCGGCGTTATCCCGTGGGGAAATTCAAGTCATTGGTGCGACGACCTTTAATGAGTACCGGAAAAATATAGAAAAAGACTCTGCTTTGGAGCGGCGCTTTCAGCCGGTTACGATCGCAGAACCCTCTTTGGAGGATTCAATGGAGGTCCTGCGAGGGATAAAGGGCTATTACGAACAGCATCATCACGTAAAAGTGGGCGAGGAAATTGTTAAGCTGGCAGTAATTTGGTCTGAACGCTATATCAACGACCGTTTCCTTCCGGATAAGGCGATTGATCTACTGGACGAGGCCTGCGCTTGTGCCTCATTGAGAAGTGAAGTATTGACAGAATATACTCGGCTGAACCGGCAATTAAAAGATCTTACCCAGGAAGAGGAACTGCTTACTGAAAAAAATGAAAAGTCTTCTTCGCCGGACTACGAAAGACTTGCCCAAATAAAATCTCAGCTGCTTCGGGTTCGGGAAGAATTAAAGCTGCTGGAACCAAAAGTGGATTCAGTTGAGGTTGAAGTTTCTGATTTGGCAAAAGTAATCGAATTAAGTACTGGGATCCCTTCTGCTAAAGTGGAACAGAATGATTATCGTAAAATTTTGGATCTTGAAGAGCATATCAAAAAACGGATTATCGGACAGGACGAAGCCGTTTCTGCTGTATCCAAGGCTATCCGCCGGAATCGGATGCAGCTGTCTTTAAAGAAGCGGCCCTCCTCTTTTATTTTTGTAGGCCCGACTGGTGTTGGAAAAACGGAACTGGTAAAAGTGTTATCGAATGAATTGTTCGATTCTGTAGACCCCATTATTCGTTTTGATATGTCAGAATTTATGGAGAAACACGCTGTGTCCCGGCTGATCGGCTCCCCGCCGGGTTATGTGG
>CANAQK010000025.1 GCA_947363605.1 uncultured Clostridia bacterium | reverse complement strand
CACAAGCCCCGCTTCAATGTCGGCAAGCATGGACTGGAAGCCGGGTCTTTGGAAAGCTGACGTTAGATAACGATACTTTTGAAAACACTGGAAAATCAAGGTTTTTCGAGCGACGGACAAGCAGGGTATTGTACTAAAAACTGAATACGACGCAGAAGCGGCGTTTCCCACTCCCTACACTGGGAGAACAGGAACGCCGCTTTTTTCATGCCCTTTGTTACGCAGTAGGGGCAGAAAAAGCCTTGCTACAAGCGGTTTTGCGGGCGCGTATCTGGCGCGGCAAGGGATTTATACCTTATCCCCCGAAACCGCGCTTCTACTGCGTAACAAATCCAAAGCAAAGGAGCTATGAACTATGGCAGTTTTCAGAGTGGAACGGAACAAGGGCTACACCGTAATGAGCAACCACCACCTACGCAACAAGGAGCTTTCCCTAAAGGCAAAGGGGCTGTTGTCGCAAATGCTGTCACTCCCCGAAGATTGGGACTACACCTTGAAAGGCTTATCCCTTATCAACCGGGAGAAGATAGACGCTATCCGCGAAGCCATTAAGGAGCTTGAACGCGCCGGGTATATCGTCCGTTCAAGGTGTCAACGCCAATCTAAAATTGTAGGAAAACACCGAAGAAATTTTGTCGTTTTTCAGCGGGGGTAACAAAATCAGTTGCTTCCTTACTCAAAAAGAGTGTTTACAATTTGCTGTTTCTGGTGCATAAATTCCTTGATGTATTCCCGGAGGAGAAGACTCGGGCCCTCCTTTTTCAGCCGCTCAAAGGGAATCTCATTGGTGTGGCATGGACGTTCCCGTTGACCTTATTGCACCAGGCCAGGGCCTGTCCGTTCAAATCTGCCAGGCTGCTGTACTTGATTCCCACCATGAAATTGTCCCGCACAAACTACACCGTCCGATCCGCCTTCCCCTTCGTTTGGCCCCGGTACGGCTGGCACAGGATGGGCTTGAACCCGTAGAATCCCGCGAAGTCCTCAAACTGCCGGTTCAGCGTGGAGTCCACCTGCTTCATGTTATCGTACAGGATATCCCCCAAAGTACCGAAACGCGTCCTGGTGGCAGCAGATGAGAGTACTGGTGCTCATGTCCGTGACAAACTCAATGTACCGCATCCGCGAATATCCCAGAATCATGAGGAAACAGTACAGCTTCTTCCACTTCCCGTCCTTATCACCAGGTGATCCTCAAAGAACCCCCAGTCCATCTGCCTCTGCTTCCCCGGCAACGGCTTGAACTCTCATCCAAGTCCATCTTTCGGCTGCTCACATACGCTTTCACGATGCTGTAGCCCCCGTTGAAGCCCATCTCCCGCAGATCCCCCCAGAATCCGCAGCGCCGGGTACGGCGCCTCCGCCATTTTATCATTGGCGCTGACATTGCAGAACCCGCTGGAATCCATAAACCCCTGCGCGATTGGCACAATCCTATCGACTTGTAGAAGGTTGTTAAGGAATTAACAATTTAGTCATATTAAATCCGGTTTATTCCTTGACTTCTTGACAAATTTTTTCTATAATTGTATGGAAGGAAGTTTGGGAAACCGGCTTCGCAGTTCCGCTTGCAGGGGATTCGGACGCCGGGTTTCCGCACGGAAAATAATGACCCTTAGTGGAAGGAGCAAAATTATGTTGACAAACAACAAAAATGTACTCAGCTGGGTAGACGAGATGATCGCACTCTGCAAACCGGATCAGGTGGTTTGGATCGACGGCTCGGAAGAGCAGCTCAAAGCGCTGCGCGACGAGGCGCTGTCCACCGGCGAAATGGAAGCCCTCAACGAGGAGAAGCTTCCCGGATGTCTGCTGCACAGAACCAAACAAAACGACGTTGCCCGCGTTGAGCAGCGCACATTCATCTGCTCCCGTAAAGAAGAGGATGCAGGCCCTACCAACAACTGGTATGACCCGAAAGAAATGTACGCAAAGCTGCACGCGATGTATGACGGCGTTATGAAAGGCCGTACCATGTACGTGATCCCGTATTCCATGGGTCCGATCGGTTCCCCGCTCGCAAAAGTCGGCGTTGAGCTGACCGACTCGATCTATGTCGTATTGAACATGGATATCATGACCCGTATGGGCAAACAGGCTTTCGAAAACCTGGGTGAAACCTCCAACGACTTTGTCCGCGGCCTGCACTCTAAGGCTGACGTTGACCCGGAAGGCCGTTATATCTGCCACTTCCCGGAGGACAACACCATTTACTCCATCAACTCTGCTTACGGCGGCAACGTTCTGCTGGGCAAAAAATGCTTCGCACTCCGGATTGCTTCCTATCAGGGCAAGAACGAGGGCTGGATGGCAGAGCATATGCTCATCCTGGGCATCGAAAACCCACAGGGCGAAGTCACCTATATCACCGCTGCATTCCCCTCTGCCTGCGGTAAAACCAACCTGGCTATGCTGGTTCCGCCGGAGGTTTATGCAAAACAGGGCTATAAGGTTTGGACCGTCGGCGATGATATCGCTTGGCTGAAACCAGGTCCAGACGGCAGACTCTATGCAATCAACCCGGAGAACGGCTTCTTCGGCGTTGCACCGGGTACCAACCAGAAGTCCAACCCGAACGCGCTGGCTTCTACCCGCAAGAACACCATCTTCACCAATGTTGCACACAATCTGGACGACAACACCGTTTGGTGGGAGGGCCTGGACAAGAACCCGCCGGAAAATGCCGTCGACTGGATCAACCAGCCCTGGAATGGCAAAACCTCCACAGAGAAAGGCGCGCATCCGAACAGCCGCTTCACCGCTCCGGCGAAGAACTGCCCCTGCATCAGCTCCGAGTTTGACAACCCGGCTGGTGTTCCGGTATCGGCAATGGTATTCGGCGGCCGTCGTGCAAAAACCGCTCCCCTGGTTTACCAGTCCTTCGACTGGAAACATGGCGTATTCGTAGGCTCTACCATGGCGTCGGAGACCACTGCTGCCGCTACGGGTGCAGTCGGCGTTGTCCGCCGCGACCCGATGGCAATGCTGCCTTTCTGCGGCTATCATATGGGCGATTACTTTGCACACTGGCTGGAAATGGGCGAAAAACTCGGCGATAAAGCACCGAAGATCTTCAACGTCAACTGGTTCCGTACCGATGATGAAGGCCACTTCATCTGGCCGGGCTTCGGCGATAATATGCGCGTCCTGATGTGGATCATCGCACGCTGCGAAGGCAAAGCAGACGCAGTAGAAACCGCAATCGGCTACGAGCCGAAACCGGAAGATATCAACATTGAGGGCCTGGATATCACAGTGGATACCATTAAGAACCTGTTGAATGTAGACATCAACCTCTGGAAAGAGGAAGCTGCCGGCATTGAGGAGTTCTATGCAAAATTTGGCGACAAGCTGCCGAAAGAACTGGCTGCTCAGCTGGAAGGTCTGAAAGAAAGACTGGCAAAAGCTTAATCTACCTTGTCCTATTAAAGAACCCGGAAACAAAAGTTTCCGGGTTCTTTTTATCTGGGAAAATATAGATTATGAATTTTTAATGAATATTATTTCTGAATTGTAAATAAATCAGCTTTATGGCCTGGTAAAATGGTATACTGGAAAAAACAGCAGGATGGGGAGAGGAAAAATGCTGAAAAGTATGACAGGATACGGCCGGGCTCAGCAAACCGTGGGGGAATGGGAGATCCAAGTGGAGATCAAATCGGTAAACCACCGCTATTTTGAATTTTCCGCGCGCACACCGCGGGCCTACGGTTATTTGGACGAGCGGCTGAAGGGCCTGGTTGGGGAAAAGGTTTCCCGAGGGAAGCTGGAAACCGGCGTCACCCTTTTCCGGACAGAAGGGCGGGACGCGGAAGTCGAGGTCAATCTTGGGCTGGCGCGCAGCTATGTGGAAGCGCTCCGGGGTGCGGCGCCGGAGCTGGGACTTCGGGACGATTTGGAATTATCTGCCCTGCTTCGGTTTGCAGATGTGTTCCAGGTGAAAAAAGCCGTAGAAGATGAGGAGGAAATCTGGTCGGCTGTCCGGAGTGTAGCCGAGCAGGCGCTGGCCCGCTTTGTGCAGGCCAGGCAGGAGGAAGGCGAACGGATGCAGGCGGATATTTCCGCCCGGCTGGATCAGATCGAAAAGCAGGTGTCCGAGGTGGAGCTTCGTTCCCCTCAGACGGTGGCGGTTTATCGGGAACGGCTGAAAGCAAAGCTGGATGAGGTGCTGGAGGGACGCGGGCTGGATGAAGCCCGGATTCTGACCGAAGCCGCGATTTTTGCGGACAAAATTGCCGTAGATGAGGAAACGGTCCGTTTGCGGAGCCATCTGACACAGTTCCGTGGATTGCTGGATTCTTCGGAGCCGGTGGGACGGAAGCTGGACTTCCTGGTGCAGGAGATGAACCGCGAGGTCAATACCACCGGTTCGAAATGCAGTGATGTGGAAATCACCAACCGGGTATTGGAAATGAAAGCGGAATTGGAAAAAATCCGCGAACAGATTCAGAATATTGAATAATACCATTCTTTTATGAAGAATTAGGATAAAGGGGATTTAAAATGAAATTGGTAAATATCGGGTTTGGCAACATGGTTTCGGCGCAGAAGCTGATCGCGATTGTCAGCCCGGAATCCGCGCCGATCAAGCGGATCATACAGGACGCCCGGGACCGGGGGATGCTGATTGACGCGACCTATGGACGCCGGACCCGCGCCGTGATCGTGATGGACTCCGACCATGTAGTCCTTTCCGCTATCCAGCCGGAAACCGTGGCGAACCGGGTGGTGAAATGGGAAGACGGTGAAGAAGAGGAGGAAATGGACGATGAATAAAACCGGGACGCTGATGGTCCTGATTGGGCCAAGCGGGTCTGGGAAGGGGACTATCCTGCGAGAGCTGCTTCAAATGGAGGAGAATACCTTCCTGTCGGTTTCGGCAACAACCCGCCCCCCCCGGCCGGGCGAAGAGCATGGGAAGCATTACTTCTTTCTTTCTAAGGAAGAGTTTCAGGCGCTGATTGCAGAGGGCGGCCTGTTTGAGTATGCCTGCTATGTGGGGAATTATTATGGTACGCCCAAAGCCCCGGTTGAGGAACGGCTGGCGGCGGGCTCCAATGTGATTCTGGAGATTGAAGTGCAGGGAGCCAAACAGGTCAAGCAGATGTTCCCGGAGGCGGTGACGGTATTTATCCTGCCCCCGTCCCTGAGCGAGCTGAAACGCCGGCTGGTGGATCGGAATACCGAGGATTTGGAAACGGTCGAACGCCGGCTTGAAACGGCCTTGCAGGAGATCCCCTACGCCTATGAATGTGATTATGTGGTGGTGAACCGGACAATTCCGGCAGCGGCGGCAGAGCTGCGGGCGATTTTGTTGTCCCAGTCCTGTTCGCAGCGGGCGATGAGGCCGGTAATCGAGCAGGTCTTGCAGGGATAACACGGCAAAGGGATATTTCCCGCCGCGAGGTGGAAAAGGAAACGATTCCTCCGGGCGGCTTTGATTATAAAGGAATGAGAGGATTTTAACTTATGATGAACAGACCTTCCGCAAATGATATTTTGAAAGAAAAACAAAGCTACTATTCTTTGGTGATCGGGGTGGCCAAGCGCGCCCGCAGGATCGCGGAGGAAGCCGAGGAAAGCGGCGAAGTCATGCTGGATAAGCCGGTGCAGCGTGCTGTTGAGCAGTTCGCAAGAGGGGAATATGTCCTGATCGAACAGGAGGACATCGGCAAGGAGATCGAGTAGGCTGGCGGTTAGAATCCGGCTGGGAAGGGGGGCTTGGATATGGCACAGGCGGCGGAGGTTTATGTGGAATCGGCGGTTTATTCCATCGACAAGCCATTTTCCTACCGGGTTCCGGAAGAGCTGGACGGCAGGCTGCAAAGAGGGTGCCGGGTGCTGGTCCCGTTCGGCGGCGGGAATAAAAAGGTGCAGGGGCTGGTGGCGGCTCTTCGTCCGCTGGAAGGAGGGGAAGCCCGGCTGAAACCGGTATTCTCCCAGCTGGATCCTGAGCCCCTGATCTCTGAGGAGCTGTTCGAGGTGATTGAGTTTCTGGTGGGGAATACCTTCTGCACCTATTATGAGGGGGTCAAGGCGGTTCTTCCATCGGATACGAAAGTCCAGGTGGTGGAGCAGTACCGTCTGGCCTGCCTGGACGGTTCCATTTTGGAAGAGCTCCCTCCCGCGCAAAAACGGGTGGCGGAATTCCTCCGCCTGCCGAAAACGGCTGCGGAGCTGGCTTCTTTCCTGGACTGCCGAAAGAATCCCGCCCAAACGGCTCCGGTACAGGCCCTCTTAGAAAAGGGGCTGATTGCCAAGGAAGACCGGGTGCATTCCCGTGCGGCCCCCAAAACGGTTCGGCTGGTACGCCTGGCCGAAGGCATCCTGCCTGAGAGCCTGACCCTGCCTCCCAAACAGCGGCAGGTGGTGGAAACACTGTGGAAAATCGGGGAAGCCAGCCGCCGGGAGCTTTGCTACCACTGCGGTGTGAGCGAAGGGGTTGCCCGGGCGCTGGAGCAGAAGGGGATCCTGATCCCTTTTGAACGGGAAGTCGAGGAGGAGCCTTTTCCGATTCCCAGCCGTCCGGATAAAAACTTGGAGGGGCTTTCCCTTTCCAGGGAACAGCAGGCCGCCTTTGAGGGGATCTCCGCGTTGATGGAGGACGGTGAACCTCATGCGGCCCTGCTTTACGGGGTCACTGGCAGCGGGAAAACACAGGTTTATATGAAGCTGATCCAGCGGGTATTGGCTGAGGGCAAAACGGCGATGCTGCTGGTCCCGGAAATTGCCCTGACCCCTCAGACGGTAGCACGGTTTGAAAGGTGGTTCGGCGGGGTCTGTGCGGTGATTCATTCCGGGTTGTCCTCCGCAAGGCGGCTCCAGGAGTTCGAACGGGTCCGCCAGGGCGCCGCGCGGATTGTCATCGGGACCCGGAGCGCGGTTTTTTCGCCGCTTTCGGATATTGGGATGATTATCCTGGACGAAGAAGGGGAATCCTCTTATAAATCCGATGCGTCTCCCCGCTACCATGCCCGGGAGATTGCCAAGCTGCGCTGTGTCCGGCATAAAGCTGTATTGGTGCTGGGATCGGCCACCCCCTCTATTGACAGCTATTACCGCGCCAAAAAGGGGGACTATACCCTGTTTTCCCTGCGGGAGCGGTACGCGGAGGCAGAGCTTCCCCAGGTGTATCTGGTGGATATGCGGGAGGAACAGCGGAAGCGGAATTTTTCCCCGCTGAGCGGGCTGCTCCAACAGCAGCTGGCCCTGAATTTTGCCCAGGGTGA
This sequence comes from uncultured Clostridia bacterium, assembly GCA_947363605.1. GTDB lineage: Bacteria > Bacillota > Clostridia > Oscillospirales > Ruminococcaceae > Paludihabitans. The sequence goes on along the minus strand of CANAQK010000025.1, from coordinate 16,629 downwards.
ACAGTCGATCCTGCTGATTAACCGACGGGGGTACCAATCCTATGCCACCTGTATGCAGTGTGGGGAGGTACGTTCCTGCCCGCACTGCAGCGTCGCGATGACCTACCATAAAGCGAATGGAAGCCTGATGTGCCACTACTGCGGGCATATTGAGCCCTATTCCGGCAAATGCCCGGCCTGCGGCGGGGATTACCTGCGGCTGAGCGGGGCCGGCACCCAGAAGCTGGAGGATGAACTGAAGCTGATCCTGCCTCAGGCACGGCTGCTCCGGATGGATACGGACACCACCTCTTCCCGGCAGGCTTATGAAACCCATTTTGCCGGCTTCGCGCGGGGAGAATACGACATCCTGCTGGGGACTCAGATGATCGCAAAAGGGCTGGATTTCCCAAACGTTACGCTGGTAGGGGTTGTTTCTGCGGATAACGGTTTGTATACCGGGGATTATCGGAGCGCCGAGCGGGTTTTTTCACTGATTACTCAGGTGGTCGGCCGGAGCGGCCGGAGCGGGAAGACGGGCCGTGCCTACATCCAGACGATGGATCCGGAGCATCCGGTGCTCTGCCTGGCTGCAAGCCAGGATTTTGAGCAGTTCTACGAGGATGAAATCCAGGCGCGGAAGGCGCTGGGATACCCGCCTTTTTTGGAGATGGTCACCTTCGGGTTTTCCGGAAAGGACGAAGGAGGGACCCTTCGTGCGGCGGAGCGGGCCGCTGAAATCCTGCGGGAGACCGCGCTGGCGGCGGAAGGGATTGCGCTGAAGGTGATGGGGATTGCCCCGGCGGCAATCTACCGGGTCAGCCAGAAATACCGTTACCGGCTGATTGTCAAATGCCGGCTGAACCGCCGGATGAAGGCAGTGATTGCGGAGGTGCTCCGCCAAAGCGGGAGGGATCCTCTTTGCCGCGGTGTTGCCATTTATGCGGATGTCAACGGCGAGGTTCTATAGTCAACGCACTTGAAAAGAAGCCAATGCTTCTTTTCAACACTGCGGCCGGCACGCAGAAAATTCAAAAATTGATGATAAAGCCGTTAAATCCGGCTGTTATAATAGAAAGGAAATCGAAAAGTATGGCGAAACGAAACATTGTCCTCAGAGGGGATGAGATCCTGCGCAAGTCTTCCCGTGAGGTGACGGAATTTAATGAAAAGCTTTGGGTTCTGCTGGACGATATGGCGGAAACCATGTATGCACAGGACGGTGTGGGGCTGGCGGCCGTGCAGGTTGGCATTTTGCGCCGTGTCGTTGTGGTGGATACGGGGGAACAGCTTTATGAGCTGGTCAACCCGGAAATCATTGAGGAATCCGGCTCTCAGACTGGTGGGGAAGGCTGCCTTTCTTTCCCGGATGAGTACGGCCAGGTGACGCGGCCGATGAAGGTGACTGTCCGGGCGCAGGACCGGAATGGCCGGGAATTTACGGTGGAAGGGGAAGAACTGCTGGCACGGGCGTTCTGCCATGAGATCGATCATTTGAACGGACGGCTGTTTGTCGATCTGGTTGAGGATGAGGAGCCGGCGCTCCGTACCCGCCGGAAACATCGTTAAGCAGAGGGAGGAGGGACCTGGATGCGTATTGTGTTTATGGGGACACCGGATTTTGCTGTCCCGTCACTGCGGAAGCTGCTGGATGCCGGCCATGAGATCGCCGGAGTATTCTGCCAGCCGGATAAGCCGCAGGGAAGAGGGCACAAGCTGGTCCCGCCGCCGGTAAAGGTGCTGGCGCAGGAACAGGGGCTTCCGGTATTCCAGCCGAAGGGGCTGCGGAATGCCGAAGCGCAGGAACAGCTGCGCGCTCTTAAACCGGAGCTGATCGTGGTTGCGGCCTATGGAAAAATCCTGCCCTTGGAGGTACTGGAGCTTCCTCCCCATGGCTGTATCAATGTACATGGCTCTCTGCTGCCGAAATACCGGGGGGCGGGCCCGATCCAATGGAGCTTGCTGAACGGCGAAACGGTGACCGGCATCACTACTATGCGGATGGCGGAAGGGATCGACACCGGGGATATGCTTCTGAAAGCGGAAATACCGATCGGGGAAAATGAAACAGCCGGGGAGTTGTTTGACCGTCTGGCCCAATTGGGCGGTGAGGTCCTGCTCCAAACCCTGGAGGAATTGGAGGCCGGGCGGCTGAACCCGGTGAAGCAGGAGGAATCGGAGGCGACTCATGCGCCGATGCTTTCCAAAGAGCTTTCCATGCTGGATTTCAGCCGGGCAGCGCAGGAGCTGCACAACCAGGTACGCGGATTATCCCCCTGGCCCTGTGCCGAAACCCTGCTGCAAGGCAGGCGGCTGAAGGTTTACCGGAGCGAGATCGTTTCTTTAACGGGAGGAGGCGTGCCGGGAACCTTGCTGGATGCGGGGGATTTCGTTGTGCAGTGCGGGGAAGGGCAAATCCGGCTGACCGAAGTGCAGTTTGAAGGTTCCCGGCGGATGCCTGGCGGGGATTTCCTGCGGGGGAAACGGCTGAGCGCCGGGGAGGTTCTGGGCTGAGCTCTTTTTGAAGTGTTTGAACGATAAAAACAGGAGGAAAAAGGAATGCCGTTTTTTTATATGGATCAATACTACCTGCTGCTGGTGCTTCCGGCGGCGCTGATCGCCCTTTGGGCGCAGTTCAAGGTTTCGTCCACCTTCCGCCGGTACAGCCAGTATCAGGCATCGCGGGGGTATACTGCGGTGATGGTTGCCCGGCAGATCCTGGATCAGAATGGGCTGCAGCATATCCGGATCGAGCGGGTAAACGGGAATCTGACCGACCATTACGACCCGCGCAGCAACGTGATCCGGCTGTCGGATTCAGTATATGATTCCATGTCTGTTGCCGCGATCGGCGTGGCAGCGCATGAGTGCGGCCATGCGGTCCAGTATTCCGTGAACTACTTCCCCATTAAAATCCGGGCGGCGCTGATCCCGATAACCAATATCGGTTCCAGCCTCGCCATCCCGATGGCGGTGCTGGGATTGATGCTGAATTCCGGCTTTCTGGTGAATTTGGGCATCATGCTGTTCCTGGCAGTGGTACTCTTCCAGCTAGTGACCCTGCCGGTAGAATTCAACGCGTCCCGCCGGGCGATTACCACCTTGGACAGCCAGATGATGCTGGATCAGGAAGAGCTTCAGGGAGCGAAAAAGGTGCTGACAGCGGCAGCGCTGACCTATGTAGCGGCGCTGATTACGGCGCTGGCGAATCTGGCGCGGCTGCTCCTGCTGCGGGATAGGAATGACCGCCGATGAAAAACGCACGACAGCTGGCGTATGACGCTTTGGCCGCCGTTGGGAAAAAGGGGGCGTATTCCAACCTGGCTTTGACGCAGGTGCTTGCGGATCCGGGAATTCCGGGGAAGGAAGCCGCCTTTGCTTCGGCGCTGTTTTACGGGACGCTGGAACGGGGGAGGACGCTGGACTATGCACTGGAACCCTTCCTGCGTAAAAAGCTGGATCCCGAGGTGCGGATCCTCCTGCGGATGGGGATGTATCAGCTGCTGTATATGGACGGGGTTCCGGACAGCGCTGCGGTGGATGAATCCGTCCGGCTGGCGGCCTATGCCCGGAAAACCAGCGCCAGACCGCTGGTGAACGCGGTATTGCGGGGGTTTATCCGCAGCGGGAAGGAACTCTGTCTGCCCGATCTGGAAAAGGATCCGCTTCAGCATTATAGTGTGAAATATTCCTGCCCGTCCTGGCTGTTTGGGATGTGGGAGGAGCAGTACGGCCTGGAAACTGCAATCGGTCTGGCGGAGGCTTCCCTGGGACGGCCTCCTTTGAGCGTCCGGGTGAATTCCCTGAAAACCAGGCCGGAAGAGCTGGTTGAGATACTGGAGGGCCAGGGCGTCCGGGCGGAACGGCATCCCTGGCTGGAAAGCTGTTTGCTGCTTCGGGAAACCGGCGGGATTGACCGTCTGCCGGCTTTCCGGGAGGGGCTGTTCCATGTGCAGGATCTCGCTTCCCAGCTTTGTGCGCAGGCGCTGGCTGCCCGCCCGGGCGAACGGGTTTTCGACCTCTGTTCGGCGCCCGGTTCTAAGAGCTTCACGCTGGCGGAGGAAATGAAGAACACCGGGGAGCTTTGGGCTTTCGACCTTTATGAGCACAAGATCCGGCTGATTGAGGAGGGCGCGAAGCGTTTGGGGATTTCCAACCTTCGGGCGCGGGTGCAGGACGGGACGGAATTCTGCCCGGGGCTGGGACAAGCCGACCGGGTCCTTTGCGACGTCCCCTGCTCCGGGCTGGGGGTCATCCGGCGCAAGCCTGAAATCAAGGACAAAAACCCTGCGGATTTCGAAGCCCTGCCGGAGCTGCAATACCGGCTGCTCTGCAACGCAGCAAGGTATGTACGGCCGGGCGGCATTTTAGTCTATTCGACCTGCACAACGAATAAAAAAGAAAATATCCAGGTGGCAAAACGCTTCCTGTCTGAAAATAATTCCTGGGAACCGTTGCATTTACCGCCTGTTTTCGATAAAATAAGAAGAACAGAGTCTTTTGCCGCGACTCTTCTGCCCCAGGAAACCGGGAGCGACGGCTTCTTCCTGGCCCGGTTTATCCGTAAGGGATAAACCGCAGGAGGCCTTCCAGGGGCAGAATCCATACGAACGATGATCCCTACTCAATCTGAACAGGAGGGCGGAATGGAAAAACAAGACCTGCTTTCAATGACCCCGCCCGAATTGGAGGAGTTCCTGGCGGGGCAGCCGAAATTCCGGGCCAAGCAGTTGTTTGACTGGCTGCACGTGAAAAAGGAAACGGAATTTTCCCGGATGAGCAATTTGCCCAAATCGTTGATCTCCCTGCTGGAGGAGCGGGCTGAGCTGGTGTTTCTCAAGCAGCGGAAAAAACTGGTGTCCCAAATTGACGGGACGGTGAAATACCTGTTTGAACTGCCGGACGGGGAATGGGTGGAATCTGTTGTCATGCAGTACGAGCATGGACGGAGCATTTGTATTTCGACCCAGGTGGGCTGTAAGATGGGGTGCAGCTTCTGTGCCTCGACCAAGGCGGGCTTCGTCCGGAACCTGCGGCCCTCTGAAATCCTGGCGCAGATTTATGCTGCCCAGACGGATTTAGGCGAGCGGATCGGCCATGTGGTGCTGATGGGGATTGGCGAGCCGCTGGATAATTATGATAACGTGCTCCGCTTTTTGGAGCTGGTCAGCGCGGAGCAGGGGAATAACCTCAGTCTGCGGAACCTTTCGCTTTCGACCTGCGGCCTGGTCGATCGGATCTATGACCTGGCGGAGAAGCGGCTGGGATTGACCCTTTCGGTTTCACTCCACGCGCCGAACGACCGGATCCGAAACCAGACCATGCCGGTTTCGCTCCGTTGGCCAATGGAGGAGTTGTTGGAGGCCTGCCGGTATTACATGGAAAAAACCGGGAGGCGGGTTTCCTTTGAATATGCGCTGATCCGCGGCTTCAACGATTCGGAGGAAGCTGCGCTCGAGCTGGCTGCACGGCTGAAAGGGATGCTCTGCCATGTCAACCTGATCCCGGTCAATGAAATCCGGGAAACGGATTACCGCAAATCTGAGAAAAAGCAGGTGGCGGATTTCCAGGCGCTGCTGCTGAAAAAAGGGGTCAACACCACGGTCCGGCGGACGCTGGGGTCAGATATCAGCGCCGCCTGCGGGCAGCTTAGGCGGGAAACCATCAACGAGGAGGAATAGTTCTTGCATTTTTACGGAATGACGGACATCGGACGGACGCGCGAAGCGAACCAGGATGTTTTTTATACCCATAAATTCAGCGACCAGGCTGGCTTTGCCATTGTCTGTGACGGGATGGGCGGCCAAAGCGGCGGGCATATCGCGTCGGATATGGCGTGCAGCATCATTTCCTCCCGCCTGATTGAGGAACGGGTGGGCGAGATGCCGTCCGACCAGATTCGGGACCTGGTGGTGACGGCGGTTTCGGAAGCCAATCTGGACGTATTCAAAAAATCCAATACCGAGCCGGGCTGCAAAGGGATGGGGACGACCGCTGTCCTGGCGATTGTTTCCGGGCAGACGGCTTATATTGCCCATGTAGGGGACAGCCGGGTCTATTACTGGTCCGGCGGCCGGCTCCAGCAGCTCACCCGAGACCATTCGCTGGTGCAGGAGCTGATGGAACAGGGGAAAATTTCCCAGACTGAGATGAAAACCCATCCCAACCGGAATATGATTACCCGGGCGGTTGGGGTCAGCCTGATCGTGGATATCGATTATCTGGAAATGCCGCTTCATCCGGGGGAAAAGCTTCTGCTTTGCTCGGATGGGCTGACAAATATGGTAACCGATGAGGCGATTGCCGCTGTCCTGGGAGACGATCATGCGCCTGTAGTGTGCAGCAGGCTGGTTGCGATGGCGAATGAAGCCGGCGGGACAGATAATATCACGGTTGCGGTGATCGAATAGGAGGATTGTAAGTGGATAAATATATTGGCAGAAAGCTGGAAGGCAGATATGAAATCCAGGAATTGATTGGGTTCGGCGGAATGGCGGTTGTGTTCAAAGCCTGGGATCTGCTGGAGCGCCGCTATGTCGCGGTTAAAATCCTCAAGGATGAATACCTCCAAAGCGAGGATTTCAAGCGCCGTTTCCGGAACGAAAGCAAGGCGATCGCTCTGCTTTCCCATCCGAATATCGTCCGGGTGCTGGACGTCAATTTTGATGACCATATCCAGTATATTGTCATGGAATATATCGACGGGATTACCCTCAAGGAATATATTGAACAGCAGAAGGTGGTCCGTTGGAAGGAATGTATCCATTTTACAATCCAGATCCTCCGCGCCCTTCAGCACGCACATGACAACGGGATCGTTCATCGGGACATCAAGCCGCAGAATGTGATGCTGCTGGAAAACGGCACCATCAAGGTGATGGATTTCGGGATCGCACGTTTTGCCCGGGAAACCGGGAAGACCATGTCGGACAAAGCGATCGGCAGCGTGCATTATATCTCGCCCGAACAGGCCAGAGGAGAGGCCACGGATGAAAAGACCGATATCTACGCGGTCGGCGTGATGATGTATGAAATGCTGACGGGGCAGGTTCCTTTTGACGGGGATACACCGGTCAGCATTGCGATCAAGCAGATGCAGATTGAACCCCGGCGTCCCACTTCGCTGAACCCGGAGATCCCGATTGGTTTGGAGGAGATTGTCCTCCGTGCCATGCAGAAGGATCCGCAGCTGCGTTATCTGACAGCGGCGGAGATGCTGCGGGATATTGATGAGTTTAAGCATAACCCCGATGTCGTATTTGAATACCGATATTTGAATACGGATGGGAGCACGAAATATTTCAGCAAGATTGACAACCGGACCCGGCGCCAGCCGGAAAAACGGAACGAGGGAGGCGGCGCAGTGGCCAAGAAAAAGACCTCTTATACAATGAATATCCTGGCCGGGGTTACAGCGGCCTGTGTTATTTTGGCGATCGTCGCCCTGTATTTTTTCTTTAAGGCGCTGGATAACCGCCCTGGGGATGTGGTGCTGATTAACCTGGTCGGGATGACAGTGGAAGAAGCACAGCAGAAAATGCCGGATGTGAAGATCGTGAAAGCAGCGACCGAAGCTTCCAATGAATACGGCGCGAATGTCATCATTGAGATGAGCCCGGATGCCGGCACCACGGTGCGGGTGGATACGGAAGTCCAGGTGACGATCAGCTCTGGATTAAAAGCGATTGTCGTGCCGGAGCTGGAAAACGAGCTGCTTTCTACCGCGAAGAGCAAGCTGGAGCATATGGGGCTTGTGGTGGAAACCAATAAGAAAACCGATGATGAAATCCCGGCAGGGAATGTCATCATGTCGGATCCGGAGGCGGGCGCAGAGCTGAAAAAAGGCGACCGGATTATTCTGTATGTCAGCATGGGCGCTCCGGATATGCCGTCGATTGTCCCCAATTTGCTGGGACGCACCGAGGTGGAAGCACGCGGCCTGCTGAGCAACAGCGGCCTTCGGGTTGGAAAGGTGGAATCCGTCAACAGCAACGAAACGAAGGGTACGATTGTCTTCCAAAGTGAGGATCCGGATACCCGGGTCAACAAGGGTACTTCCATTGATATCCAGATCAGCAACGGGGTTCCGGAAAGATCCAGTGTGGAAATCAATCTGAAATTCCCGGCGGATGCCGATGATATTGATTATATGTTCGACATTTATATTAACGACCAGTTCTATGAAACCCGGTATATCAACCCGTTTATACAGGAGCGTCTGACGTTTACCTTCGAAACGGATGAAAGTGGTACGATCAATGGTTCTGTCCCACGGGGTGAAACGAATGAGGTTATGATTATGGTGGATTCTGAGATTTTTGCGATCTATGACCTGGATTTTGCTGCCGGAACAGCCAACCCGGTGAAATCCCCGGACTTTGAGATGGTAAAGCGATATAATATGTTCGAATAATCCAACCAAAAGGGAAGGGTAAAGGATGGAAAAAAAACAGGGCCTGCTGACCCGGGCAATCGCCGGCTTTTACTATCCGGAATGTGAAGGAAAGGTGTATGAGTGCCGGGCGCGCGGCGTGTTCCGGAATACAGAAATTTCCCCGTTGGTAGGGGATCAGGTTCTGTTTGAATTGGATGAAAACGAAAAGGGGAATGTGGTGGAGGTGCTGCCCCGGAAAAATGAGTTCCGGCGGCCCCCTTTGGCCAACCTGGACCAGTTGTTTCTGGTGGTTTCGGTGGTTTCCCCCTCCCCTAACCTGCTGGTGCTGGATAAGCTGGTAACGGTTTGCGAGTATAAAGGGATTGAGCCTATCCTGGTATTTACCAAAACGGATTTAGGCGATCCGGGAAAGCTGGAACAGATTTACCGCAGGGCTGGTTTCCGGGTGATCTCCGTTTGTAACTTGGAGGAGGACACCGGCTTTGCCGAGGTACGGGAATGCCTGCGTGGAAAGCTTTCCGCTTTTGTGGGAAATACCGGAGTTGGCAAATCCAGCCTGCTGAATAATCTCTGCCCGGAATTGGGGCTGCAAACCGCCCAGATCAGCAAGAAGCTGGGGCGGGGAAGGCATACCACCCGTCATGTCGAGCTTTACCGCCTGCCGGGCATGGAGGGCTGGGTGGCGGATACGCCCGGCTTCGGAAGTATGGAATTGGGGCAGTATGAGATTATCCGGAAGGAAGAATTAGCCGGCTGTTTTCGTGAATTCGAGCCTTTCCTGGAGGGGGGATGTCAGTTTACAGGCTGTTCCCATACCGCCGAAAAAGGCTGCGCGGTTTTAGAGGCGTTAAGAGGGGGAAAGATCGCTTCCTCCCGCTTCGAGAGCTATACGGCACTATACCGGGATGCTCGGCAGCTAAAGGACTGGCAACTGAAATAAAGTATCTATTCAATGATTGGGGCCGCTGAAAACAGCGGCCCTTTCTGTATTCTCGTTTTGCTGAGAATGGAACCCAATTTGAAGAGATCCTGTACAGATAGGGCCTATTCCTTTCTTTTTTCACCGATTTTTCTAAATTGCGTATAATGGGGATGTGGGGAGGAGAACCGCCCCGGAATGCGGAAACGGAGGAAAAACGATGAATCGATTGGAGGAACTGTTCCGCTCGAATTTTGTCAAAGGACTTTTGTGCGGCGCGATTTTGGTGGGACTGTTATTCGTATCGTGGAGATTTATGCTGTTGGCCGGCGGGATTGCAGCGCTGTATTTCCTGTTTTTCGGGAAAAAGTGCTGAGCCTGGCCTTGTTTCATGGGGCGCAGGCCTGCGCCTTCAACCAGGGGCTTGCCGGGGAGGCATTTTCGGCGTTGTCCTAGCAGAGAGGAGAATCTATTGTGAAAATTGTTGTTATCAAAAGCCCTAAGATTTTGTCCGGAATCCTTCGCATGATCTTTAAGATCAAAAAAGAGGAGGAATGACAGGAGGGCTTTGCCATGGGTCATCCGGAACGCCAAACCGTGCAGGGCATCTGCCCTGCACGGTTTGGCGTTTTTTCTTCAAGACAGGTGCTGACTGATAATCCCAACATCAATGTACTATCGGCCTGTATGCAGATGGAATTTGGTGCGGTGATCCGTTTTCCGATTGGCAAAAATCTCTCCATCCCCCGTTGTGAGGTTATAAAGAACGCTCCATTGAAGCTTGTCTGTATCGCCGTCAAAAACGCCGACATCGGCGAGCAATTGAACAGCTTGGGCCGTTTCAAGTGCGCCTGCATTGGCTTCAATGGCGTTTTGCACTTGATTGTAGCGTTCAAATTCTGTAAAGCCTTCCCCGATATTCCGTCCCTCATAGGCAATAAAATTAGAAGCGATTTGATAGTCTGCTTCTGTTTCAACAACCTGGAGCTCCCGGTCGATATATTCCAAAATAACAGAATGCCCGCTCGCATCGGCAATCAAATAATGGCATTCGATCCCTCCGGAAAAATAAATATTGTATTGTTTCAGTAATCCGACGGCTTCTTCTATTGTTGCCGCTCGGTCAAGCACTAGGCGGATTGCCGTGGTGGTGTTCAGGGTTATTTGATCCGGGCTGTAGGGCGCTTGTGCCTCCGGTACTGCGAGCAGGGCAATGGCAAGGCCTTTTTCGTTCATCCCGTCAAAAGGAAGAAACGGTGCGGCCAACGTTAGGAAGCTGCCCGCGAGTGAATTGCCGGGCAAATAGTCCGCAGAATACCCTGCAAAAGCAAGATTGACGGTGGAAACTGAAGCATATCCCTGATCGGGTGCGGTATAGAGCTGTAAGGACGGGGCATAAGTAAAATCGAAATTTCTTCCAAAGAGAATGTTGCCATTTTTGTTTTTCACGACAAAAGCGGTGCATCCGTCTCCTGTAACGCCCAGGTTGATCGGCAGCCCTTTCAGCAGCCGCCTGGTGATAAAGGCTTCGATATCCCCATCGTTGTCGGCCCCGACCTTCAGAAAATCATCAAAACCGTAATCGCCGTAATAGGTCATTTGGTACATCCCGTAATCATCGATTTTTTTCAACGACAGGAGGGAACGTAATTCGTTCCAAAATAAAAAAAGCATTGCGATGAAAACCATCAGTAAGACGATGCCTATACCTGATAAAATCTGAAAAATGGTTTTTTTCTCTTTCTGCATCATAGTTCCCCTGCTCCAAACTTCCATTTATTGCTTTGATTATATCATGGATATGCCGCTTATTCAATTCGTTTTCGCAGAATTGGGAGAGATGCGTCTGAAAGCGCCCGCTTTGGGAGGGACATTTGGTGTTTTTTGGTTGAATTACATCCGGAAAAATGTTATAATAAAACAATTAAACGGATGCTAGAGGAAAATAGTCTAGAACTCATCTGGAGAAAGGGTGGTATCGGATGAAAGGCTTTGAACGGGATAACCCGTAGCTTTCCCTTTGCGGATTGAACTGCGGCCTTTGCCCGATGCGCTTGGGCAGTCACTGCGGGGGATGCGGGAAAGGAAACCAGTCCTGTAAGCTCGCAAGATGCAGCCTGAACAACGGGAATCCCGAATATTGCTACGAGTGCATACGCTATCCCTGTGAAAAATATAAGGCTATTGACGAATACGGCTCGTTTATTTTACCCACAGGCGGCGAAAAGCCGATCTGGAACGGGCTCAGCAAATCGGGATCGAGCGCTATAATGCAGAGCAGCAGGAAAAGGCGGGAATCCTGTCCGAGCTGCTTTCAAACTATAACAATGGGCGGCGGAAAAGCTTCTTTTGCATCGCGGTGAATCTATTGGAACTGCCTGGTTTGCGGGAAGCGCTCCGTCAAATCCGTTCCCAGGAGGGCTTGGGCTTCAAGGAGCAGTGCGGATATACGGCGGGCTTGCTTCAGGAAATCGCCGACAGGGAACAGGTCGGCCTGAAGCTGCTCCGGAAAAAGTAACGACATCCAGCAGGAAAGGAGAGAGAGTCATGGCGTTTAAGAAATGGAAGCTGCTTCCGGAGAACCCGCCGCTGGCGAAGGTTTTGGCGGAAGAATGCGGCATTTCCATTCTGGCGGCTTCCGTTCTGGTGGCGAGAGGCCATACCTCCGGTGCGGAAGCTTTGGAATTCCTGGCGCCAGAGGAAACGCTTTCTTCCCCTTTTGCCCTGCCGGATATGGAGGCTGCCGCGGATCGGATTCAGCAGGCGGTGGACGATTATGAAAAAATTACGGTTTATGGAGATTATGACTGCGATGGCGTAACAGCAACGGCTTTGCTGTATACCTATCTGAGTTCGATCGGGGCGGATGTAGAGTATTATATTCCGGAACGGATCGGGGAAGGATATGGAATGAACAAATCCGCGCTGGAACGGATTGCGGCGGGTGGGACCGGCCTGATCGTGACAGTGGACAACGGCATTTCCGCCTTGGAGGAAGCGGACTATGCGGCGGAACTGGGAATGGATCTGGTGATTACGGACCATCATCAGCCAGGCCCGGAGCTGCCGCAGGCGGTGGCGGTGGTTGACCCGCACCGCGCGGATGCCGCCTGTGAATTCCGGGAATACGCCGGTGTAGGAGTAGCCTTCCAATTGGTTGCCGCGTTGGAGGGCGGCAGCCACCAGGCTGTGCTGGAGTATTTTGCGGATTTGGCCGCAGTTGGGACAATTGGGGATATTGTCCCTTTGGTAGGGGAAAACCGCGTGATTGTGAAGGCCGGGCTTCGCGCATTGGAAATGAGCGACAATATGGGCCTGCGCGCGCTGATGGAGGCAGCAGGTGCTGCCCGCAGTCTGTCGGCACAGACGGTAGCCTTCAGCCTGGTTCCCCGGATCAATGCGGCGGGCCGGATGGGAAGCGCCCGGGATGCGCTCCGGCTGCTTCTCTGCGAGGAAGAGGAAGAAGCCCGCATCCTGGCTGAACAGCTGGACGGGATGAATAAAAGCCGCCAGGAGGAGGAGCAGTCCATCCTGAGCCGGGCGGATGAACAGCTTGCCCGTTTCCCGGAGCTGGGGCGGGGACGGCTGCTGATCCTGAAAGGGGAGGGCTGGAGCCATGGCGTGCTGGGAATTGTCTGTTCCCGCCTGCTGGAACGGACCGGCAAGCCGGTCTTGCTGATGACCTCGGAGGAAGGCGGGATGCTCCGAGGCTCCGGGCGAAGCCTGGGGGATTTCCATCTCTTTAAGGCGCTTTCCGCCAACTCCTCCTGCCTGACCCAGTTCGGCGGGCATAAGCTGGCGGCAGGGTTTTCCCTGCGGGAACCCGATTTTGAGCGTTTCCGTCTGGGCATGGAGGACTATGCGGCGCGGCAGTTTGACCTGGCCCCGCCCCCGGTAGTGGAAATTGACCGGGTTTTATCCGCCGAGGAGCTGACTGTGGAATCCATCGGTTCGCTTGCTGTACTGGAACCGTTCGGTGCCCGGAATGAGCCTCCATTGTTTTTGCTGCGGCAGGCTTATTTGGAAAGAGTATCTCCTCTTTCAGGGAATAAGCACCAAAAGCTGCATCTGCGGGTCGGGACGGCGTCTATCCAGGCGTTGTGGTTTGGCGTTTCTTCAGACCGCTGCGGGTACCGTCCAGGGGATCGGGTGGACATCGTCGTCAGCGCGGGACAGGATGAGTTCAATGGGGTCCGTCGGGTATCGCTGAAAGTCAGGGACATCCGCCCGTCCGGCTTCGAGCAGGAGAAATTTTTCAACGCCAAGGGCTACTATGAAAAAATCCGGCGTGGGGAACCCGTTTCGCCGGCCATTTTGAAGCGGGGCACGCCGGCTCGGGAGGAAGTTGCGCTGGTTTACCGTTTCCTGAAAGCCGGGAACGGATACTTCGGCGACCTGGATTCGCTTCCGATTATGCTGGCCCAGAAGACGAAAACAGAGATCAATTACTGCAAGCTGCGCCTTCTGCTGGATATTCTGGAGGAATCCGGCTTGATTTCAATCAGCCCGTCGCAGATGGAAATTACAATGCTTCCGGTTGAGGGAAAGGTCGATTTAAAGGCTGCCCCGCTGTATCAGCGGCTGTCCCAGGCCTGAACCGGAGCTGTTTGGGGAGAGTTGGGGAATATGAATTATAAGTCCTTTGGAGAACTGGCCGCTTATATCCAGGCGACCGGGCATACGTTTGATCTGAATAAGATTGAGCAGGCTTACCATGTGGCGGAAAAAGCGCATGAGGGGCAGGTGCGCAGCTCGGGGGAACCCTACTTTATTCATCCGATCGAAGTTGCGTTTATTTTGGTTGATTTGGGAATGGATACGGACTGCGTCTGCGCCGGGCTGCTGCACGATGTGGTGGAAGATACGGAAGTGACGCTGGAGGAGCTGGGCCGCCAGTTTGGAGAAGTCGTCGCCGCGCTGGTGGACGGGGTTACAAAATTGGGCAAGGTCCCGCTGACCACCAAAGAAGAGCAGCAGGCGGAAAACGTTCGTAAAATGCTGCTGGCGATGTCGGAGGATGTGCGGGTTATTATCATCAAGCTGGCCGACCGCCTGCACAATATGCGGACACTGATGTACCGTCCGGAGCACAAGCAGCGTGAGACATCGCTGGAAACCATGGAGGTTTATGCCCCCATTGCGCACCGCCTGGGGATGCGGACGGTAAAAGAGGAGCTGGAAGACCGCGCGCTGCATTATCTGGATCCGGTAGCCTGCCGGGAGATCGAACAGACGCTGGAAATGAACAAAGGGGGACGGACCCGCTTTGTCCAGAATATGCAGGAGCGCATCCTGTCCCGGCTCTACGAGTTCGGCATTGAACCGCATATTGAGGGCCGGGTGAAATCCATTTATGGGATTTACCGCAAGATCTATATGAAAGGGAAAAGCTTCGAAGAGGTTTATGATATCTATGCCGTGCGGATCATTGTGGAAAGCGTGATCGACTGCTATAACGTCCTGGGCGTCATCCATGATATGTTCCGGCCGATCCCGAACCGGTTCAAGGATTATATCGCGAATCCCAAGCCGAATATGTATAAGTCCCTGCATACCACGGTGATCGGCCGGGAAGGCGTCCCGTTTGAAATCCAGATCCGTACCTGGGAAATGCACTATACCGCGGAATACGGGATTGCGGCGCACTGGAAATACAAAGCCGGCATCCAGGGCAAGGATAAGCTGGAGGAAGGGCTGGCCTGGGTACGCAAAATTATCCAGGCACAGCAGGAGTCCGACGGGGCGGAGGATATTGTCCGCACGATCAAGACAGACCTTTCCACCGATGATGTCTTTGTCTTTACGCCAAAGGGGGACGTTAAGAGCCTTCCAGCCGGTTCCAATGTGATCGACTATGCTTATGCGATTCACAGTGCAGTCGGGAATAAGATGGTCGGCGCAAAAATTGACGGGCGGATCGTCCCGCTGGATACCGTGCTGAAAACCGGCCAGATTGTCGAGATTATCACCACCAAATCCGCTTCCCATGCACCCACGCGGGAATGGCTCAATGTGGCCAAAACCAGCGAGGCCCGCAGCAAAATCCGGGCCTGGTTCAAAAAGGAGCGCCGGGAGGAGAATATCGCAGAGGGCCGGGCTTCACTGGAGATTGAATTTAAACGGAACAATATCCTGCTGCCGGAAAAAGAGATGGCGGAGTTTATCCAGAACCTGGCTCGCCGCCAGCATTATGACTCCGTCGAGGATTTTTATGCCGCGATCGGCTATGGCGGGATGATCCTTTCCAAAATTATGCCTCGGCTCAAAGAGGATTATCTCCGGCGTTTCAAAAAAGAGGAAGCGCCGGTACTCCAGCCGGTGCGCCCGTCTAAAAATTCCAACGGCGTGGTGGTCGAGGGGATCGCAGATATGCAGGTGAAATTTGCCCAATGCTGCAACCCGCTTCCGGGTGATGAGATTATCGGCTTTGTCACGAGGGGCCATGGCGTATCCATCCATAAAAAAGACTGTGTCAATGTCCGTTCTTCAATGGCGGACGAAACCCAGCGGGACCGCTGGCTGAACGCGCATTTCGAGAGCACGGCGGTTCCCAAGGGGTTCCGCTCAACGTTGGACATTGTGGCGCATGACCGGAATGCCCTGCTGGCGGATATCAGCCTGGTGCTGGCGAATTTCCGGGTCCCGCTGCACGAGCTGAACGCCAGGGAGCTGAAGAACGGCAATGCGGATATTGTTGTAACCTTCGGGGTACAGGGCGCGGAGCAGCTAAGCAATATTATCAAGAATATCGGAAAGGTCGAAGGGGTTATTTCGGTTGAACGTTCCGGTAAATAAGAAAAGGAGACAGGCTTTATGCGTGCATTGATCCAACGGGTTTCCGAGGCTTCCGTTATGGTGGAAGGGGAGGAAACCGGGCGTATCGGCCCCGGGCTGGCCGTCCTTCTGGGCGTAATGGAAGGCGATGGGGAAGCCCAGGCGGATTTCCTGGCTAAAAAGATTTGCGAGCTGCGGATTTTCATGGATGAAAATGAGAAGATGAACCGTTCGCTGCTGGATACCGGCGGGGAGCTGCTGGTGGTTTCCCAATTCACCCTGTCGGCGGACTGCCGGCATGGCAGGCGTCCCTCCTTTTTCACTGCGGCCAAGCCGGAGGAAGCCGACCGCTTGTACGGCTATTTCAATACCCAGGCGGGGCGGCTGCTGGGGAAACCGGTGCAGACGGGGGTTTTCGGGGCGCATATGAAGTTCCGGCTTTGCAATGAAGGCCCAGTGACCATCTGGCTGGATACGGATGAAATCGAGAAAAAGTAATCGGAGCGCCTAGGGCTTGTTTGAAAATAGAGAAAGTGCTGGATTTTTGTGCAGGGCGAGGCGG
>CANAQK010000024.1 GCA_947363605.1 uncultured Clostridia bacterium | reverse complement strand
TGTTGCTTTCAGCTTCGATGGTTCGAATCCATCATCTCCCACCAAATAAATCCCGGACATAAAATGTCCGGGATTTTTTAAGGGTGTTATAATACATGGAACTTGTTATTGCAATTATCGGAGCTCTCATTTCAGTTAGTGTCGCCGTTTTAGGAGCTATTTTATCTTTAAGAAGTAATATTGTTCTAAAAAACAGAGCACTTAAAGAAAGCTATTATATCCGATATATGGGTGTACTTCATGATTTAGCTTCCAAGAATACATCATCGCAAAGACTTACCAACTATACAAAAGCCCGTGATGAGCTACTGATAATTGCTAGTGAACAAGTAATTACTGCTTTACTCCTTTATGAAGAAAAAGCATTTGGAAAATCATGTGATAGACATGATGAATATTTAACAACATTAATAAAAGCGATCCGAAAAGACTTGAACTTAAAAGATAAAAACTTTCCAACTATACGATTAGTGAAGTAAAATGAATTGACATCTAAAGTGCATAATCCTGCCAGATTGAGCCCGGATGTATCTCGTATCCAGGCTTCATTTCTTTTCAGGATAAGTTCTAAAACCTATTTTAGCATCATCTACCTGCCCGCATCTTGGCGGCGTATTTTTCGCCCATCCATACATGTTGAGAGTCTGAACAAGGCTCTTCGCTATTATACCGGAAAGGGTAACGGATCTTCCCTATTTTATTGAACATGACCATGCAACAATTCTATCAGGAAATGAGGAAGTGACGAAATGAGCGAAAAAATATATTCGAAAGCAATCGGGCAGCCTGGAATCAGGCATCCGCTTATCATCAAAAAGCCCGGAACCATTCCCTGTATACCGGGTTCCAGGATCCTGAGTTTTCCACTTTTACAAGGGAGCGCGATTCGGTTGTCAACGAGAGGCTGCAGCAGGTGGATTTCAGCGGGAAAACGATCGCGCATATCTCCTGTAATAACGGCCGGGAATTAGAACCTGATGCGGCTCGGCGCAAAAGAAGAGGTTGGGTTCGATATTTCGGACGCCGCCATTTCAGAGGCCGAGGAGCTTGCCGGGATCGCAAAAGAAAACGCCTGGTTTGTCCGGACGAATGCCTTGGAAATCGACGAAACCTATACGGGTTATTTTGATTTTATCTATATTTCGCACGGATCCCTGCAATGGTTTCCTAATTTGGAGGATTATTTCCGTGTGATCTCCAGACTGCTGAAAAAGGGCGGAAGAATCATGATTTTTGAAATTCATCCCTTCAAATACTTTTTTGAAAATGGGTTCCGCTTCGAGGAACAAAATTTTGACAAGCTAACCTCCTATTTCGAGATGGGCGCGAACCACTATTCAGAAGGACTGGACTGTTTTGGCAATGTGAAATACGAATCAACGGAAGGCTTTTGGTTCATGCGTAAAATGTCTGAGATCATCGCCGCGATCCTTCACAATGGGATCGGGATTGAAGAATTTGAGGAATACCCCTTCGATTTGGATGGCGATCCAAATCAAGGAACAGCGGGAAAATTCCCGTTCAGCTACCTGATTACGGCGGAAAAGAAATAATGGAACGGCCGTGTTTGAAACCTGGTTTCAAACACGGCCGTTTGTTTTTGCTTATCTGCCCTCCCCTGACTCAAACTGCCGGCGAAGCGTCTCAAGGGCTTTTTTCTCGATCCGGCTGACGTAGGACCGCGAGATTTTCAGCTTTGCCGCAATTTCCCGCTGGGTGTGCGGGATATGCCCGTTCAGCCCATAGCGCAGCTCGATAATCAACCGTTCACGCGGCGACAGGCTGGAGGCTAAAAACCGGTAAAGCTGGGCGGCTTTCATTTTCAAATCAATATTTTCAATCAGGCTTTCTTCATCCGAAAACAGGTCCATCAAGGTCAGCGGGCTTCCTTCGGAATCCCCTTCCAGCGGGTCGCTCATATAAACGTCCCCAGCTGTTTTCTTCAGATTCCGGAAGTGCATCAGGATTTCATTTTCAATGCACCGAGCCGCATAGGTCGCAAAACGGGTCCCCTTCTCATAGGAAAAAGTATTCACCGCTTTAATCAGCCCGATCGTCCCAATGGAGATTAAATCGTCCTGATCATTTGTTGCAGAATAGTATTTTTTTGAAATATGTGCGACTAACCGTAAATTATGTTCGACCAGCTTATTCCGCGCGGCCTCATCCCCCTGTTCCTTCTTGGCAAAACAGGCCCGCTCCTCCTCCTGGGAAAGCGGCTTGGGAAAGGATCCGTTCCCCTCAATATGCAGCGCCAGCCAAAGCAGGTTCGCCAACGCAATCGATACTAACGCCCAAAACATTCCAAAACCCCTCCTTCTCCTTATATCTATGAAAATGAAAGCGGGATTCTGTCTGTCCGACGCAGAAACAGGCCTATTTTCCATAAAATTGCGAATGGGGGTTGACTTTTACGCTGCGTCAACCGGTATACTATAGGCAAAGAAAGGAGGACTCTATGGAATACCGCATTCAGCAGCTCGCCAAACTGGCGGGCGTCAGTACCCGGACCCTTCGCTATTATGATGAGATCGGACTGCTTTCACCCAGCCGGGTCAACGAATCCGGCTACCGCTATTATAGGGATGCTGAAGTTAACCTGCTCCAGCAGATTTTGTTCTACCGCGAACGAAAGCTGAGCCTGGATGTCATCGCCCAAATCCTGCACCAGCCGGATTTCAACGTAGAACAGGCACTGAAAGAGCATCTGGAAGCGCTTTCTGCCGAGCAGACACGGCTTTCTGCCCTGATCCAGACCGTCCAGCAAACTCTTGCCCATTTGAAAGGAGAATTCCCCATGAACGATCAACAGAAATTTGAAGCCTTTAAGCAGGAAACCATTCAGAGACAGGAAAATCAATACGGTGCGGAAGCCCGTCAAAAATACGGGAACGCTGCGGTAGACACCGCAAAGCAATGCTTCCTGGCCCTCTCCGAAGCTGATTACCAGGCCTATCAGGAAATTGAGCGCACACTTTTCAGCCGCCTGGAGGAAGCCGTCCGCAATGGGAGAGCCCCGCAGTCAGAAGCCGGAAAAGAAATCCTGCTCCTGCATCGGAAATGGCTGTCTTTTACCTGGAAATCCTATTCCCCACAGGCTCACTGCGGCCTAGCGGCGGTGTATCAGGCTGACGAGCGCTTTCGGGACTATTATGACCGAAACATCCCCGGCTGTACGGAATTCCTCTGTGCCGCTGTCCAGCACTGGGCAGATTCCGTATAGCGCAGCCCTGCATTCGGATCGCGGCAGGTCTTTGAGCATTTCAAGACACTGCTTTTTATGGTACGTCCCTGACCGCCAATCTTTTTTTCTTTACAATCCGACGATTTTGGGATATAATAACAATGCTAGTGAAGGCCGCCTTACCGGAATCGTCCGGCGGTGGAATTGTTATCTTGAGTGGGCCCTTCACGCCGTTCCACTCCCCCAGAAAGGAATCTGAATACTATGGAAAGAAAAGTTGGCACCATTGTACGCGGCGTTCGCGCCCCTATTATCCGTAAAGGGGACGACCTCAGTGAAATCGTCGTAAACTCTGTGCTGGAAGCACAGGAATCGGAAGGCTTTGCTCCAGGGGAAAAGGATGTAATCGCCGTAACAGAAGCAGTTGTTGCCCGCGCACAGGGGAACTACGCCTCTGTAGACGACATTGCCGCAGATGTTGCAGCAAAATTCGGAGAAGAAACAGTCGGTGTGATTTTCCCGATCCTCAGCCGCAACCGCTTTGCCATCTGCCTGCGCGGAATTGCCAAAGGGCTGAAAAAAATCATCCTGATGCTTTCCTATCCTTCGGATGAAGTAGGCAACCACCTGATTGATCTGGAAAGATTGGATGAAAAAGGGATCAATCCCTATACGGATGTTTTAACCGAAGCGCGTTACCGTGAATTATTCGGCGTGATCCTGCACCCTTTCACCGGTGTAGACTATGTCGCTTATTATAAAAACCTGATTAAAGAAATGGGAGCAGAGGTCGAGATCATTTTCTCCAACAACTGCCGCACGATTCTGAATTATACGCCAAACGTCATCCACTGTGATATCCATACCCGGCAGCGCACCAAGCGGATCCTCCAAACCGCTGGAGCCGCTAAGGTTTACGGGCTGGATGAAATCCTGACTGCCCCGATTAACGGCAGCGGCTACAATGAAAATTACGGCTTGCTGGGCTCCAACAAGGCGACCGAAAACAGCGTGAAGCTTTTCCCCCGTGACTGTATGCCCTTTGTCGAATCCGTCCAGGCGAAGATGCTGGAACGCACCGGGAAAAAAGTCGAAGTCATGGTTTATGGCGACGGGGCATTCAAAGATCCGGTCGGGAAGATCTGGGAGCTCGCAGACCCGGTGGTTTCCCCGGCTTACACCTCCGGACTGGAGGGGACCCCGAATGAAATCAAGCTGAAATACCTAGCGGACAACAATTTTGCCGATCTCTCCGGCGACGCGCTCAAAGAAGCTATCTCGGATTACATCCGGAAAAAAGGAGACAACCTGGTAGGCCAAATGGAATCCCAGGGAACTACTCCCCGCCGTCTGACGGACTTAATCGGTTCGCTTTGCGACCTAACTTCCGGCAGCGGTGACAAAGGTACCCCAATTGTCTATATTCAGAATTACTTTGACAACTACGCAAAATAAAAAAGATCCGCCCTTGGGGTATAACCATTAGGAAACCCATACCCGCCGAGAGGAATCCCACTCCTGCTTCATAAAAAAGCTGTACCATGAGCTCAAGGGTTCCCGCCCCGCTGGCCGCGGTCCGAATGCGGGACTCCGCGTCCCATACCCCTCCTTTTCTTTGAGCGCTCAAAGAAAAGGAAGAAAAGAAAACCGCCCAGGGTGGGAGCCTCCTCCTGGGAACCTTCACATGACGAAAAGCGGAGAGGCCTCCCTGTTGTCGAGCCGCCCCGGCCGAATGCCGGAGGAACATCTCGACAGCTCGGGGGCCGTTCCTCTTTAAAGCTTGGTTCTTTTTATGAGAAGAAGCTGCTTTTCGGCGGATATGTGCTTTAAAACAACAAATCAGGATTTATGGAGAAAGACAAAATGAACAGGGTTATACCAAGGATCGGCTCAGCGATCGTTACAGCGGCAGTAATTCTTTTTGCGATCTGTTTGATCACTGACTTTCTTTTCGGCTCCTATTTCGTCTGTATGTTTCTGCCTATTGGTTATATCATGATGGCAGCAGGACTGCATAATGAAAGTGATAAAAACCGGCGTGTAGCTGCAAATACCGGAATGGCCTTTGCAGTCGTTTATGCCGTATTGATTTTTCTTGTATACTTTGCGCAGACAACAAGCATCCGCTTCGGCGGGTTGAGCGAACAGGCACAGGATATCCTGGATTTTCAAAGAGGAGGGCTCCTGTTCAACTATGATTTACTGGGGTATGGAATGATGGCCCTTTCCACATTTTTCATGGGCCTGTCTATCCAAGCAAACACCAGAACGGACAAGTGGTTGAAAGCTCTCATGATGATCCATGGCGTTTTCTTTTTTGGCTGCTTTACCCTGCCCATGACGGGTGTGTTCACCAGTATGTCAGATGGAGGGACAAACATCGGAGGCATCGCTGCGCTTGTTGCATGGTGCGCCTACTTTCTTCCCATTGGGGTACTGGCATATAAGCACTTTGGGAAGGAAAACTAACCATTTTCAGTTTGTGGATCTTCCCCATGGATACTTTCTTGGAAAATGTCCCAACGGGTTACACAGAAATCAAAAGAGCAGGGCAAACCGCAGCGGTCTGTCCTGCTCTTAACTTTATCTTCAGATGGATTCTTTTCCTAAAGGGCATCGGTTTTCCACAATCCTGCTCCTCTGCCGGGGAAAACCTGCTCCATGGCTATTTTATATTATACGAAAGGTAATTTTTCGGTTTTCCACGTTTTCCACAACCGGATTGTGGAAAACGTGGAAAACCGGGTTGATTTTTCAGATTTTCATGGGAAACTCCTGTTGAAAACCTGAGTTTTCCACTATTTCATGACGATTGTTTCTTTATTTCGACAAAACTTTACCCTTTGTAAAGGCCTTCCCCTCCACTTGCATCCGAATAAAACGGGTTAAAAAACAAATTGGCATCGATAATAAAAACCACAATCCGGTATACGGAAGGCAGATCTGTCCCCATAAATTCAACGGCATTTTCGAATAATCCCAAACCTGCCAATGCAGCCCCAGGTTGACAATACATCCCACGACCAGTTCTGCCGCTGTAATCAGTAAAGAGCCATTTAAGCATTTCCGCCAAAGCGGGGCCGACTCATAACGCCGATTCAAAAAATAGAGAGCAGAAAAGCAAAATCCGCCGGTTACGGCCATCGTCCAATGTGTAAATCCCCGCCACAATATTTCAAGCAGGCTGTATCCAATCGAGCCAATCAAAAACAGCTTGGTTTCCAACCACAATTTTTGTTTCATCTTCCACGCTCCCCTTTTTCTCTTAGGCTTAGTTTGCTCTGGGAAGCTTCAATCATAGCTGGAAATTTCCGCCCTATTTTTTGTGGAAAATTCAGTCATTGAGGATATATGTCGGCGCACCCTCAAATCGATACCCGATTGGAGGGTCAGGCTTTGCCTGTTCGCACATAAAATGCGCTGTGCGTTGACTATAAAAAAAGAAGATGCCGGCTGTTTGCTGCATCTTCTAAAAGAAACAATCTGTATTTATTATTCGATTTTATACAATAAGTATTTAATTGCAGCGGTAGGTTTCCACCAAATGAAGCATTTTATGATCCACATTAGCATCCACCCGAACCCCTTCGGGCAGATATTCCTCCGAAAAAATTTTTCCCTGCCGCCGGATCCGGTCCAGCAAAGGCCCTTCCGCATATGGGATGCAAAGAGTCAGCCGGCAGATGGAGCTGCTCAGCACTTCGGCCATCATTTCCAGCAGCTGGTCTACCCCGCGGTTCTCTTTGGCTGAAATCAAAACGGCCCGCGGATTCCGCGGCTGTTCCAGATCCTTTGAAAGCAAGTCTGCTTTGTTGTAAACCGTAATCGTGGGGATTTCTCCACAGCCTAATTCGTTCAGCAGGTCCTGTGTAACTTCCAACTGCTCGTCTACTGTATCGGAAGAAATATCGCAGACATTCAGGATCAGATCAGCATTCGCTGCTTCCTCCAGGGTTGACTTGAACGCCTGGATCAGCTGATGCGGCAAGCGGCGCAGCAGGCCGACTGTATCGACCAGAATGGCGGTTTGCCCATCCGGCAGGCTGATTTCCCGTGCTGTTGGATCCAGGGTCGCAAAAAGCTGATTTTTCGCCAACACGCCTGCATCCGTCAGCAGGTTCAGCAGGGTGGATTTTCCAACATTGGTATACCCCACAATTGCCACCGTCAACAAATCATTTTTCTGGCGGCGTTCCCGCATTCGCGCCCGACGTTCTTCCAGCCCGCGCAGCTCCTGCTCCAGGCTTTCAATCCGGCGGCGGATATGCCGCCGGTCTGATTCCAGCTTGGTTTCACCGGGCCCCCGGGTCCCAATCCCACCGCCTAACCGGGAGAGCACCTTGCCCATCCCCAGCAAACGAGGCAGCAGATATTTCTGCTGGGCCAGTTCCACCTGCAATTTACCCTCATTGGAACGGGCGCGCTGGGCAAAAATATCCAGGATCAGCATGGTGCGGTCAATGACATCCACCCCGGTGTACTCCTCAATATTGCGGATCTGGGCACCGCTCAGCTCGTCATCCACGACCAGCAGGTCGATCTCATGCAGGGAAATAAATTCTTTTACCTCTTGTAATTTTCCTTTTCCAATATACGTTGCGTTATTGACAGTCGGCAGCTTTTGCAGCATTTTTCCGACCACTTCTGCTCCGGCTGTTTCTGCCAGTTCCTCTAATTCATCCAAGGAAACCTCGGCATCATATTTTCCATAATCCGCGCCAATCAGCAAGGCGCGCTGTTTTTTTTCCTGTGTTTCAATCATAAACCGAAACCTCCCATCGCATTCCGCGGACACCCGCGCTGCACATGAACCAATGAGAGCCGCTTTTACCCGAGAAAATCCCAAAAGGGACAATAAAAGCCACATGGGCGACCGAACGCCCCCTGAAGGAAAAGAGCGTGTGCGCCTCTCTTGCTCCTTCAGGTGTGAACAAAAAGTGGGGTGAGATTGCCCCGCTTTTTTGCGCTGACTGTATTATAGCACAGGACTTTCTAAATGTAAAGTAAAATTCTATACAGGTCTGGAATCCCGTTTTTATGGGGGTTCCCTGCCCTGATCCACTCACTGATCAAACCAACACAGCCGCCGCCAGCAGGGCGACCCCGGGTAATCCAAGCACAGCGGATACGGCAATTGTAAACAGGTTCCAGCTGATCTCATATCCCGCCGCTGAAAGCGCCATCTGAACCGGGAATAAAGCCGCTACACCGGAAATCCCACCTAAAAACAGCTTCCCGATGGGATGCTTCCCTTTTGAATAAATCATTACCAATATTATAAATAATAAAATGATCCCGCCTGCCAACAGGCCCTCCTCAATCGGGATCTGCGCCCACCATTCCATCTGTCTTCCTCCAATTCTGTGCTGAACGAATACTACCATCGATTAACAAGGGGAAACACGCCTTCCAGCGTCCTAAATCGGCGCTGGGCTGACGCCCAGCAACGAGGATAACGATGTCAGCGGCAATTTTAGCCTCGAAAAACCGTATTGCCCCCTGTCAATCGATGGTATTTTCTGATAAAAACTTGAAAAGCTTTTTATCGCGGTATTACACGCCGCTGGGCCGCAAAATGTGGCCCAATAAAAGAATGAAATTCTCTATTAGAACCTGTACTCACAATCAGAGGATGCCAGATGCCCGAGGGTTTTTTCGGGCAGGCAAGGCCATTTTGGGCAGGCATACTGCCGTATGGCAAGGAAAATGAACTCAGTCTGCCTGAAAAAGCACCGGGCAGACCATGTTCGATGGTTGTACATACAGGTTCTTATAGTCAGCACACTTGAAAATCGGGTGCCGATTTTCAAGTCAGGCTTTGTCTGTCTGCGCATAAAATGCGCTGCGCACCGTCTATGAAGCCCTGCCGCAGTGTTAAAAAGAAGCATTGGCTTCTTTTCAAGTGCGTTGACTATAAGAATTCGTATCAGAAGGCACGCAGCCGCTCCTTTTTCGCTTCCTTGAGAAGGTAGGAATATTTCCGTTCTAAGGCATCTACCTCCAAAATGGCTACTTCGATCAAATCGAAATTGGTTTCCAGATCGAACCGCTGCCGGGCGTTTTCCAACAACCGGTGGGTTTCCTGAAGCTCTCCCATCAACCGCTGATGCACAGGATTGACCTGCTCCTTCTCCCGAGTTTTTACAAACGGCAGCTTTTCAACTTGCTGTAAGATTCCTTCCATTGCCAGCATTGCGTCACCCTCCTCGGTAATACTTATGCTGTATTATTGGAAAATAATGCTGGTTTATTCAAAAGTCCTCCAGCTTTTTCCCGTTTTATTTTTTCCCATTCCGCATAGACTACAATAGAAGCCCATCCAAAACCGAACCACAGAGCGGAGGAACAATCCATGATCTTATATTCCCATATTGAGGAACGCTACTGCCCCCATTGCCGGGAAAATGTCGGAGTAGAATATGTACACAAACAGGACGGTACCGTAACATCCCGCTGTTTAAGCCGGACCTGCCAGGAAGAATTCCCGGAAGAAGGATGCCGATACAATACCGCAGAAGGCTAATCCGTTCTTCCACGATATAATCGGCACACTTGAAAATCGGGTGCCGATTTTCAAGTCAGGCTTTGCCTGTCCGCGCATAAATGCGCTGCGCGCCGTCTATGAAGCCCTATCGTATGGCCGCTTCGCTGCCCACTGCGGCATCATGCCGCAGTGGTGAAAAGAAGCATTGGCTTCTTTTCAAGTGCGTTGACTATAAAAACAGCCGGGGAATTTCCCCGGCTGTTTTTATGATTCAAAATAAAACTCACATTCAAAGGATACAACCTCTCCAAGCATTCCAAGAACCTTCGCACAGGAATCCTCCAAACAGGTGCGTATCTCAAGGGTTTCCCCCCAGCAGGCCTCCTGCTTGAATTGGATCCGGAAGTCCCGCAGCTTCCGCTTCATCCATTCAGGAGGAAGATAGTCACAGGCAATTCCCGCATAAACCGCGTTATAGGTGTGCTGGTTGGCATCGATATCCGAATACAGGATTTTCCGATATCCCGCGGTTTCATAATGCGGCGCTGGCTTGAGCCGGGCCGGAGGCAATGTTTGGGCTTGGCGATCCGGATCAGGATCAAATGTTCCTGGAAAATCAGCCGGACGCTGGATCCGGCGGGTCTGCGGATCTACCACTACCCAGGCGGTCTGCCCTTCAATGATCTTTTCTCCTTGAGCATCGTAAAAAGCAAAATCCCGATAGTACAACAGTTTTTCAATACAACGCTCCCAGGTTTCTACGATCAAATGTTCATCCTGGGTCGGCATCCGATGGATCCGCACAGAGGCTCTCGTGACCAGAAAGACACTGTTCCGTTCCCACAACCATTGATGTGTATATCCTTTCGACGCATAAGCAATCCCGGCAATATCGGACATATGCTGTAAAATGGTTTCAATTTTAGCCCGCTTCCCGGCGTCACAGTCGCAGAAACGGATGATAATCTCTGTATAATAACTCTTTGGATGACGTTCCATGGGTTTCCTCTTTTTCTCTTTTTATCCGGATTTGATACAGAAAAAGGCAGGGTTTTCCTGCCTTTCTGTTTTATTCCTTGCCGATCCGTTCAACTCCGCCTAAAAATGGCCGCAGAACCTCCGGAACCGTAATCGAACCGTCCGCATTCTGACACTGCTCTACCAAAGCCGGAAATACCCGGCTGGTCGCCAATCCGGACGCATTTAATGTATGAGCAAAATGCAGCTTTTTATCCGCTCCACGGTACTTGATATTTCCCCGGCGCGCTTGGAATTCCCGCGCGTTCGAAGCCGAGCTGACCTCCTTATAAATACCCATACTGGGGATCCAGACCTCGATATCATAAGTCCGGGCCATCGAAGCTGAGCAATCCCCGGCAGCCAGCTTGCTCAGCCGGTAATGCAGGCCCAGCTTCTGCATCAGTTTTTCTGCCTTGCCGACCATTTCTGCAAAGGCAGCATCTGAACCCTCTGCAGTGGTATACTGCACCATTTCTACCTTGTTGAATTGATGCCCCCGGATCATTCCCCGCTCCTCTGAACGGTAGCTTCCAGCCTCCCGACGGTAACAGGGAGTATAGGCAATATATTTTTTCGGGAGGTCTTTTTCCTCCATGATCTCGTCACGATGTACGTTTACCAGAGCGGTTTCCGCAGTGGGAAGCATGAATTTCATATCCGAGCTGGTCGGGTTTTCGATCTTATAAACTTCGTCCTTAAATTTGGGAAACTGCCCGGCTACATAGCCGCAATCGTAACCCAGCATATGAGGCGGCAGGATCAGCTCATAACCATCTGCCAGGTGTTCGCTGATAAAGAAGTTCAGCAGCGCCCACTCCAGTCGGGAGCCCCAGCCCCGGTACAGCCATGCCCCGTTTCCGGCCAGCTTGACTCCACGCGCATAGTCAATCAGCCCCAGATCCTCGCAAAGATCCACATGGTTTTTCGGCTCAAAATCAAAGTGAGGCTGTTCCCCGAAATAATGCAGGGCCTCGTTTTGCTCTTTCCCGCCGGCAACCACATCTTCATCCGGCAGATTCGGCAGGGAAAGAAGCAGTTCTTTCTGCTTTTCCTCCAGCTCTGCTACAACCTGGTTCGCTTCCTTGATCTTTTCGGAAAGCTCTTTCATCTCCGCCATAATCGGCGCGGTATCCCCGCCCTCTTTTTTTATCTGCGGGATTTTCTTGCTGGCGATATTCTGCTCATTTTTCATCGCGTCCGCCTTCGTGGCTTCTTCCCGGCGTTTGACGTCAATATCCAAAATTTCGTCAATGACGGAATCCAGGTTCATCTCCCGTTTCCGAATCCGCTCTTTCACTTCCTCCGGTTTTTCCCGGATCATTTTGATATCCAACATTCTTGTTTCTCCTCTCAACATTGATCTTTATAATCAAACAACTTGAAAAGAATCTTTGATTCTTTTCAAGTGCTGCGGCCATAAGCCGCAGCAGGCCGCTGAAAGCGGCCTTGGTTTGGATTTCATAGTCAAATACAGCGTGTTTCACACGCAGGCGGGCTTTGCCCGCCTGAAAAATAGCATTGCTATTTTTCAAGTTATTTGACCATATTGAATTGCCTTTCCAATATGCTTATCCAATCTCCATTGAGGGGCCATGCCATCATCAGCCCAGTATTCATCAACAGAGACGATTTTATCCTTATCCACTTTAATAAAAGAGGTTACGTGAAAGGACAGCTCCCGATTTTGAGTATATACATGGGTTACTGTTACAAACAGATCCTTTATTTTTTCAATTCTTTCTACTTCGCCGTCCCAGCTGCCCGGATATTCACAATTGGCAATAATAAACTCATCTACGTTAAACTGTTCATTTGTACAATGCCAACGGATAGAGGCGTCTTTTTCGAAGTATCCTTTAATAGCTTTGGCATCCTGCGCCAAAATATCTTTCCAAAATTGATAGATATCCACCATTTCCACCTCATCAATCAGAATTTACCGGAAATCCGCTGGATAATATCTGCAAGATCCTCTTTACTGTGGAAAGGGATTTCAAGCATCCCCTTGTCCCCTTTTTCCTTAACCTTGATCGCCCGGCCAATTTCCGCTTTAACAGCCAGTTCCATCTCACTGTAATAGCTGTCCCGGATCTTAGGAACACCCGCTTTCTGCCCGGTTTCTCCTTCTGCCAGCTTTTTAGCGAGCTTTTCCAGATCCCGTACATTCCAGCCCTGTTCGACCGTCTTCCGTGCGGCATCAATCATTTGCTCTTCGGTTTCAAAGCTCAAAATCGCCCGCGCATGCCCAGCAGAAAGCTTGCCTTCCCGAAGCAGCTCCCGGATCTCCTCCGGCAGATTCAGCAAACGAAGCGCATTGGCAATCACCGGCCGCGATTTTCCTACGCTTTTGGCCACCTCTGCCTGGGTCATTCCATATTTCTGCATCAATTCCTGGAATCCAAGCGCTTCCTCCAGGATGTTTAAATCTTCCCGCTGCAAATTCTCGATCAGCGCAATTTCCATGGTCTTCTGATCGTCAAATTCACGGATATACACCGGGACCTCGTTTAATCCAGCCATCCGGCAGGCCCGCCAGCGGCGCTCCCCCGCAACAATCTGGAAGTTCCCTTCCGGAAGCGGGCGGACAATCAACGGCTGAATCAGCCCGTGTTCCCGGATGGAATCCGCCAGCTGCTGAAGGGATTCATCATCAAAATCTTTTCTCGGCTGACTGCGGTTGGGTTCGATTTCACTGATCCGCATCAGCTCTCCCCCGCCGTTTCCTTCCTCTGTCCCGGTCGCATTATCAAAAAACAAGGCGTCCAGCCCTTTTCCTAAGCCTAATCCTTTTTTTCCTGCCATTCCCTGTTTCCTTTCCTACCGCTTATCGATTCCGCTTCATCAGTTCGGCGGCCAAATCCACATAGGCTTTTGTGCCGGAAGAAGCCCTGTCGTAATAATAAGCGGGTTTTCCATGGCTCGGTGCTTCAGAGAGCCGGACATTCCGAGGGATTGTACTCTGGAACACCTTCTCTCCGTAGTATTTTTTAACCTCATTCATCACCTGTGCAGTCAAATTCAGCCGCCCGTCATACATGGTCAGCACTACGCCTTCAATTTCGATGGTGGGATTATACATCTTTTTGACCTGGCGGACGGTGGCCATCAGTTGGGATAATCCCTCCAGCGCATAATACTCGCACTGGATTGGGATTAAGAGGGTGTCACAGGCGGTCAGCGCATTCAGGGTAATCAGCCCCAGCGACGGCGGACAATCAATAAAAATATAGTCGTAGAACTCTTTCAGATGAACGATCGCCTTTTTTAAAGCATTGACCCGATCCGGCATATCGACCAGCTCAATTTCCGCACCAGCCAACTGAATATTACAGGGAAGAATGTGAAGATGGTCAAACTCCGTTTTCAGGATCACTTCTTCCGGTGCCGTACTGCCCAACAATACATCATAAGAGGAGGTTTCTACTTCCCGCTTATTGATTCCAACGCCGCTGGTGGAATTTCCCTGGGGGTCCAGGTCAATCAGCAGCGTTTTTTTCCTTTTTGCGCCCAACGACGCGGAAAGATTCACGGCGGTCGTCGTTTTTCCTACGCCTCCCTTTTGGGTGGCGATTGCAATAATTTTTCCCATACCAACCTCCGATGTCGTTTTCTCTGAAATCATACTATTTCCTGATAAAAAGATTCTAATCGCTTTATGGCGGCGTGATACACCGTGCCTGCAGCGCACGAAGAAAAGCATTATAGTCGGCACACCCTCAAATCGGTGCCCGATTGGAGGGTCAGGCTTTGCCTGTCCGCACATAAAATGCGCTGTGCGCCGTCTATGAAGCACTACCGCATGGCCGCTTCGCGGCCCACTGCGGCATTGTGCCGCAGTGTTGAAAAGAAGCATTGGCTTCTTTTCAAGCGCGTTGACTATAACAGCCTTCTTGGCGTCCGCGCCGCCGGACCGCATCGTTTTATTAAGAATTAGTATAAAAAACAGCCAAAGAAGCCTGAAAAATCCTGTCAATACAGCTTCCATTAGCAGCGGGATCCGATAAAAACGAAAAATATTTCTATTTTAACCCGCTGGAATATAGTATAGCATAGTTTTTCATCGGATTAAAGAGGATTTTCAATTTTTTTGGAATTGTTTCACGTGAAACAATTCGAATAGACACTTTTCCAATGTTTCACGTGAAACATTGAAAAAGAAATACGGACGAAGAACCAATTCTTCGTCCGTATTTCCGATGGTTAGGGGAATGGGTATCTATTACCAGCACGGTCGGGACATCCGCCGCCGGCGGGCAAGCCGGAAAGCGGCATCCGTGCGGGCAATCTTAATTAGCGATCGGGATTTTGACTACATATTCAATGCAGTCCTCCTTCTCGATCTTGCAAGTGGAGGCAGCAATTCCGCTCGCGTTCATCACGGTAATTGCTTTATTGATCGTATTAAGGAAAACCCGTACATCCTTGACAATTGGATAATACTTTTTCTTAGGCTTGTCCTCTTCTTCCTTCCGCTCCAACAGGGCCTGCACATAATGCTCCGTTTGAGCGGTATTCATGCCCTGCTTTTGAATTTGGGCAACTGCCGCAGGAACCTCCTCTTCCGGCAGCTTCAGCAAACAGCGCGCTTGCCGTTCGCTGATATTGGAATTCAAAATCAGCCGCTGGGTTTCATCCGTAAATTTCAACAACCGGAGCTTATTGGCAATCGTCGGCTGAGCCTTACCCAGCCGGGCGCCCAGCTCCTGTTGGGAAATCCCCCACTCGCACATCAGCTTTTTCAAAGCCAATGCTTCCTCAAAGAAATTCAGATCCGCCCGCTGGATATTTTCCAGCAGTGCGTAAACGGCAGACTGCTCGTCCGTTGTTGAAACAACGATACAAGGAGCGGCTTTCATTCCCGCCAGCCGGAGGGCACGCAGACGACGTTCGCCGGAAATCAATTCATACCGTCCATTGACTTTCCGAACGGTCAGGGGCTGAAGAAGCCCATTTTCCGCGATACTCTGCGCCAGGCTCTGCAATTCCTCCTGGGAAAATAACAACCGCGGCTGTGCCGGATTCGGCTCAATCTGATCTAATTCCAACAATACAACCTTGTTGATCGTTTTTCCTCTCAGCTGCAATGCTGTCATGATGAATCATCCTTTCCGTCAGCCTGTACCTGTTTGCTGTCCTTTGATGCTTTCACTATAACATACTTTTACAGATATTTCCAGAGTTTTTCATCTCCGTGATTCGGCAAATAACTCCCCTAAAAAAGGAAAAACCCTCTCAGGAAAGAGGGTTTTTCTTTATTTTTGCAGAAGGACGGGGATACTTTGTCGAGGTCTGCGATATTTTTTGAATGAGCACAATCCCGCGCCGGCTCCCATCCGGAAGGATTTTCTTCTGCACCTCCTGGATCTCCCCGCCCAGCAAACGGATCGCCGCCTTCGCTTCATTCAATTCCTCTTCGATTTCATAGCCCTTTAACGCTGCGAAAATCCCGCCTACCTTGACAAAAGGCAGACAATACTCGCTTAGCTCCCGCATGGATGCCACCGCACGCGCTGTCGCCAGATCGAATTTCTCCCGCAGTGCCGGATTCCGTCCGCCTTCCTCCGCACGGGCATGAATACAGGCCGCTTCCCTGCCCAATTCCCGAGTAACCTCCTCCAAGAAAATAATCCGTTTATTCAAGCTGTCCAGCAGGGTCAGCTTCAAATCCGATCGTACAAGGGCACAAGGCAGGGAGGGGAAACCGGCTCCCGTACCCACATCAATGATTTGCCCTCCCTCCGAAACCTCTACGGATTTCAGCAGAAGCAGACTGTCCAGAAAGTGCTTGACCGCAATTTCATCCGGTTCCGTGATCGCAGTCAGATTGATTTTTTCATTCCATTCTACCAGCAATTCCGCATAGCGATCCAATTTTTCCAATTGAAGGTCTGTGAGTTCCATCCCTTCCGCCATTGAAATCGCCTTCATATAATCTTTCCGGATCATTTTTCTTCCTCCTTTCGACGCTGCTGGAGCCAGATCAGCAAAACCGATACATCCGCTGGGCTGACACCGGAAATCCGGGAAGCCTGCCCGATATTCAATGGATGGATCCGATCCAATTTTTCCCGCGCCTCCAAGCTTAAACCGAAAATTTCCCGATAAGAAATGCCCTCCGGAAGCTTCCGCATCTCCAGCTTCCGCATTTCTGCCACTTGGGACAATTGTTTTTTGATATAACCCTCATATTTAATCTCAATTTCAACCTGCTCCCGGACAGCGTAATCACATGGGCCACCCTCCGGCAAAAAGGGAAGCAGATCTTCATAGTGCAGCTGAGGGCGTTTCAACAGCTCCACCGCCCGGATCCCGGTCGAAATCTCAGCTGTTTCACGTGAAACAAGCATCCGGTTCAGTCCCTCCGAGGGAGGCAGCGAGGTGCTTTTCAGCCGGTGGATTTCCTGTTCGATCTGCTCCATTTTCTCCTGAAATTCTGCATACCGTTCCGCAGAAATCAATCCCAGCCTATAGCCCATCGGGGTCAGACGCTTATCCGCATTATCCTGCCGGAGAAGCAGCCGGTATTCACTGCGGGAAGTCATCATGCGGTAAGGATCAGAACAGCCCTTGACGACCAGGTCGTCGATCAGCGTCCCGATATAAGAGCTGGCACGATCCAGGACAAAGGGATCCTTCCCCTGAATCTTCCTGGCGGCGTTAATCCCCGCAATCAGCCCCTGTGCTGCTGCTTCCTCATAACCGGACGTCCCGTTGAACTGCCCTGCCCCATAAAGTCCGGGGAACTGCTTGAATTCCAGCGTCGGCAAAAGCTCGGTAGGATCACAGCAATCATATTCAATCGCATAGGCGCTCCGCATGATTTCCGCCTGCTCGAAGCCCGGGATTGTCCGGATAAAGGCGAGTTGGACATCCTCGGGCAAGGAAGAGGACATCCCCTGCATATACATCTCCTCATTTTCAAGCCCCATAGGTTCCACAAACAATTGATGTCGGGGCTTTTCTGAGAAGCGAACCACTTTATCCTCAAAGCTGGGACAGTAACGCGGACCGGTTGCCTCAATCCGTCCGCTGTAGATAGGGGAACGATGCAGGTTTTCCCGAATTACCTGGTGGGTTTTTTCATTAGTGTAGCCAATATGGCAGTTGACCCGATTCTGAAGCGGGCCTTTTGTGGTAAAGGAAAACGGGATAATCCGCTCATCCCCTTCCTGAACTTCCAGCTTGGAAAAATCAATGCTCCGCCGATGGATCCGGCAGGGGGTTCCCGTTTTAAACCGTCGGATGGTCATACCCAATTCAGCCAGCTGGTCGGTCAGGCCGATACTGGCGGCGACCGCGTCCGGCCCGCCGCTGGTGGAATGCTCCCCGATATGGATGATCCCCCGCTGATAGGTACCGCTGCAAATAATAGCCGCTTTGCAGGCATAACGCGCCTCCAAACGGGTTTTGACCCCGCATACCCGGCCGTTTTCATCTAAACAAATGGCCGTAATTTCGTCCTGTTTGAGATACAAGCCCTCCGTCTGTTCCAGACAGCGTTTCATATAGTGATGATAGGCTGTCCGGTCGCTCTGAACCCGGAGGCTGTGGACAGCCGGGCCTTTCCCCCGGTTCAGCATCCGGCTCTGGATAAAGGTCGCATCTGCCGCTTTTCCCATCTCCCCGCCCAGCGCATCAATTTCCCGTACCAAATGGCCCTTTGCCGTCCCTCCAATCGAAGGATTGCAAGGCATATTCGCAATCCCGTCCAGGGTCAGAGTAAACAATATCGTTTTCAATCCCAGCCGGGCCGCTGCCAGACCTGCTTCTACTCCCGCGTGCCCGGCGCCAATCACCGCAAGATCATACTCCCCTAAAAATGCTTCCATGAAGACCTCCATTTTATTACTTCCGAACTGAAAGATCGGAAGTAATATCTGCCATGTTTTGCGGTTGCCGCCGGTTACGGCGGCGAGCAAAACGGCTCAAATCAAATGTATTATTTCCGAATTTTTAATTCGGAAATAATATACTAATGCTCAATAAAACAATGCAGTCGTTTTATTGGGCGGCAGAATGCGTTCCGGCGACACAGCCGCCAAAGAATGTTGTCAATACTTTTCTTCGTGCGCCACAGGCACGGCGGTGTATCACGCCGCGATAAAAAGATTTTAGGACCTGTATTCATAGCCGAAGATGCCGGACAGCCGATGGATTTTCCCGGCAGACAAGGCCCAGGCAGATGGCGTTTTCTGGTTGCGACTACAGGTTCTTAATCTTTTTATAGTCAACGCACTTGAAAAGAAGCCAATGCTTCTTTTCAACACTGCGGCATGATATGCCGCAGTGGGCCGCGAAGCGGCCATGCGGTAGGGCTTCATAGACGGCGCACAGCGCATTTTATGCGCGAACAGGCAAAGCCTGACCCTCCAATCGGGTATCGATTTAAGGGTGTGCCGACTATATCAAGAAATAGTATTATTTTCCTACACAAAAATGAGAAAAAACCTGATTCACCACTTCTTCTGTTACTTTTCCCCCGGTTAATTCCAACAGCGCATGAATGGCGCTGTCAATCGAAACCGTTACCGCGTCCAGGGTTATTCCGGCTTCCAGCCCTTCCGCCGCTTCCTGCAGATTTTCCATAGCAGCCTCCGCACAGCTCCGCTGCCGCTCGGTTGCAATCATCCCTGCAGATAAATCCAGCTTTTCAGATTGGATAACCTGCCCGATTTTCTCCTCTAGGGCCGAAAGGCTTTGATCCTGCTGCGCTGAAATCACCAACAGGGAAGGAAATGCCTGCTCCAGCTCCTCCCATTCGATTTGGGCGGGAAGATCGCTTTTATTGACCACCGCGATTACCGGCTTCCCGGATACCGTACAGATCAGTTCATGGTCCTCCTCAGATAAAGGCTGGGAGGAATCAAAAACCGCCAGGATCAGTTGGGCCTGCCCCAAACGTGCCCGGGCTAATTCCACTCCGGCCTGTTCCACCTGATCATCTGTAACCCGGATCCCGGCTGTATCCGCCAAACGGAGAGTCCATTCCCCCAGCGAAACTGTTTCTTCCACGACGTCCCGGGTTGTCCCGGCAATATCCGTCACAATACTCCGGCGGCAGCCCGCCAGCAGATTCATCAGGGTGGATTTCCCTACATTCGGTTTTCCGGCAATCACGGTTTCAATCCCTTCCCGAACCAGCTTCCCGGTATCGAAGGAGCGGATCAGCCGGGCTAATTCCTGTATGGAATGCCGGAGGGAATCCAACAGATGCCCCTGATCCACCTCCGGGATTTCCTCCTCGGGATAATCCACCCAAGCCCCTAAATGCCCGGCAATTGCCAGCAGATCCACCCGGATTTGCTCAATTTTCCGATAAAGAGCATTCCCCATCTGGGCACGGGCGGCATTCATGGCTTGGCGGTTCCCCGCCTGGATCAAATCGGCAACGGCTTCCGCCTGAGTCAAATTCAATTTCCCATTTAAAAAAGCCCGCTTGGTAAATTCCCCCGGCTCTGCCAAAGCGGCTCCCTGCTCCAATACTACCCGCAGAACCTCCCGGGTAATCATCACCCCGCCATGACAGGAAAGCTCTACGACATCCTCTCCGGTATAGCTTTTCGGAGCTCTGAATACCGTGGCAACCGAGGTATCCAACGGCTTTCCATCCTGTATAATCTGCCCGAAAGCCGCCGTATAACCCGCCTTCTGCGCTAATGGGACCCCGCTCTGTGCCTGAAATACCCGGTCTGCAATTTCAATGGCCTGTTCCCCGGAAATCCGGATAATCGAAATTCCTCCCGCCGCCAGCGGGGTTGCAATTGCTGCAATGGTCATCTTATTCCTCATTTCTATAGTCAACGCACTTGAAAAGAATCCAATGCTTCTTTTTAACACTGCGGCATATCATGCCGCAGTGGGCCGCGAAGCGGCCATGCGGTAGGGCTTCATAGACGGCGCACAGCACATTTTATGCGCGAACAGGCAAAGCCTGACTTGAAAATTGGGTACCGATTTGAGGGTGTGCCGACTATAACATTCTTCTGCCATTGACAAAAGGGATCAGAAACTCTGATCCCTTTCCCGCTTACAATTCAATCTTTGAGTAGAGCGCCGCCCCATCCGTTTTTTCTTTGAGGTTGCCTTTCAGAATTTCTTCCATGGTGGGTTCCCGCTTCTGCGGATAAGAGGGCTTTTTCCGATAATCCTCCCGGCCGCCGCGTTCTCTGGACGGACGGTTGTTTTTCGCTGGTGTTTCGCTCAAAATGACGACCCGGCGGTTGGGTTCTTCCCCTCTTGACTTGGAATAGACCCCGTCAATTTCCGAAACCACCGCATGGATAATCCTTCTTTCATAGGGGTTCATCGGCTCCAGAAGCTGGCTCCGGCCGCTTTTTTTCACCTTATTGGCAATCCGGGAAGCGAGCGCTTTCAGGGTTGCTTCCCGTTTTTCCCGGTAACTGCCGCAATCCAGCGTAATGCGATAATAATCCCCATCAATCCGGTTGCAGGTAAGCGCAACCAAATATTGCAGCGCATCCAGTGTTTCCCCATGATGCCCAATCAATACAGCAACGCCTTCCCCCTCAAAAGTCAGGGTTGCGCCTTCTTCCGTTTCTTCAGCCTGGATCCGTACCCCGTCTAATCCCATTGCTGCAAGGATCCCTTCCAGATACTGCTTTGCCGCCGCTAATTTTGGATGAGCTGCCAATGCGTGTTCTTCGTTTCCAATTTCCCGAAGAACCGGGGCCGGAGTCGGAGCGGGCGCAGTATGCGGTCTTTCTTCTGCCGGCTCGTTGATTTCAGCCCAAACCCGAACCAAAGCATCCCGCTGCCGGCTGAACAATGATTTCTTTTTCGGTTCTTCAAGCACCTCATACTCACATTCTGCACGGCTGCATCCCAATTCCCGGACCGCACGTTCTACCGCTTCTTCAATACTGGGTGCTTTTGCTGTGGTTTCCTTTTTCATTCCTGATTCCTCCCAACTATATCCAGCTTCCGTTGGCTAATCTTCCTTATAATCATCGCCATATTTTTCCGCCATTTTCCGGCGTGCTTCCGCTAAACGGCTTTTGGCCAGCTCTTTTTCTTTCTGATGTTCATTACTCCGATCCATATGCTGTGCTGCAGAGGCGGCAGCTTTTACCGGGGACATCCCTTTTTCTTCCATCCGTTTCTGATAAATTTCCATCTGTTCCCGTTTTTTCCGCATTTTTGCCCGAGTCTTCTCGATTGATTTGCTGCTCATCGCCGCTACTTTTTCCGGAGGATACAGCTTTGCCAGCAGCAATGTCTGCAAGATCATCAGCAGGTTGGACACAATCCAGTAAAAACCAACGCCGGCAGGAAGGGTGAATGCAATCCAAAGCGACATCAGCGGCATAGCCAGCATAAACCATTTCATACCGCCCTGCATCTTCTGACCGTTCTTCTCCTGGACCTTCATCGAAACTAGAGTGGAAACAATCTGCGTCAGGAAAGAGACGATCGGGATAATGACCAACAGGCCCCAAACCTGGTTTGGAATTTCACCCATATTGAATCCAAGGAAATTCATATCAAAGTTTTGGATCTGCTCCATAATAGAACCGTCAAAGAGGCCGTCATAAGCAGTCGAACCGTTTTGGATAGCCGAGATAATCTCCAGCTGGGCCGTTGATGTGGCGCGGCCCAGAATCTGGGTGGCTTCCTGGATCAAATCCGCCGGCACTTGGAGCAGATGCTTAAGCGGATTATAGATAACGTCGATAATACCAAACAGCAGCAGGAAAGTCACCACCATAGGCAGGCAGCCGTTCATGGGGTTAATTCCCTCTTCTTCATACAGCTTCATCATTTCCTGCTGATAGCGGTTTTTATCTTTCCCATACTGTTTTTCCAGCTGCTTCAGCTTCGGCTGGAAAGCAGCCATCCGCGCCGTGCTTTTCTGCTGTTTTACACTGAGCGGGTAGGTCAGCAGTTTTGTCAGCAGGATAAACAGCACCAACGCCCAGCCGTAAGCGCCCGCAATATTGAAATGAAACAGAAAATCATAAATCCATTTCATGATCCAGCCAAGCGGCGTTCCTAAAATTCCCATATTCTCACTTTCTCCGTTCTTTTCCCTCTGGATGGTTTTATTTTTTTACCTTCGAAAGGCCTTTATTCCGCTTTATTCCGGCGCGGAAACCAGCAAAACTCTTCCGGCACCGGATCCATCCCGCCCCGGAACAACGGATTACAGCGTAAAATCCGCAGCAGCCCCAGCCAGCATCCTCTTGCTGCGCCAAACCGCCTCACCGCCTCTAACGCATAGGCCGAGCAGGTTGGATAATACCGGCAGCAGGAAGGAAAAAGCGGGGAAATCCAAGCTTGATAAAAAGAAATCAGCCGAAGGACTACTTGTTTCATTGCCCTTTCCGCAGGGCAGCCAATTGTTTAATCATCACTTTTTTAACCTCTTTGGTCGTAGAAGAAGGAGTCAGAGGCCGGGCTACAAAAACAAAATCACAGTTGGGCAGGGGAAAGCCTTTTTCCGCCGAAATCTCACAAAAAGCCTGGCGGATAATACGGCGGGCACGGTTACGCTGTACCGCGCCTCCAATTTTCTTGGAAGTTGTGATACCGATCCGGGGCCTTCCGGCGCGGTTATGAATCTGGTACGAAACCAGCAACGGATGCGCCTTGAACTTCCCCTGATAATACGCGCGTTTAAATTCCTTATTCAGTTTGATCGTCGCCAGCTTCAAAAGCAAAAGCCCTCCTGCGCCTGATAAAAACAAAGACCACTCGTAAAGAATACAGTGGTCCGTCTTTTTTTCGTTTTTGATAAAACTAGAATCCCACAAACCCTATTTCTGTGGTAAGCTGGTTTTGCTTAGTGCGACAGTCTTTTTCTGCCTTTCGCACGGCGGCGTTTCAGAACATTTCTGCCATTTCTGTCAGACATTCTTTTCATAAAGCCGTGGACTCTTTTTCTCTGCAGTTTTTTTGGCTGGTAGGTTCTCTTCAACTTTTCCATCCCCCTTTAACTAAGACGATTATATCCTTAAAAGCAGGTAAACTGCTTCAAAAATAGGCGAAACCTTGCAAGTTAGTATTATAAACGGTAGGTTCCTGATTTGTCAAGCCTTTTCACTAAAATTGCCGGATTTTTTTCAAAATGAATCCTTCCTTTTCAAGGCCCATCTATCTTTCGGTATAATCGGCACACCCTCCAATCGATACCCGGTTGGAGGGTCAGGCTTTGCCTGTTCGCACATAAAATGCGCTGTGCGCCGTCTATG
>CANAQK010000023.1 GCA_947363605.1 uncultured Clostridia bacterium | reverse complement strand
CAGCGCCGATTTAGGACGCTGGAAGGCGTGTTTCCCCTTGTTAATCGATGGTACTGCTTTTTGATGAAGCAGGCATAAAAAATCCCAAAAGCCCTTGACAAAATGGAACGGGATGCTTATAATATGTTTCATACTTCAATTTGATAAAGCAATGCGAAGATAAGGAATAGTAATCCCTTTTCCCTTTTTCAGAGAGCCGCCGGACGCTGCGAGCGCGGCAGGGGGATCCGGATGAACTGACCTTGGAGCAGCCGCCCGAAACCAGGAGGAGTAGGCGCGGACGGGTATTCCGCCGATATACGGAATAGCATTCAAACGGATGTGATCAGAGCGGGCAGGGGCCATGGTTCCTGTCAACCGGAGTGGTACCGCGGAAGCCAGGCTTTCGTCTCCTGTCATTGTACAGGGGACGGGGGCTTTTTTGTTTCCGCTCCCGGATGTCCGCCGGACAAAAAGGAGGAGCAAATCATGAACAGCAACAATGAAATGATGAACCAAACTGTAGGCGAATTGCTGGAAGAAGTCGCCGCCCGTTTCCCGGACCGGCAGGCGGTCAAGTATATTGACCGGGATTATTTCCGCACCTGGAAAGATTTTAACGCCGAGGTGGACGAGGTCGCCAAGGGCTTTCTGGAAATTGGCATTGTCAAGGGCGACCACGTGGCAATCTGGGCTACCAATGTTCCGGAATGGCTGCTGACCTTGTTCGCCTGCGCGAAGATCGGCGCGGTGCTGGTAACAGTGAACACCAACTACAAGGTATTCGAGCTGGAATACCTGCTCCGCCAATCCGACACCAAGGCGCTGGTGATGACCCGCGGCTTCAAGGATGCGGACTACATAGCGATTGTGAATGAGCTTTGCCCTACTTTGAAGAACCAGGCCCCGAATCAGTTGGACTTCCCTATGCTCCCTTTCCTGAAATCCATTATCCTTCAAGGGGACGAAGCGCCTGCCGGCATGATGCCTTTCAAC
Source organism: uncultured Clostridia bacterium (assembly GCA_947363605.1). Lineage (GTDB taxonomy): Bacteria > Bacillota > Clostridia > Oscillospirales > Ruminococcaceae > Paludihabitans. The sequence goes on along the minus strand of CANAQK010000023.1, from coordinate 25,514 downwards.
GAGCTGTTTGAACGCGCCCGGAAAATCCCGGATGCGGAATATCAGGCGCTCAAGGCGGAGCAGGATGAACATGATGTCATCAATATGCAGTATACTTCCGGTACTACCGGGTTCCCGAAGGGGGTTATGCTGACTCATTACAATATTGTCAACAACGGCAAATCCATCGGCGACTGCATGAAGTTTACCCATGAGGATAAGCTCTGCATCCCGGTGCCGTTTTTCCACTGCTTCGGGCTCGTATTGGCGGTGATGGCCTGCCTGACCCATGCGTCTTCTATGGTTCCGCTGGAGTCCTACCGCCCGTTGGATTTCCTGCGTGCGATCCAGGACGAGGAGTGTACGGCGGTTCATGGGGTACCCACTATGTATATTGCGGCGCTGGAACATAAGGATTTCAAAAACTACCGTTTCCCGAGGCTTCGTACTGGGATTATGGCGGGTTCTCCCTGCCCGATCAAGGTGATGCGGCAGGTGATCGATGAAATGGGGATGAAGGAAATCACGATTTCGTATGGCCAGACCGAGGCTTCCCCGGTCTGCACCATGACAACTACGGATGATTCGATTGAGCGCCGGGTGTCGACCGTCGGGAAAGCCCTGCCCCAGATTGAATGCAAGATTGTAGACCCGGAAACCGGGGAAACCCTGGGGCCGGGCAAGCAAGGCGAATTCTGCGCCCGGGGATATAATATCATGAAGGGGTACTATAAAATGGAGGAAGCCACTGCGCAGGCGATCGACCAGGACGGCTGGCTCCATTCCGGGGACCTCTGCGAGGTAGACGAGCATGGCTATTATAAGGTGACTGGCCGGCTCAAGGATATGATTATCCGGGGCGGGGAGAATATCTATCCCAAGGAGATTGAGGAATTCCTTTATACGGTGGATGAGGTGCAGGATGTTCAGGTCATCGGCGTCCCAAGCGAGCAGTATGGCGAGGAGGTCATGGCCTGCGTCATCCTGAAAAAAGGCGCCTGCTTGACAGCGGAGCAGGTTCGGGCTATGATTAAAGAGAATATGGCCCGTCATAAAGTCCCGCGGTATGTGGAATTTATGGAGCAGTTCCCCATGACGGCTTCGGGGAAGATCCAGAAATTCAAACTGCGGGAATGGGCGATCGAGACCCTTAACCTTCAAAAAGCAAACGCGATTGAAACCGCGTAACTATCAGGGAGGCTTTCTATATGAAACTGGCATTTTCTACGCTTGGCTGTCCGGACTGGCGCTGGAGCGATATTTTCTCCACGGCGTGCGACCTGAAATTCCATGGGATTGAAGTGCGCGGGGTGGCAAATCAGCTCAATGTGACGAAAATCCGCGCATTTGACTCAGAGCATATTGAAAAAACCATGGATAAACTGAACGCGGCCGGGATGGGGATTTCCATGCTGACCAGCAATATCTCGGTTGGGATCCCTTACGAAAACCCGGTGGAGGAAGCGCAGGGTTATATCGATCTGGCGCAGAAGCTGGGCTGCCCCTATGTCCGGATCATGATTACCAACCATCCCCAGCCGGAAGAATGCGACCTGGAGCAGGGACGCACGCTCTATGAGCAAATGTGCCGTTATGCAGAGGGGAAGGGGGTTACCCCCCTGATCGAAACCAACGGCGTATTGGCGGATTCTGAGGCCATGCTGGATTTTATCGAGCAGGTTGACAGCAAAAACAAGGGCGTTTTGTGGGACATCCATCATCCGTTCCGCTTTTTTGGGGAGGATCCGCATGAAACGTTTCGTAATATCGGGCGGTATGTCCGGTATATCCATGTGAAGGACAGCGTCAGCCATGACGGGGTGATCGCTTACCGGATGATGGGTTACGGCGATGTCCCGGTATTCGACGCGCTCAAGGTGCTCAAGGAAAACGGGTATGACGGAACGGTTTCCCTGGAATGGGTGAAGCGCTGGAACCCGGATCTGGAAGAACCTGGAATTGTATTCGCTCACTTTATGAGCTATATTACCTTCCTGATGGGGAGGCTGTAAAATGCCGCTTCCGGAGAAAGCAGCGGAAATAGCCGCTGTCTTGAGGACTGTGCTGACGGGACGGTATGCCCTGGCGCTGGCCGGCTCGTATGCCAAAGGGACGGCGGACGAGGGGTCGGATCTGGACTTCTTCCTGTTCCTGGAGAATCCCAAGCCCTATGAGGAGCGGAAACAGATTATTGAGTCCATTGCCGACACAGGATGCGGGATGTGGGTCAGCCCGGATCTGAAAGACGGCCCTTGGGGCGGCGGGATGGATTTCCGATTTCGCGGCACGCCGGTCGAGGTGACGGTGCGCTGGATCGACAGCATGGAAGAAAGCCTTTCCCGGGCGCTGAAGGGGGAGCTCGAGGTGCTGCCGGCGGCCTGGACCACCCATGGATATTACACCTATGTCTGCCTGTCTGAGGTGAATTTTATCCAGCCTGTGGAGGATCCCTATGGGATCCTTGCCGGATGGAAAGCGCGTGCGGCGGAATATCCCCCGCTGCTGCGGCAGGCGATCCTTTCGGAATTTATGGGAAGGTCCGGGATGTGGCTGGACAATTTCCATTATGATTCGGCCATTGAACGGGCTGATATCTGGTTTGCCGGGCCGATTGTCACAGCCACGCTGCTGGACATGGTGCAGGTTGTGCTGGCATTGAACGGCGTTTTTTATACAGGGGACAAAAAGCTGGAAAAGCAGCTGGCGGCGCTGCGCTTTTGTCCGCCCGAGCTGCGGGAACAGGCCGAATTTTTGCTCAGTGCGCCGCGCGATCCGCAGAAGCTGAGGGAACAGCGGCAGATCCTGCGCCGGATCTATGCCGCGCTGGAAGCGGAGCAGCGGCGGCTTGGATTCTAAGAAGCTGTACCCATTCTAAGAAAAACTTTTTAATTGTGAAAGAAAAAAACAGGGCCGGATTTCCGGCCCTGTTTTTTGTGCGGTTTTTTAGGAAAAAGATGGAACCAAAAGGCTTGACAAGCCCTTTGGTTTGTAATATAATAGTATACTGTATCAATATGGACTGATATACCCTTTCTCCTTAAGAAGTATATCATATCCAATCGAAAATTGCAACACCAATTTGTAGAATTTCGGCGAATCAAACTCGGGAAATTCTACATATCGCACAGACGGTTTGAAATAAATGAATGGAGTGATAAGCCTATGGTAAATGTCAAGCCTGTTCAATTAGGCACGAACACCCGCATGAGCTTTGCAAAAATCAACGAAGTGTTGGAAATGCCCAACCTGATCGAAGTGCAGAAAAATTCATACGAGTGGTTTTTGAAACAGGGCCTGAAAGAGGTTTTTGCAGATGTATCGGCTATTTCCGATTACACCGGCAACCTGATTTTAGACTTTGTGGATTACCGTTTGGATGACGAACCGAAATACTCGGTCGCGGAATGCAAAGAACGCGACGTTACCTACGCAGCTCCTCTTCGCGTTAAAGCGCGGCTTTTGAATAAGGAATCCGGCGAGGTCAAGGAGCAGGAAATCTTCATGGGCGATTTCCCCCTGATGACCGAGAGCGGCACCTTTGTTATCAATGGCGCGGAACGGGTCATCGTTTCCCAGCTGGTCCGTTCTCCCGGCGTTTATTTCAATGATTCCTACGATAAAACCGGCAAAAAGCTGTATACCTCCACCATCAACCCCAACCGCGGGGCTTGGCTGGAATATGAAACCGACTCCAACGACTTTTTCTATGTCCGGATTGATAAAAACCGCAAAATCCCGATTACAACCCTGATCCGCGCCCTGCTCCGGGTGCGGGACGACGTAAAAAGCGAGGATATCTCGGAGGACTTTACGCTGGGCTTGAGCAGTATAGAGGGGAGCAGCCACGAAATCTACGAAATCTTTGGTGAAGACGAGCGGATTATGGCGACCATCAATAACCGGGATATGTGCAAAAATGGGGACGAGGCGCTGCTGGAGGTTTACCGCAAGCTGCGTCCGGGCGAGCCGCCAACCATCGAATCCGCAGTGAAGCATATTGTACCCCTGCTCTTTGACGAACGCCGGTATGACCTCTCCAAGGTAGGCCGGTACAAATACAATAAAAAGCTCCAGCTTCAGACCCGGCTGGTCGGGCAGACTGCTGCAGAGCCGGTAATCGACCCGCTGACCGGCGAGGTCCTGGCTGAAAAAGGCCAGAAAATCTCCCGTGAAACCGCTGAGCGTATCCAGCGGTCGGGCGTGGACACGGTTTTCCTTTCCGTAGAGGAGGGGAACCGGGTGGTGAAGGTCATTTCTAACGGCATGGTGGATATCGAGGATTTCATCGACGGCATTGACAAAGAGGAATGCGGCGTTTATGAAAAAGTCCGCTATAAAATCCTGATGGATATCCTGGAGCAGGCAGATACCCTTGAAGCTCAGACTGCCATGGTCAAGGAGCGGATCAATGAGCTGATCCCCAAGCATATCATCAAGGACGATATCTTCGCTTCGATCAACTATATGAACAACCTGGTTTACGGGGTCGGCACCGTGGACGATATCGACCATCTGGGCAACCGCCGGATCCGTACCGTGGGCGAGCTGCTGCAAAACCAGTTCCGGATCGGTTTCAGCCGGATGGAGCGGGTGATCCGGGAGCGTATGACCCTTCAGGTGCAGGATATGGACGTCATCACCCCGCAGGCGCTGATCAACATTCGCCCGGTGGTGGCTTCGATTAAAGAATTTTTCGGTTCTTCGCCGCTTTCCCAGTTTATGGATCAGACCAACCCGCTGGCAGAGCTGACCCACAAACGCCGTCTTTCGGCGTTGGGCCCGGGCGGTTTGTCCCGTGACCGCGCGTCCTTCGAGGTCCGCGATGTTCATTATACCCACTACGGCCGGATGTGCCCCATCGAAACCCCTGAGGGCCCGAACATCGGCTTGATTTCCTATCTGGCTTCCTTTGCGCGGCTGAACCAGTACGGCTTCATTGAAGCGCCCTACCGCCGGGTAGACAAGGCAACCGGCAAGGTCTTTGACGAGGTTGTCTATATGACCGCCGATGTCGAGGACGAATACGTCGTTGCCCAAGCAAACGAACCGCTGACCGAGGAGGGGACCTTCGCCCGGAAGCGCGTCAACGCCCGCTACCGGGATGAAATCCTGGAAACGGAACGTGAAAATGTAGACTATATGGATATTTCCCCGCGTATGGTTGTGTCCGTGGCGACTTCGATGATCCCCTTCCTGGAAAACGACGACGCGAACCGCGCGCTGATGGGTTCCAATATGCAGCGGCAGGCTGTGCCTCTGCTGAAAACCGAAGCCCCGGTTGTCGGCACCGGGATGGAGTACAAGGCGGCGGTGGACTCCGGCGTCTGCGTATTGGCTAAACAGGACGGTATTATTGAGAAAGTCAGCGCGGATGAAGTCGTTGTCAAGGATGAATCCGGCGCGCTCCATGCTTACGCACTGACCAAATTCAAACGCTCCAACCAGGGCACCTGCACAAACCAGCGCCCCATCGTTTCCAAAAACCAGCAGGTCAAAAAGGGCGATGTCCTCGCGGATGGCCCGGCTACCTGCAACGGCGAGATCTCGCTGGGTAAAAATGCGCTGATCGGGTTCATGACCTGGGAGGGCTACAACTACGAGGACGCCATCCTGATCAATGAAAAGATTGTTCGGGACGATGTGTATACCTCGATCCATATTGAAGAATACGAAACTGAAGCCCGCGATACCAAGCTGGGGCCGGAGGAAATCACCCGTGATATCCCGAACGTCGGCGAGGATGCCCTCAAGGATCTGGATGAAAACGGTGTGATCCGGGTCGGCGCAGAGGTGCGTTCCGGCGATATCCTGGTCGGCAAGGTCACCCCGAAGGGTGAAACCGAGCTGACCGCAGAGGAGCGGCTGCTCCGGGCGATTTTCGGCGAAAAAGCCCGCGAAGTCCGGGATACCTCGCTGAAGGTCCCGCATGGTGAAAGCGGCATCATTGTGGATGTCAAGGTCTTTACCCGGGAAAACTGCGACGAGCTGAACCCTGGGGTTAATATGGTCGTCCGCTGTTATATCGCGCAGAAGCGCAAGATTTCGGTCGGTGATAAGATGGCGGGCCGCCACGGGAACAAGGGCGTTGTTTCCCGCATCCTGCCCCAGGAGGATATGCCCTTCCTGCCGGATGGACGGCCGCTGGATATCGTGCTGAACCCGCTGGGCGTCCCCTCCCGTATGAACATCGGGCAGGTGCTCGAGGTGCATCTCGGCCGGGCCGCGATGGCGCTGGGCTGGAAGATGATGACGCCGGTCTTCGACGGCGCGCACGAGTCGGATATCCGCGACTGCCTGCGTGAAGCAGGGCTGGCGGAGGACGGCAAAACCGAGCTTTATGACGGCCGTACCGGCGAACTGTTTGACAACCGTGTCACGGTGGGCTATATGTACTACCTGAAGCTGCACCACCTGGTTGATGATAAGATCCATGCCCGTTCCACCGGGCCTTACTCGCTGGTTACCCAGCAGCCGCTCGGCGGTAAAGCGCAGTTCGGCGGCCAACGCTTCGGTGAGATGGAGGTTTGGGCGCTGGAGGCTTACGGCGCGGCCTATACTTTGCAGGAGATCCTGACCGTCAAGTCGGACGATGTCGAGGGCCGTGTCAAGACCTATGAATCCATCGTCAAGGGCCAGAATGTGCCGAAGCCAGGTATCCCCGAATCCTTCAAGGTGCTGATTAAGGAGCTGCAATCCCTGGCACTGGATGTGAAGGTGCTGGATAAAGATAACCAGGAAATCGACCTCAAGCAGACCTTTGAGGACGACGACATTGGGTTCCAGCCGAGCATGGAAGAGGATTATGTGGAGGACGGCGACTTCGACGGCTACTCGGTAGAGGACAGCGACGAGGTCGAAATGGAAGACGACGGCTATGACTTTGATCTGGACGGGTCGGACGACAGCCTGGAAATGGAGTCGGATGAATCATTATTTTAAGCGAAAGGGGTCTGAATAATGGAGTTTAATACATTTGAATCGATAAAGATCGGCCTGGCTTCCCCGGATCAGATCAGAGAATGGTCCTATGGCGAGGTCAAGAAGCCGGAAACGATCAATTACCGGACCCTCAAGCCCGAACGGGACGGTCTGTTCTGCGAACGTATTTTTGGGCCGCAGAAGGACTGGGAATGTCACTGCGGGAAATATAAACGCCTGCGTTTTAAGGGTAAAATCTGTGACAAGTGCGGCGTTGAGGTCACCCGTTCCAAGGTTCGCCGCGAGCGGATGGGCCATATTGAGCTGGCAGCCCCGGTTTCCCACATCTGGTATTTTAAGGGGATCCCCTCCCGGATGGGCTTGCTGCTGGACATTTCTCCCAGACGGCTGGAAGAGGTTATTTATTTTGCGAAATACATTGTCCTGGATCCGGGCGATACGATCCTGGAAAAAGGCCAGCTGCTGACCGAAGCGGAATATTTCGATATGCGCGAGAAATACGAGGATGATTTCCGCGCGGGCATGGGTGCGGAGTCGATCAAGGAACTGCTGGCGGAAATCGACCTGGATAAGCTGGCGGCAGAGCTGAAATCCGTGCTGGAAAACGCGACCGGGCAAAAACGGGTGCGTTATCTGAAGCGGCTGGAGGTCGTAGAGGCATTCCGTTCCTCCGGCAACCGTCCGGAATGGATGATTATGGACGTTGTCCCGGTCATCCCGCCGGATATCCGCCCGATGGTCCAGTTGGACGGCGGACGGTTCGCGACTTCGGACCTGAACGACCTGTACCGCCGGGTCATCAATCGGAACAACCGCCTGAAACGCCTGCTCGAGCTCAGCGCGCCGGACATTATCGTCCGGAACGAAAAGCGGATGCTTCAGGAGTCGGTAGACGCCCTGATCGACAACGGCCGCCGCGGCCGGCCGGTCACCGGGCCGAATAACCGCCCGCTGAAATCCCTGTCGGATATGCTCAAGGGCAAACAGGGCCGTTTCCGGCAAAACCTGCTGGGTAAGCGTGTGGACTACTCCGGCCGTTCGGTTATCGTCGTCGGCCCGGATCTGAAGATGTATCAATGCGGCCTGCCGAAAGAAATGGCCTTGGAGCTGTTCAAGCCGTTCGTGATGAAACGGCTGGTGGAAACCGGTATTTCCAATAATATCAAATCCGCCCGCAAGATGGTGGAACGCGCCAAGGACGAGGTTTGGGACGCACTGGAAATCGTCATCAAGGATCATCCGGTCCTGCTGAACCGTGCGCCGACCCTGCACCGCCTGGGGATCCAGGCTTTCGAGCCGATCCTGGTCGAGGGCCGCGCACTCAAGCTGCACCCGCTGGCCTGCACCGCGTATAACGCGGACTTCGACGGCGACCAGATGGCGGTTCATGTCCCGCTTTCTGCGGAAGCACAGGCCGAGGCCCGCTTCCTGATGCTGGCGGCGAACAATATCCTGAAGCCGTCGGATGGCCGGCCGGTCACTGTCCCGACCCAGGATATGATTTTGGGTTCGTACTACCTGACCATTATCAAGGATGGCGAACCCGGCGAGGGCAAGGTCTTCCGGGATGTGGATGAGGCGATGATGGCCTATAACGAAGGCGCGATCACCCTCCATTCCAAGATCCGGATCCGGATGACCAAGCAGATCGGGGATAAATCTGTCAGCAAGATTATCGATACGACCATGGGCCGGGTGATCTTCAACCAGAACATCCCACAGGACCTGGGCTTTGTTGACCGAACCAATTCCGCCAATGAATTTGCGCTGGAAATCAATTTTATCGTCAAGAAAAAGCAGCTGGGCCAGATTATCGACCGTTGTATCCGTCTGCATGGTCCTGCGCTGACCGCTGAGATGCTGGATAAGGTCAAAGCGTTTGGGTTCAAGTATTCTACCAAGAGCGCTATCACCGTTGCTGTCTGCGACGCTGTGATCCCGCCCCAGAAGAAAGAACTGCTGGCACAGGCAGAGGCTGAAATTGAAGTTATTACCGATAACTTCAATATGGGTCTGATTACCAACGAGGAACGGAGCAGCATGGTCCTGCGGACCTGGAACAATACTACAGACAAAGTGACCGAAGCTTTCCAGGACAACCTGGACCAGTTCAATCCGATTTATATGATGGCCGATTCTGGGGCCCGCGGTTCAATTAACAACCTGCGCCAGCTGGCCGGGATGCGCGGCCTGATCGCGAACACTTCGGGCGTCACGATTGAGGTCCCGATCCGGTCCAACTATCGTGAAGGCCTGAATATCCTGGAATATTTCATCTCCTCCCGCGGTGCGCGGAAGGGCTTGGCGGATACCGCGCTGAGAACGGCAGACTCCGGCTATCTGACCCGCCGTCTGGTAGACGTTTCTCAGGATGTCATCATCCGGCAGGACGACTGTGGCGCGAAGCATGGCATTGAGGTCTATGAAGTGGCGGAGGGTAAAGAGGTCATCGAGCCGTTTAAGGATCGGTTGATCGGCCGTTACCTGCTGGAGGACTTCTGCCATCCGGAAACCGGCGAGCTGCTGGTTTCCAAGGATAAACTGATGGATGAGTTTGACGCGGATAAGATCATCCATACCGGGGTAAAATCCGTGATGATCCGTTCGATCCTGACCTGTGAATCGGAGCAGGGGATCTGCACCCGGTGTTATGGTGCAAACCTGGCAACCGGTGCGGCGGTGTCCATCGGCGAGGCAGTCGGCGTTATCGCGGCGCAGTCCATCGGTGAACCGGGCACCCAGCTCACCATGCGTACCTTCCATACCGGCGGTATCGCGTCGGCGGAGGATATTACCCAGGGTCTTCCCCGCGTCGAGGAGCTGTTCGAGGGCCGCCGCCCGAAAAATGCGGCGATCCTCACTGAAATTGCCGGCCGTGTCCGGATGGAGGAGATCAAGCGCACCCGCCACGTTTTCGTGACGGCGACCGACGGGGATGAACGTTCTTATGCGGTGCCATACGGCTACCGGATCAAGGTGCATGAGGGCGACTGGGTGGAAAAAGGCCAGTCCCTGACCGAAGGCAGCGTCAACCCGCACGATGTCCTGGCAATCCGGGGCGAGCAGGAAGTGCAGAACTACTTGAACTCCGAGGTACAGAAGGTATACCGGATGCAGGGTGTTGATATCAACGATAAACACATTGAGGTCATCGTGCGCCAGATGATGCGGAAGGTCCGGATTATCGACGCGGGAAGCACCCACCTGCTGCCTGGTTCGCTGGCGGACCGCGGCGAGGTGGAAAAAGCCAACCGTATTGTCCGGGAACGGACAGCCGCAGGCGAAGCCGGCCTGAAGGAATGCGAGTACAACGCGGTGCTGCTGGGTATTACCAAGGCTTCGCTGGCAACCGACAGCTTCCTTTCGGCGGCGTCCTTCCAGGAAACGACCCGCGTGCTGACTGAAGCGGCGATCAAAGGCAAGGTTGACCCGCTGATGGGCCTGAAAGAAAATGTTATCATCGGCAAGCTGATCCCGGCCGGCACCGGGATGAACTGTTACCGCAATGTCGAGGTGCGCTCTACCGTAGACAGCGCGGTGGTAGACGCCGAAATCCCCGAACTGGAACCGGCGGCTTCGGATGTATAATCCGGTTTGGAATGGAAAGAATACAGTCAGTGCGCACCAGTGCCCTGGCCTTGGGAAAAGGAGCCTGCGCGGCTCCTTTTCCGTGTTTTTTCAAATCGTCAGATTTTTTTTCGCCGCCATGCCCGATTTCGGGAATTTGACTATTGACAAAACCCGGAAAATAGTGTTTACTTAGATAAGCTGAGGAAGTTTCGGGAAATCCCGGCTCCCCGCTGTATTTTTTTGCTAATTGGGCGGCCTTCCCGCTGTCTGATTAATAAATTTGAATGAAAAAAGAAGGAGGTGCGACAATGCCAACTTTTAACCAGCTCGTCAGAAAAGGGAGAGCCGTTATGGAGAAAAAATCCACTGCTCCCGCTCTTCAGAAGGGGTATAACTCCATGAAGAAGGACAGCATCGACCTGAGCTCCCCTCAGAAACGCGGCGTCTGCACAGTCGTAAGAACCATGACCCCGAAAAAGCCGAACTCGGCGCTCCGTAAGGTAGCCAGAGTCAAGCTGACCAACCAGCAGGAGGTTTCCGCGTATATCCCGGGAATCGGCCACAATCTGCAGGAACACAGCGTTGTTCTGATTCGCGGCGGACGTATTAAGGACCTGCCCGGTGTGCGTTACCACATCATCCGCGGTACGCTTGATACCCAGGGTGTAAACAACCGGAACCAGTCCCGTTCCAAATACGGTGCGAAACGTCCAAAAGCAGGTGCGGCAAAGAAATAACTTAAAACCGTCAATTCTGCCCATTGTAGCGGCATTTTCTATATAGAAGGCCTCTGCATTGGTCAAACGGAAGCCAAACCTTTCGAGTACCGATGATATCATTATATGAAGGAGGGAAGCAAAGTGCCAAGAAGAGGTAATATTGCAAAACGTGACGTTTTGCCAGATCCACTTTATAATTCCAAACAGGTGACGCGACTGATCAACAGTATCATGCTGGATGGTAAAAAAGGCGTTGCTCAAAAAATTGTCTACGGTGCATTTGAAATCGTAGCGGAAAAATCCGGCAAAGAGGCTTTGGAAGTCTTTGAAGCCGCAATGGAAAACATCATGCCTGTATTAGAGGTTAAAGCCCGCCGGGTCGGCGGCGCTACCTACCAGGTCCCGCTGGAAGTCCGTCCGGAACGGCGCCAGACATTGGGTCTGCGCTGGCTGACCGCCAGCTCCAGAAAACGCGGCGAACGTACCATGAAGGAACGTCTGGCCGGCGAACTGCTCGACGCGATGAACGGCTCGGGCGGCGCGTGCAAGAAACGCGAAGATACTCATAAGATGGCAGAAGCAAACAAAGCTTTCGCACACTACAGATGGTAGGCCGGTTCCCTTTTGGAATCTGTCTTTTCTGAGTGTTAATCCACATGGAACCATAGAATCAGGAGGAATTTATGCCAAGAGATACATCACTTGTGCATACTCGTAACATTGGTATCATGGCCCACATTGACGCAGGTAAAACCACCACCACCGAGCGGATCCTGTTTTATACCGGTAAAACCCACAAGCTGGGCGAAACCCACGACGGTGCGGCGACAATGGACTGGATGGCACAGGAGCAGGAAAGAGGTATCACCATTACTTCGGCTGCAACAACCTGTTACTGGAAGGGCCATAGAATCAATATTATCGACACCCCAGGCCACGTTGACTTCACCGTTGAAGTTGAGCGTTCCCTGCGCGTGCTCGACGGCTCCGTCACTGTATTTTGTGCGAAGGGCGGCGTTGAGCCACAGTCTGAAACCGTTTGGCGCCAGGCTGATAAATACAAAGTTCCGAGAATGGCGTATGTCAACAAGATGGACATCATGGGCGCGGACTTCTACAATGTTGTCGGCATGATGAAGGACCGTCTGAAGTGCAATGCTGTTCCGATCCAGCTGCCGATCGGCGCAGAGGAAACCTTCCGCGGCGTAATCGACCTCGTTGAAATGAACGCGGACGTTTATTACGACGATATGGGCACCGATATGCGCGTTGAGGATATCCCGGAGGATATGCGCGAAAAGGCGGAGGAATACCGTGCGGCCATGATCGAAGCGGTCGCTGAGCAGGATGAGGAACTCATGGAAAAATACCTCGAGGGCGAAGAACTCACCATCGAGGAAATCAAGAGAGGCCTGCGGAAAGGCACCTTGGCGAACACCATCGTCCCGGTTGTCTGCGGTACCTCCTATAAAAACAAAGGTGTACAGAAATTGCTTGACGCCGTAGTGGACTTCATGCCGGCTCCGACCGATATTGAGGACATCAAGGGCGTGGATCCGGAAACCGGCGAGGAAACGACTCGGCCTTCCGATGACAACGAGCCGTTCTCTGCACTGGCGTTTAAGATCGCAACCGACCCGTTTGTCGGGAAGCTCTGCTTCTTCCGGGTTTATTCCGGTACCCTGAATGCCGGCAGCGGCGTGCTGAACTCCACGAAGGGTAAACAGGAGCGGATCGGCCGTATCCTGCTGATGCACTCGAACTCCAGAACGGATATTGAGTCCGTTTACGCGGGGGATATTGCTTCGGCAGTCGGCTTGAAGATCACGACCACAGGTGATACCCTCTGTGATCCGAAGCATCCGGTTATCCTGGAGTCCATGGAATTCCCGGAACCGGTTATCAACCTGGCAATTGAGCCGAAGACTAAGGCCGGCCAGGAAAAGATGGGCATCGGCCTGGCGAAGCTGGCCGAGGAAGATCCGACCTTCCGCACCTATACGGATGAGGAAACCGGACAAACCATCATCGCCGGTATGGGTGAGCTTCACCTGGAAATCATCGTAGACCGTCTGCTCCGTGAATTCAAGGTCGAGGCAAATGTCGGCGCACCCCAGGTTTCCTATAAAGAGACCATCCGCAAAGAGGCAAACGTGGATCATAAATATGCCCGTCAGTCTGGCGGTAAGGGTCAGTACGGCCATGTTAAAATCATTGTTGAGCCGAATGAATCCGGCAAAGGCTACGAGTTTATCAACAAGGTCGTTGGCGGCGCAATCCCGAAGGAATATATCCCGGCGGTTGACGCCGGTATCCGCGGCGCAATGCAGACCGGTGTTCTGGCCGGCTATCAGGTTGTAGACGTAAAGGTCTCCCTGTACGACGGTTCTTATCATGAAGTCGACTCCTCGGAGATGGCCTTCAAGATGGCTGGTTCGATGGCATTTAAAGAAGCGATGAAAAAAGCGGATCCGGTTTTGATGGAGCCGATTATGAAAGTTGCTGTCATTGTTCCAGAGGAATATATGGGCGATATCATTGGCGATCTGAATGCCCGCCGCGGTCAGATCCAAGGCATGGAAGCAAGACCTGGCGCACAGCAGATCAACGCGTTTGTTCCGCTGTCTGAAATGTTCGGTTATTCCAACGACCTGCGTTCCAAATCGCAGGGCCGCGGCCAGTATTCCATGGAGCCGAGCCATTATACCGAGGTCCCGAAATCCATTGCAGAAAAGATTATGACCTCGAGAGCGAAAAAAGACTAATTTTCCGATGGGTTTCCGGAATTCTTTGGAAAAGCACTTGAATTTTTCCGGAAACCTGTTAGAATAATAACTACATGGTTTTATCTAAACAGAGATCCGTAAATAAAAGGAGGAAATTCCAATGGCAAAAGCTAAATTTGAACGTACCAAGCCGCACGTGAACATTGGCACCATCGGCCACGTTGACCACGGCAAGACCACTTTGACCGCTGCAATTACCAAGGTGCTGAACCTCGGCGGCGCCGCTGATTTCGTAGATTATGCTAACATCGATAAAGCCCCGGAGGAAAGAGAGCGCGGTATCACGATCAACACCGCTCACGTTGAGTATCAGACCGAAAGCCGTCACTATGCTCATGTAGACTGCCCCGGCCATGCTGACTATGTTAAGAACATGATTACCGGTGCTGCTCAGATGGACGGTTCCATCCTGGTTGTATCTTCTGCTGACGGCCCGATGCCGCAGACCCGTGAGCATATCCTGCTCGCCCGTCAGGTAGGTGTTCCGTACATCGTTGTATTCATGAATAAAGTAGACCAGGTTGACGATCCGGAGCTGCTGGATCTCGTTGAGATGGAAATTCGCGACCTGCTGTCCGAGTACGACTTCCCGGGCGACGACACCCCGATTATCAAGGGTTCTGCTCTGGGCGTCCTGGAGTCTTCTTCGAAAGACCCGAACGCTCCGGAATATGCCTGCATCCATGAGCTGATGGCTGCTGTTGACAGCTACATCCCGACCCCGGAGAGAAAGGCAGACCTGCCGTTCCTGATGCCGGTTGAGGACGTTATGACCATTTCCGGCCGTGGTACCGTTGCAACTGGTAGGGTTGAGCGCGGCCAGCTGAACACCGGCGATGAGGTTGAACTGGTTGGTCTGACCGAAGAGCGCAGAAAAGTTGTTGTTACCGGTATTGAGATGTTCCGTAAAACTCTGGATTACGCTGAAGCTGGCGACAACATCGGCGCACTGCTCCGCGGCGTTCAGAGAAACGAGATCGAGCGCGGCCAGGTTCTTTCCAAACCGGGCTCCATCCACCCGCTGACCAAATTTGTTGGCCAGGTTTACGTTCTGACCAAGGAAGAGGGCGGCCGTCATACTCCGTTCTTTAAAAACTACCGTCCGCAGTTCTACTTCAGAACCACCGACGTTACTGGTATCATCAATCTGCCGGATGGCGTTGAAATGGCAATGCCGGGCGATAACGTTGAGATCTCTGTCGAGCTGATCACCCCGATCGCAATCGAAGAGGGCCTGCGTTTCTCCATCCGTGAGGGTGGCCGTACCGTTGGTTCTGGTACTGTTTCCAAGGTTATTAACGACTAAGCCTTGCTGAACCGTTTTCCTGAGGAAAACTGAACCGCTGAATAACAGGGAGTTGTTTCAAGCAGCTCCCTGTTTTTATAGGCTTTTTCTGCATTTCAGGATAAAAAAGCCCTCCGGATTTCCGGAGGGCTTTTTGCTTAGATCTGATGCTCGGAGAACCACTGGCTGATGGCAGTGGCGATTTCCTTGAGCGCGCCGCTTTCCAGCGGGGAACGGAGCCCGGCTGATTTGACCAGGTCTACGAAGGAAAGGGTACCGCCCTTCTTGACAAAGGCGAGGTATTTCTCCCAGGCCAGCTTGCGATCCTTCAGGGACTCAACCCAGAACTGGAGCGCAATGGTCTGCGCCATGCAGTAATCAATGTAATAGAACGGGTACAGATAGATATGGAGCTGACGCTGCCAACCAGCGCCCCGGCCGTAGAAGGGCAGGTTATCGAAATCCACATAGGGCCGGAACTGTTTCTCCAGCTCTGCCCAGACCTGGTTGCGTTCTTCCGGGGTCATTTCCGGCTTGCTGTAAACCAACTCCTGGAAATAATCCACCATTGTCCCGTAAGGGATGAAGGTTATCGCGTCCTCCGCGTGGGAGAGCTCGTATTTCGCGGTCTGGTGCTTGAAGAACAGCTCATGCCAGGGCGAGGTCAGGAATTCCATCGACATGGAATGCGTTTCGCAGCCCTCCATAGTCGGGTGGCGGTTCTGGCTCAGCTCGATCTCCTTGTCCGCGACAAAGAAAGCGAAGGCGTGCCCGGCCTCATGGGTCAAAACGTCCACATCCCCCGAGGTGCCGTTGAAATTCGAGAAGATAAAGGGGGCATGATAGTCCGCCAGGGAGGTGCAGTAGCCGCCCGGCGCTTTGCCGTCCTTGGCCAGGACGTCGAAAAGGTCGTTTTCGAACATCAGCTGGATGAATTCCGCCGTTTCCGGGGACATTTCGGTATACATCTTCTTGGCAGCCGCCAGCAGCTCATCCGGCGTGCCCTGCGGGACCGCGTTGCCGTCCCGGAAGGTGAACAGGTCGTCGTAGAATTTGAGCTCCTCGATCCCGATCCGGCCTGCCTGGGATTTCTTGATCTGGTTCACGACTGGGACCAGATCCTCCAGCACCTGGCGGCGGAAGTTCGCGACTTCCTCCGGGCCGTAGCAGTTGCGCGTCCGCCGGATGTACCCCAGCTCGACATAGTTTTTGAACCCGAGCTTATGCGCCTGCTCGGTGCGGTTCTTCACCAGCCGGTCAAACAGGCTGTCGAATTCCTCACGGTGTTCGTCGAAGAAGCCGCCTTCCGCCTTGTAGGCCGCCTTGCGGATATCCCGGTCGGGATTTTCCTTATACGGCCCCAGCTGTGCGATGGTGCAGGTTTTGCCCATAAAGGGGATCTGCGCGCTGGCATACAGCTTCTGGTATTCGGCGGCGATAGCGTTTTCCTCCTGGATCAGCGGGATCAGCTCAGGCGAAAAGCCCTTCTTTTCCATTTCGAAGTTGCGGAACATCAGGGAGCCGAAGCGTTCCTCCAATGCCGGGCGGAAAGGGGACTCCAGCGCGGCGTTCTGGAACTCCAGCGTCTTGTCAACCAGGACCGGCTCGGCGTTGTCCCAGAATTCGCGTTCCTTTTCATAGAATTCGTCCCGGGTATCCACCGTATTGCGGATGTGCACGATCGTAGACTGGGTGCTGGACGAAGCCATCTGCTTGTCCATTTTCAGGAAAAGCTCAATCTGTTCTTCGGCCGAGGAAGCGGCGCGCATAGCGGCGGTCAGCTCCTCAAAACCGGATTTCAGCTCCTCCAGGTCGGGGCGCTGATAGGGCATTTCAGAGAATTTCATCAAATTCCTCCTTTTATTTGGAAAAGATAATAGTATCATTTTAACATACCGGGAAGGTTTTTGCAATCGAAATCAACCTGCAAATGAAGGATTCATCTGAATTTCTTGCAACATTTCGTACATATTCACGAAATTAGTCGTTCATACGGTCGGCTTATTCTGTGAGAAAAACGTTGATTTTTTATGAAGGATCATGTATAATAGTCCCAGCACCTTTAAGGAGGGTATTAATAAATGAAAAAATTTCTTGCATTACTGCTCGCAGCAATGATGACTCTTTCCTTTGCTGCCTGCGGCGATCAGGGAGGTACTACGCCGAGCAATACGGGGGACAACCCTTCTTCCGACGCAAGTACTCCCACACCAACCAGTGCAGATACCAAAAATGAAATTATCCGCGGTTCTGTAACCGACCTGGATGCCAACATGATGGCCGGCTGGACCAACAGCGCGGCAAACAATGAGGTCCGCAACCTGATTTTTGGTTACAGCACCATTTTCTACACCAAGGACGGCCAGTTCGTCTTTGACCCGGTTGTTGTCAAATCCCATGAGGACGTTGTCAACGAAGACGGCACCAAGACCTATACCATCGGTATCAATGAGGGCCTGACCTACAACGACGGCACCGCGATCACCGCGAAGGACTTTGTCTTCACCATCCTGCTGTACAACTCGAAGGCGTTTGAGGCGCAGGACGGCAGCGACGTTATGACCATGGCGCTGAACTATGTGGGCCACGAGGCTTACAACAGCGGCGAATCCAAGGTGTTCTCCGGCGTCCGCCTGCTTGACGACTACACCTTCTCGGTTACCATCAAAGCAGAGGAGCTGCCTTTCCACTTTGATGTTACCTATGCTTCGGTCAACCCGATGCCGATCCATGTGATCGCTCCGGAGTGCGAGGTCAAGGACGACGGCCAGGGCGCGTACATGAGCGATAACTTCACCGCAGACCTGCTGACCAAAACCATCAGCGATTCTGCAACCGGTTACCGTTACCTGCCGAAAGTAACCTGCGGCCCGTACCAGCTGGAAAGCCACGACCAGGCTACTAAACAGGCTGTCCTGACCCTGAACCCCAAATTTGCAGGCCTCTATGACGGCCGCAAACCCACCATCGAAAAACTGATCCTGAAATCCGTTACCTCCGCTACTGCGATTGATGAGCTGAAAGCCGGCACTATCGACCTGTTCGCAGGCGTATCCGGCGGCACCGAGATCAACTCCGGCCTGACTGCGGTGGAAGAATCCAACGGCGGCCTGACATACAGCACCTACCTGCGCGCAGGCTACGGCCAGATTACCTTCAGCTGTGACTTCGGCCCGACCCAGTTTGTCGAGGTCCGTCAGGCGATTGCTTACCTCCTGGACCGCGATGAGTTCGCAAGACAGTATTCCGGCGGCTTTGCAAAGGTTGTTGACGGCAAATACGGCCTTTCCCTCTGGGAATACCAGGAAAATAAGGACAAGCTGGAAGCCGAACTGAATCACTACACGAAAAACCCGGAAACTGCAAAACAGCGCCTGATCGACGGCGGCTGGACCCTGAACAAGGACGGCAACGACTTTGTAGAGGGCACCGATGATCTCCGTTACAAGAAGATGGATGACGGCTCCCTGATGCCTTTGGAAATCAAATGGGCAAACAGCCCGAACAACCCGGTTTCCGACCTGCTGAACACTATGCTGCCGAAAGAAATGGAAAAAATCGGCATGAAGCTCTCCCCGACCACGATGGAATTCGGCGTCCTGCTGAACAACATTTACCGTGATGGGATTGAGAAGCCGGAATACCATATGTTCAACCTGGCTACCGGTTTTGTCCCGATTTCGTCTTACTGGTACGAGTCCAGCATGGAAGAGAAATTCATGGGCAACTACAACCAGAACTTCCTGCGCGACGAGCAGCTGGCGAAGCTCGGCTATGAGCTGAAAGCAATCCCGTCTGACGACCGGGAAGGCTGGTCCGCAAAATGGCTGGAATACCAGAAGAGATGGAACGAGCTGATGCCGAACATCCCGCTGTATTCCGACGAGTACCACGACTTCTACGATTCCAAGCTGAAAGGCTATGAGCCGGACGGCCTGTGGGATTTCTCAAGCGCGATCCTGTACTCGGATATCGGCTAATAGAAAAATCGTTATAAACGAACAGGAGGTAGGGCATAAATCAGATTATGCCCTATTTCTTGTAATTATAGCGAGATTTTTGTCGTTCCCCCAGAGCCTGCTTTGGATCTCAGCGTGTATGGACAGACGGATGGATTTTTTGCTCTGCAAGGCAAAAAACGCAGGAATCCTTGCCGGATTCCGAGGATGTTTAACGCAGTCAAAGCGGAAAATTCACCGCCAAGACCTGCACGGGGAGATTCTAAACGGGCTCTCAGCAGGGAACGTATTTATACGTTTCTCCTCCAGGAGAAACGCGTAAATTTGTTCCTTGCTTCTGCGGCGGGGACAGGTTCGATACAGGAGGCGCCCCCGCCTTCCGCAGCCGCGGAAAAATCAACATCTTTGAAAAAACGCAGTACTGCGTTTTTTCACCGGATGAACCCATGGGTTCATCCGGCCTGTCTAAAGAAAAACCCTTTGAGCGGCCCGCTGCGGCGGTACCGCCGCAGGCTTCCAAAGAACGAGTTCTTTGGAAAAAGGCTTTGGACAGCTGGCTCAGGAAAAGCGCCTGATGACACAGGGCTTTGCGGAAATATAAAGTTTGAGGTGAAGGTAAAAATGTTAAAGTACATTTTAAAACGCCTTGTCTATGTTGCTTTTGTCTTTTTCATCATTTCGATCATCATGTTTGTGCTTTACAAGTTTGTTCCGGGCGACCCGGCGCTGATGATGATAGACAGCTCGAAGCAAAATGTAGACCCGGTTCGGTTTGAACAGATGTATCAAGCTGCGCGCGAGCGCTTGGGCTTGGATAAGCCGCTGCCGATCCAGTATATCAGTTGGATTACCAATATGCTGACGGGCGATTTCGGCTATTCCTCCCAATACCGTATGCCGGTCAAGGATATGGTTAGCGCCCCGCTGATGAACACCCTCCAGATGAACCTGGCTTCGATGGTGCTGGTATTCCTGATTTCCATCCCGCTTGGAATTGTCACAGCGGTGCGGAAAAATGGGATTTTTGACAATACTGTGCAGGTGACCTCGGTGGTGGGGTACAGTCTGCCTGGATTTGTCATTGCGCTGCTCTGTATTTTCGCATTTGCGGTTAAGCTCCCCATTTTCCCGATCAGCGGCGTCAATACTGCGGGCATGACCGGGACCAGTATGGAGCTTTTCCTGGATAAGATGCATCATATGGCGCTTCCGGTTATTGTTACCACGCTCAGCAGTATCGGGATGATAACCCGGTATGTACGGGGTGCGATGATTGATGTGCTGGAGATGGACTATATCCGGACAGCGCGGGCAAAGGGCCTGCGGGAAAAGGTGGTTGTGTATGTCCACGCTTTCCGCAATGCGCTGATCCCGATTATCACGATCATGACCAGCTGGATCGTCACCTTGTTTTCCGGTTCGGTGGTTATTGAGCGGCTGTTCCTCTGGAACGGCTTGGGCAACGTGCTCTATACAGCGTTGATGCAGCGTGACTTTATGGTTGTGCTGACTATGCAGATGTTCTATGTCGTTTTGGCTCTGGTCGGCAACCTGATTATGGACCTGACGTACTGTCTGGTTGACCCGCGCGTTAAATTAGAGAATTAAGGAGGGGTGGACAACGTGAGTAAGCAAACGAAAAAGAAGAAGTCCACATTCTCTCTGGCTCTGAAGAGGATGTTTTTGGGCGACCGCGGCGAAGTGGATATTTTTACCGAGGAGCAGATGCAGGGCCCGCTCCGTACGATTATCAAAAATTTTATTTCCAATAAAATTGCGCTGATAGGGCTGATTATTTTCCTGTCCATTTTCCTCTCCTGCTTTATCCTGCCGATTTTCTTCCCGCTGGATGTGACGCATCAGGACGTTACCCAGCAAAATATTCAGCCTGGTTTTTCCATGCTTGCCGTTCCCAAGAAGCTGGCGAATAATGCGGCGATGATCGACGGCGGCGCAACGTTCGGCGTAGGGATCGACAAGGACGGTGCGTTTTATTCCTGGGGCCATATGGACGACCGTCTGAAAGCCGTCCCGGATAATATGGGCAAGCTGGTTCAGGTATCTGCGGGGTTGAACCATATTTTGGCGCTGAATGAAAAAGGCGAGCTGTTCACCTGGGGGTATAACCGCCTTCGGCTGGACAAAATACCATTGGAATTGAAAATGGTCAAGGATATCAAGCAGATTGAAGCGGGCTATCAGATTTCCTTTGTCCTGGATGAGGGCGGCCGGCTCTACTATTGGGGCAATGAGAACCTCATCAGTATTTCCGCGGGCAAATATCAAGGGCAGATTGACAAAATCGCGTCGAATACCACTACAGTGATGGCGCTTCTGAAAGACGGGAGCGTTGTGGCGCTGACGAATAAGGAAACCCCGTTTGCCACAGTTCCGGCTGAACTGGAGAGGAATGCGGTAGATATTGCCTCCACCGACACGAGCGCGGCAGCTGTAACCCGGGACGGCCGTGTGGTTGTCTGGGGAAGCGACGAAGATGTCAAAGCAATCCCGGAGGAAATCCAGGGGAAGACCATCTCCGTTTCGGGCGGGCGTGCCCATTTTACCGCGCTGACTTCGGACGGCCAGGTAGTTTCCTGGGGAGCAAATAACTATAAGCAGTCCAATGCGCCGGCCGCGGCCAATGGCGCCGAGCAGATTTCCTGCGGCTATTACCAGAACTACGCGATCCATCCGGACGGCAGCGTCACCACCTGGGGCCTGGAAGGCTACCTGATGGGGACCGACGGCTTTGGCCGTGATATTTTCACCCGTTTGATTTCGGGCGGCCGGCTGACTATGACCATCGGTGCAATTGCCGTTATTATTGCGACGATTATCGGTGTTATCATCGGCGGGATCTCCGGTTATTACGGCGGCAAGGTGGACAATTTCCTGATGCGTTTTGCAGAGATTGTCAACGCGATCCCCTTCCTGCCCTTTGCGATGATCCTTTCCACTATTTTGGGCAACAGTGTGTCGGAAATGGGGCGGATCGCGATTATCATGGTTATTCTCGGCGCGCTGACCTGGCCGAGCTTGGCCCGTTTGACCCGCGGCCAGATCCTGGCAGAGCGTGAAAAGGAATTCGTTACGGCAGCCAAAGCCATGGGCGTCAAGGAAATGGCGATTATTTTCCGCCATATCCTGCCGAACGTCATCACGCAGATTATCGTCAGCACGACCCTGTCCTTCGCAACCAGTATGCTGACCGAGTCGTCCCTGTCCTTCCTGGGCTTCGGGATTATTGAGCCGACGCCGACCTGGGGCAATATGCTGACCGGTTCCCAGTCCTCGACCGTTATTTCGGAATATTGGTGGAGATGGGTATTCCCCTCGATTGCACTCGGGTTATCCACGATCAGCATTAACCTGATCGGCGACGGCCTGCGCGACGCGATCGATCCAAGATCAAATGATAGATAGGAGGAGCAGCGATGGCACTTTTGGAATTACAGGACCTGCATACCTTTTTTGAAACCAAAAGAGGTACGGTCAAGGCCGTAAACGGCGTTTCCTATCAGGTAGAAGCGGGCAAAACGCTGGGCGTTGTAGGCGAAAGCGGAAGCGGCAAAAGCGTTTCAGCCATGAGTATTCTCAAGCTGCTGGATGGGAACGGTTATATTGACAGCGGCAAAATCCTGTTTGACGGGCGCGATCTCAAGAATTGCTCCCGGAATGAGATGTATAAAATCCGCGGCAATGAGATTTCGGTCATCTTTCAGGAGCCGATGACCAGCCTCAATCCGGTGTTCACCATTGAACGCCAGATTGCAGAGGTTTTTCGGGTGCATCAGAACCTTTCCAAGGCGAAAGCCAAAGAAAAGGTGATCGAGATGTTGTCCGCCGTTAAAATCCCCAACCCCAAGAATGTGGCGAAGCAGTATCCGCATCAGCTTTCGGGCGGTATGCGCCAGCGTGTTATGATTGCGATGGCGCTGGCCTGCGAGCCGAAGCTGCTGATTGCGGATGAGCCGACTACCGCGCTGGACGTTACCATTCAGGCACAGATCCTGCTGCTGATGAATGAACTGAAAAAGCAGAAGGGGACCTCGATCCTGTTTATTACCCACGACTTGGGCGTTATCAATGAAATGGCAGACGATGTTGCCGTTATGTACTGCGGGCAGGTGGTGGAAATGTCGCCCGTCAGTTCGATTTTCGGTGACAATCCGTATTCCCACCCTTATACGGAAGGCTTGATGACCTCAATCCCGCGGCTGGATACGCCGACCGGCGTCCGCTTGGAGGCAATCCCTGGTGCGGTGCCGCATCCGCTGGATCTTCCGGTTGGCTGTAAGTTCGCTCCCCGCTGCAAATATGCAACAGAGCGCTGTCAGAAGGAAGAACCCGAATTAGTACACGTGGAGGATAACCATCAGGTGCGGTGCTTCTACCCGCAGAAGGAGGAGCGTCATGGAAAATAATCAGAATAAAAAAGTATTGCTTCGGATTTCGAATCTGAAACAATACTTCCCGGTAAAAAAGGAAAAGATCGGCCAAGAACAGCTTTATGTCAAAGCGAATGACAACGTTTCACTGGATATTTACGAGGGCGAAACCCTGGGATTGGTTGGTGAGTCGGGCTGCGGCAAGTCTACTCTGGGGCGGACCCTGCTCCAGCTATATCATCAGACTGACGGAAAGACCATGTACTACGGCCGTTCGATTGATGATCTGGCGCCCAGCTATGTGGCCGAAATACTGAAGAAGCTGACGGTAAAACGTCAGCAGTGGAAAGAGCTGGAAGAAAAACGGGCCCAGATTGTGGATGCCTACTACAAAATGCCGAAAGAGGAGCGCCGCTCCAAAAAAGCGGAAAAGGATCAGATTGTAAAGGAAACCAACGACCTTTTCCTGGACATTACCCAGTTGATCGGCGGCTTTTTGATTGCGGAGGATCTCCAGCCAGTGTCTGCGGCATTCCTTCGGGAATACGAAGTATCGGTTGCGCTGCATAAGCTGAAAGAAGAGCGGAACAGCGTTGAAATTGCCTGCAATAATCTGACCGGCGTGATGGAGGACCGCAAAGCGGCCGGGAAACCGGTTTCCGGGCAGGAATCCAAGCTGGCCAAGCTCCGCGCGCAGATGGAGTCAAAGAATCAGGAGATTGCGGCGAAGGAAAAGGAACTGGCTGCTTGCCGCGCTGAAATCGACAAAATGCGGAAGGCTTATGAGGGCAACGAGGAATTTGTGAAGTACGAAGCCTACCGCGACGATGGGATCGACCTGGCTAAGCTGAATTATCACGAGATGCGCCAGCTCCGGAAGGATTTGCAGCTGATTTTCCAGGACCCCTATTCTTCGCTGAACGCCCGGATGACTGTCGGGCAGATTATCGGCGAGGGCTTGCTGGCACATAACTTCTTCCAGAAAAACGATAAAAAAATGCAGGATTACGTCATGAAGGTCATGGAAGACTGCGGCCTTGCCCCGTACATGATCCACCGCTATCCGCACCAGTTCTCGGGCGGGCAGCGCCAGCGTATCGGGATTGCACGTTCCCTGGCGCTCAAGCCGAAATTCGTCGTTTGTGACGAGGCGGTTTCCGCGCTGGACGTTTCGATCCAGTCTCAGGTAATCAACCTGCTTCAGGATCTGCGTGAAAAGGATAATTTGACCTACCTGTTTATTTCGCACGATCTCAGTGTTGTCAAATATATCAGCGACCGGATCGGCGTCATGTATTTGGGCAACATCGTGGAATTAGCGGATTCGGAGGAGATGTTCGCCAACCCGCTGCATCCCTATACGGAAGCCCTGCTGCTGGCCATCCCGACCACCGATGCGGATAACAAGAAGGAGTCCGTCCCGCTGGAGGGGGATATCCCCAGCCCGATCAAGCCGCCGAAGGGATGCAAGTTCCATACCCGCTGCCGGTACTGCACGGATATCTGCAAAGAGGTCGTACCCGATTTCGTCGAGGTAAAGCCGGGCCATTTTGTGGCCTGCCATCACCGGGTAGACCATCCGGTTGTTTAATGGAGGGAATAGGAAGCAAAGATGCTGTTTCAAGGGAAGATCAACCGTGTGCTTGACCCGGAGAAAAGCCAGAAAAAATTCCGTAAAACGCTGGAAAAGGAAAGGCTGGAGAAAAAGGATGTTCCTGCCATGATTCTGGCGGCAATCATTGTTTTTCTGCCTGCGTTTGTCCTGGTTACAGGACTGTTCGGCCTGGCTATTTGGCTGTTCTTTTCATAAATATAGTCGGCACACTTGAAAATGGGGTATTGATTTTCAAGTCAGGCTTTGCCTGTTCGCGCATAAAATGCGCTGTGCG
>CANAQK010000022.1 GCA_947363605.1 uncultured Clostridia bacterium | reverse complement strand
CAGATATGACAAGTTAGATGCTTCTTTTCTTGCCTTCGTTTACTTGGCTTCTATTCCTATTTTGTTGATTTAGCCTACTCCTCGCTATTTTTCAAACAAGGCCTAAAGGGGGATCCACAAAAATTTTTCAAATTTTTTGACGGGGGGATGAAACCAGCCTGGATCTTCCCAGGGATGTTTTATAAAAAAATCAAGCTTCCAAAAGAAGCAGCCCCCGAACTGTCGGGACGTTCCTCCGGCATTCAGCCGGGGCATAACCGGCGGGACGGGGCGGGAATTCTCAAACATTTCTGGATAACGCTTTTTTATGAGCCGGGCATATGAATCTTCCGCCGGATACTTGACAAGCCCGCCGCTTCCGCGTTATACTGTTTCTATATTCAAAAGGTGCTGACGGAAACGGAATCCCCTCATGCTGCCCAGAGAGCAGGCGGTTTGCTGCAAGCCTGCGAGCGTCGGGAAATTCCTGCTCTTCCTGAACCGGCCGATGAAAACCGGCCCGTCCCCCGCGTTAAGGGAATCAAAGCGGCGTCCGGTTTCCGGGCGCAATTTGGGTGGTACCACGGAAGCAAGCCTTCGTCCCAATCTGGACGAGGGTTTTTTATTTTTCGAAAAGGAGAAACGATCAGATGAAATGGACTGGATTAAATGAACTGCGGGAGGCGTATCTCCGCTTTTTTGAGAGCAAGGGGCATACACGGCTGCCGAGTTTTTCACTGGTGCCTCAAAACGACAAGAGCCTGTTCCTGATTAACTCGGGCATG
Organism: uncultured Clostridia bacterium; assembly: GCA_947363605.1. Lineage (GTDB taxonomy): Bacteria > Bacillota > Clostridia > Oscillospirales > Ruminococcaceae > Paludihabitans. Next base: position 27,011 of record CANAQK010000022.1, on the reverse strand, counting down.
GCACCGATGAAGCGCTATTTCCTGGGGCAGGAAACCCCGCCGAATACTCGGGTTACGACCTGTCAGAAGTGCATCCGCACGCCGGACATCGAGAATGTAGGCAAGACCGCGCGGCATGGCACCTTTTTTGAGATGCTGGGCAACTTTTCGTTCGGGGATTATTTCAAGCGGGAAGCGACGAAATGGGCGTGGGAATTTTTCACCGAAGTGCTGGAAATGCCGAAGGACCGTCTTTGGGTGACGATTTACCTGGATGACGATGAAGCGTTCGATATCTGGACGAAGGAAGTCGGCGTGCCTGCGGACCGGATTGTCCGGATGGGCAAGGAGGATAATTTCTGGGAGCATGGGACAGGGCCCTGCGGGCCTTGCTCCGAAATCCATTTTGACCGCGGGGAAGACAAGGGCTGCGGGCATCCGGACTGTCGGGTCGGCTGTGAATGCGACCGGTTTGTCGAGGTCTGGAACCTGGTATTCAGCCAGTTTGACTCGGACGGCAATGGGAACTATACCCCTCTGGAGCAGAAAAATATTGACACCGGCATGGGCCTGGAGCGGCTGGCCTGCGTAATGCAGGGGGTAGACAACCTGTTCGAGGTGGATTCGATCCGGAACATCATGCAGCATATCAGCGAAATTGCCGGGGTGGCCTATAAAACCGATCCCCAGAAGGATATTTCCCTGCGGGTCATCACGGATCACATCCGTTCCACGACCTTCATGATTGCGGACGGTGTCATTCCCTCCAACGAGGGCCGGGGTTATGTCCTCCGCCGGCTGCTCCGCCGGGCAGCACGGCATGGACGGCTTCTCGGCATCAACCGGCCGTTCCTGTTCGAGGTGGTGGAAACCGTCGCCAAGGAAAATGCTTCGGCTTATCCGGAGCTGACCGAAAAAATGGAATACATTAAAAAGATGGTCAAAAACGAGGAGGAAAACTTCTCCAAGACAGTTGGAAAGGGCTTCGAGCTGTTAAACCAGCTGATCGACGATCTGGAGCGCAAAGCAGTCAACGGCGGATCCATCCTTTCGGGTGCGGATGCCTTCCGTCTGTACGACACCTATGGCTTCCCGATTGACCTGACCAAGGAGATCATTGCTGAACATCAAATTACCGTGGACGAGGAAGAATTCCTCCGGCTGATGAATGAGCAGCGGGAGCGCGCCCGCAAGGCCCGCGGGGCTGGGGATGCGTTCGGCTTTGCTGGGGATGGGTTGGACCTGGAAGGGCTGTCTACGGTATTCAGCGGCTATGAAACCCTGGAGGACAACGGCAAAGCCCTCGCCATCCTTTGCGAAGGGCAGCGGATCGAGGAAGCCATCTCGCCGCAAAAGGTCGTGCTGATTACCGACCGTACCCCGTTTTATGCGGAAAGCGGCGGGCAGGTCGGCGACAAGGGCGTGATCTCCACGGAAAATGCGGAGCTGAGGGTTTACGATACCCAGAAATCTGCTTCCGGAGAGCTGATCCTGCATTACTGCGAAATCTCCAAAGGCTCCATCAAAGAAGGCGACCCGGTACAGCTAAAGGTCAGCGCCACCCTCCGCGGTGCAATCGCCCGGAACCATACGGCGGCGCATCTGCTCCAGGCAGCGCTCCGGAACGTACTGGGTGACCACGTTCACCAGGCGGGCCAGCTGGTCAACGCTAAGGAAATGCGGTTCGACTTCTCCCATTTTGAGGCCCTCTCCCCGGATGAAATCGCCAAAGTCGAGCACGAGGTCAACCATGTCATCCTCCAGGGGATCGAGGTCGAACGCTACGAAACCGACATCCAATCCGCCAAGGAGGCCGGCGCCATGGCGCTCTTCGGTGAAAAATACGGGGACCGCGTCCGGGTCTGCAAGGCGGGGGATTATTCCATGGAGCTCTGCGGCGGTACCCATGTGGGGAACACCTCCCGGATCGGGCTGTTCAAGATCGTATCGGAAAGCTCGGTAGCTGCCGGCGTCCGCCGGATCGAGGCCGTAACCGGCTACGGCGTGCTGGATCTGATCCATAGCCAGGAGCACACCCTCGCCCGGACAGCGGAACAGCTCAAAGCGCCGAATATCCGCGAGCTGGTTGGCCGCTCCGCCCAGGTAATGGCTGAACTGAAGGAAAAATCGGCGGAAATTGACCAGCTCACCCAAAAGCTGGCGGACAGCAAAATCGACGGGCTGTTTGAATCGGCCAAAGAGGTCGGCGGGATCTCGCTGATCACCGCCCTGCTAAGCGGGACGCGGCTGGACAGCTTGCGCATCATGGGCGATAAGATCAAGGAGAAAGCGCCGAACGCGGTGGCCCTGCTGGTCGGCAGCGCAGACGGGAAGTCCAATATGCTTTGCGTCTGTGGGAAAAATGCACTGGAGAAAGGCGCGCACGCTGGCAAAATCGTCCAGAAAGCGGCGGCTGTCACCGGCGGCAAGGGCGGCGGACGCCCGGATAACGCAATGGCCGGCGTGGCCGACCCACATAAGGTAGACGAAGCCTTCAGCGCAATGGAATCCATCCTGCGGGAAGTCTTGGGGCTGTAAGCCTGGCCCCAGCTCCCCTTTGGAAAAAGGGGTCCAAGGGATCCCCCTAAATTTAGCCGAAACTACTTGAAAAGGAGGTTCCACAAAATGGACTGTATTTTTTGTAAAATCATTGCCGGGGAAATCCCCAGCACCAAGGTTTACGAGGACGAAACCTGCCTGGCTTTCCGGGACATCCATCCCCAGGCGCCCGTCCATATCCTGCTGATCCCCAAGCAGCATATCCCCTCCCTGCGGGAAATCACACCGGAAACCGCCCCCATTGCGGCGCATCTGCTGGAGGTTATCCCCCAGATCGCGCAGGCCGAGGGGTTGGACAATGGGTTCCGCGTGATCTCAAATGTCGGGGATGACGCTGCCCAAACGGTGAAGCATCTTCATTTCCACATCCTCGGCGGGAAAAAGATGGGAGAACAAATGGCATAATCCGGACGAGCCATAAATCAAAAGCAGAGCAACAAGTTGCTCTGCTTTTATCTTTTGTATTCGATGATTTCCGAGATCTCACAGCCGATGGCATCGCACATCCGCTCTAACAGGCTGCTGTCGTATCGTTTGACCTTGTTTTTATAATAATGATCAATAATCTGGTATTGGATCCCGGTCCGTTTAGCCAGCTCATAGCGGGTTATCCCGTATTTTTCCAATGTTTGATCTAATGCAATCCGAATCATAACCCTATCCTTTCCTTTATAGGTTTATATTATTCGAAGTACATCTGGTTGACAAGTTACCTAATTGAATATATGTTTAATTGAGTAGCTTCTTTATAACAGATATACTTATATAAGCATATAAGGAGATGTTCGTATGGTAAAACGGATTGTTGTCGCCGGATGCAGAAATGACGAAAATTATGATGATGCAAAATCCTATATTGAACGGTGTATAAGAAGAATCCGAAAAGAATATACCCTGATATTCCTGTCCGGCAGCGGTAAGGGCGCGGATCAGCTTGGCGAAAGGTACGCAAATGAAAATGGTTTCCGTGTCGAATGCTATCCGGCAGATTGGAAAAAATACGGAAAAAGAGCTGGCCCGATGCGGAATCTACAAATGGCAAGGGACTGTGATTACGTGATCTGCTTCTGGGATGGGAAAAGCCCTGGGACTGCTTCGATGATTGCCTACGCGAAAAAGCTGGAAAAACCGCTGAGGATTAAAAAGATCTAAAATTACGACAAAACCGCGAAAACCTTGCACCATGCGAAAAAAGAAGCCCCTGTGCATCTGCACAGGGACTTCTTCAAAGAAAACCGGTTATTTTGCTTTTTCAACCAGCTTCTCGTATTTATCTTTTGCGTTTGCTTCCGCTTTCGCAAAGAGTTCTTCTGCTCTTGCAGGATTCTGACGAGCCAGCGAGTTATAACGGACTTCACCCATGATAAAGTCTTTATAGCTCTCGGTCGGCGCCTTGGAATCCAGCATAAACGGATTCTTGCCCTCGTTTACCAGCCGCGGGTCATACCGGAACATATTCCAGTAGCCTGCTGCAACCGCTTTCTTCTCCTCGGTCTGAGCGGTAGCCATACCGGTCTTGATGCCGTGGTTGATACACGGAGCATAGCAGATCAGCAGGGACGGGCCATGATAGCTTTCTGCTTCCACCATTGCTTTGATGGTCTGGCCGTAGTCTGCACCCATTGCACACTGAGCCACGTAGATATAGCCATAGCTCATTGCAATCGCTGCAAGATCCTTTTTCTTCACTTCCTTACCAGCTGCCGCAAACTGTGCGATTGCACCAGTCGGGGTTGCCTTGGAAGCCTGGCCGCCGGTATTGGAGTAAACCTCGGTATCAAATACCAGGATATTGACATCCTCGCCGGAAGCCAGAACATGGTCTACGCCGCCGAAGCCGATGTCATAAGCCCAGCCGTCGCCGCCGAAGATCCAGACAGACTTCTTGGACAGGTAATCCTTGCCCTTGAGGATCTCTTTGCCTGCCTCGCAGCCGCATTCCTGAAGCATTGCGACCAGCTTGTCGGTTGCAGCGCGGTTTGCTTTTGCATCGCAGACGGTGTCCAGGTATTCCTTGCAGATGGCTTTCTTGGATTCATCCTCTGCCTTTTCCATCAGCGCCTCAACCTTGCGGATCAGCTTGTTGCGGATAGTGCTCTGCGCCAGATACATCCCATAGCCATACTCTGCGTTGTCCTCGAACAGGGAGTTTGCCCATGCCGGACCAAAGCCGCTTACGCGGTTGACGGTGTACGGAGTAGTCGGTGCAGAACCGCCCCAGATAGAGGAACAACCGGTTGCGTTGGCAATATACATCCGGTCGCCGAACAGCTGGGTAACCAGCTTCGCATACGGGGTTTCGCCGCAGCCTGCGCAAGCGCCCGAGAACTCAAGCAGCGGCTGTTTGAACTGGCTGCCTTTAACGGTGCTTTCCGCAAATTTCGCTTCAACCTCCGGTTTGGAAGGCAGCGCCTGTGCGTAAGCAAAGACGTTCTGAGAATTCAGCTGGGTATCCAGCGGTTTCATCGCCAGCGCCTTGTTGCCCTTCTTGCCCGGGCAGACATTTGCACAGGAACCACAGCCGGTGCAGTCCAGAACGGAGAGGGTCATGGTGAAGTTCATGCCCGGAACGCCTGTCATCGGAGCGGACAGGGTGCCTTCCGGAGCAGCTTTCAGCTCTTCGTCGGTCATAGCTGCCGGACGGATAACCGCGTGCGGGCAGACATAAGAGCAGAAGTTACACTGGATACAATTTTCCGGATTCCATTCCGGAGTGTCCACCGCGATACCGCGTTTTTCATAAGCGGAGGAACCCAGCGGCAGTACGCCGTCTGCATAATCCTTGAATGCGGATACCGGCAGTTTGGAGCCTTCGAACGCATTGATGGTGTTCTGGATGCTGTTGACATAGCTGACAACATCCGCGCGGGAACCTTCTGCCTTAACAGCTAGGTCTTCATCCCCTGCGGAAGCCCAGGATTCCGGATACTTGACCTCTACAATGTTCTGTGCGCCAGCGTCAATTGCGTCGTAGTTCATCTTGACGATGTGTTCGCCCTTCTTGCCGTAGGAAGCGGTTGCGGCTTCCTTCATATACCGGATAGCATCCTCAGCCGGGATGATATTGGCCAGCTTGAAGAAAGCAGACTGCAAAACCGTGTTGATCCGGCCGCCCAGGCCGATCTCTTTACCGATCTTCACGCCGTCGATGGTGTAGAAACGGATATGCTTTTCAGCAATCGCCCGTTTTACCTGGCCCGGCAGATGCTTCTCAAGAGCAGCCTCATCCCAGCCGCAGTTCAGCAGGAATACGCCGCCTTCTTTCAGGTCGGAGATCATGTCGTATTTCCGGACATAGGACGGGTTGTGGCAGGCTACGAAGTCCGCCTTGTTGATGAGGTAGGTGGATTTGATCTGCGGCTTGCCGAAACGCAGGTGGGATACGGTGATACCGCCCGATTTCTTGGAGTCGTAGTCAAAATAAGCCTGTACGTTCATATCGGTGTGGTCGCCGATAATCTTGATGGAGTTCTTGTTCGCGCCGACGGTGCCGTCCGCGCCCAGGCCCCAGAACTTACAGCTGGTTACGCCGGCCGGAGTGGTATCCGGGTTCTCGCCGATCTCCAGGGAGAGGTTGGTAACATCATCCTGGATACCAATGGTGAAGCGTTTTTTCTCGGTATTCTTGTAAACCGCGATAATCTGAGCCGGAGTGGTATCCTTCGAGCCCAGGCCGTAACGCCCGCCGTAAACCGGGACTGCGTCGAACTGGGTGCCTTTGAGAGCGGAAACCACATCCAGGAAGAGCGGCTCGCCCTGGGAACCCGGTTCCTTGGTGCGGTCCAGAACGGTGATCTGTTTTACCGACGCCGGGATCGCAGCCAGCAGCTTGTCTGCGCAGAACGGACGGTACAGGCGGACCTTGACCAGGCCGTATTTGCCGCCGTTTGCGTTCAGGTAGTCGATGGTTTCCTCGATGGTATCCAGTACGGAGCCCATTGCAACGATTACATGCTCAGCATCCGGAGCGCCGTAGTAGTTGAAGAGCTGATAGTTGGTGCCGATCTTCGCGTTGACCTTCTCCATATACTTCTCTACAACAGCCGGGACTGCGGTGTAGTAGTTGTTGGAAGCCTCGCGTGCCTGGAAGAAAATATCCGGGTTCTGAGCTGTACCGCGCAGGGTCGGATGCTCCGGATTCATTGCGCGGCTGCGGAATGCGTCAATGGCATCCCAATTGACCATTTCCTTGAGGTCCTCGTTATCCCAGCAAGCGACTTTCTGCAGCTCGTGAGAGGTACGGAAGCCGTCGAAGAAATGGATAAACGGCACACGGCCCTCCAGTGTTGCCATATGCGCTACTGCGCCCAGATCCATAGCCTCCTGCGGAGAGGTGGAAGCCAGCATGGCAAAGCCTGTCTGACGGCAAGCATAAACGTCGGAATGGTCGCCGAAGATGGACAGCGCATGGGAAGCCAGCGCACGAGCGGAAACATTGATAACGCAGGGAAGCAGCTCACCTGCGATCTTATACATATTCGGGATCATCAAAAGCAGACCCTGGGAAGCCGTATAGGTGGTTGTCAGCGCACCAGCGGACAGCGAACCATGAACGGCGCCTGCGGCGCCTGCCTCGGACTGCATCTCGACCACACGCACCTTCTCGCCGAAGATGTTTTCTTTGCCGTCGGTCGCCCATTTATCGGTCACTTCCGCCATCGTGGAGGACGGAGTAATCGGGTAAATTGCGGCAACGTCGGTAAACGCATAGGACGCGAATGCAGCTGCATTATTGCCGTCCATGGTTTTCATTTTTCTTGCCATTTCATTTTCCTCCTTGTAATTTGTGCGGCTCTTCGGCTGGGGCAAACGCCGGCCTGCCCCAGCCGAAGAGCGTTGCGGCGGGCTTTCGGACGAAAAGCGCCGGCGCTCACACACTTGCTTATATTTTAACATCTTTAGAAAGTAAAGTAAAGAGGTTTGCCAGGAATTTTCTTTTTCGGGAAAGAGGGGCGCAATGGGATACCGGGCGCTTTGATGGGCAGGGATTTCCAGAGGGTTCACCACGCAAAAACCTGACCTCCGCCCCATAAAACAGCAAGGAGCAGGCGTACCCGCTCCTTCCCCTGTTATACAAATTCTTAATAAAACGATGCAGTCGATTTATTGGGCCGCAGAATGCGGCATGGCGGCGTATCACGCCGCGATAAAAAGATTAAAATCTTTTTATCAAGAAACAGTATTAAAACACACAGTACTGCGCCATATAGGCATCCATTTTTTCCAGCAGGGAGGCATCCGTCCCGGCTTCCCTGAGGTATTCCCGGATGTCCTGCACCGTTACCAGCGCATGGATCTCGATGCCGAATTCCTCCTTTACTTCCATGATTGCCGTCCGGCCCGGAGCCTGCCCGACCTCGCAGCGGTTCACCGAAATAAACATATCCGATACCCGGACATCTGCACAGGCCCGCAGAACCTCCATGGATTCCCGGGTTGCCGTGCCCGCCGTCACCACATCTTCAATGATGATGATGCGGTCGCCGTCCTTGGGCTGGTAGCCGACCAGACTGCCGCCCTCCCCGTGATCCTTCACCTCTTTGCGGTTGAAAAAGAAGGGGCGGTCAATGCTATGGTTCCGGGCCAGCGCACCTGCCGCCGAGGTTACCAGCGGGATCCCTTTATAGGCCGGGCCAAACAGGGCGTCGAATTCCCCGCCGCAGGTCTTCTGCACCTCTGCCGCATAGAACTCGCCCAGCCTCGAGCTCTGGGCCCCGGTCTTATAGTTGCCGGTATTGATGAAATACGGGGTTTTCCGTCCGCTCTTGGTGATGAACTCCCCAAACCGGAGCACATCCGCAGAAATCATAAATTCAATAAACTGTCTTTTCTCCGCTGTCAGCATATCCTGTTCCCTTCCCTACTTAAAAAGATTCCGGCAGATTTCTTCGGCATCCGGACAGCCGTTGTGAACATGGAACTGGTGGGACTCCTGGTCAAAGCTGCCATGTTTTTTCTCCAGCATGGCGGCCACCGGAGGAGGGAGGTTCCCGTGCATCCGGGCTGCGAAACGCTCCTTAATGGTATCCAGCTCCGCCGTAACCAGGATCCGGACAGCCCCCTCCGGGAGCAGCGCCAGATGTTCCCGCTCGGCAATCACATAGATCACATTCTCGCCCTGGACGGCATCCGCCAGCAGCTGCCGGAAGGTCCGGACCGCCTCGCTCTCGCTTTTCGCCAGCCGCAGATAGTCCTTCCCATTGTAGATTTTCCCTTGGGCCGCAGCGTTCATCTGATTGGCCAAGGTGGTTTTGCCCGTGCAGCTTTCGCCAAAAATTGCAATCACCATAAAATCCCCCGTCACCTTTGCGAATAGATCCATTATAACAAAGGGAACCGTTTTTATCAAGACGATTTCGATGGCTTTTCCGGATTTACTTTTTGCCGAAGCCGGAGTATAATATAGTCGGTACACCCTCAAATCAATACCCGATTGGAGGGGTCGGCTTTGCCTGTTCGCGCATAAAATGCGCGGTGCGCCGTCTATGAAGCCCGCCCACTGCGGCATGATATGCCGCAGTATTGAAAAGAAGCCAATGCTTCTTTTCAAGTGCGTTGACTATAAGCGATAGACATCCACCGGAAGGAGGAATCGGGATGGAATGCTGGAACCCCTGGCACGGCTGCCGGAAGCTCAGCCCCGGATGCGCCCACTGCTATGTCTACCGGATCGACGAACGGCACGGAAAAAATGCCGGTGAAATCGGCCTGAACCGGGAGTTTGAACTTCCGCTGAAACGAAGACGGGACGGAAGCTGGAGAATCCCGCCCGGAAGCCTGCTCAGCACCTGCTTTACCTCCGATTTCCTGCTTCAGGAGGCGGATGAATGGCGCCCGGCCGCTTGGGAGATGATGCGGCAGCGCAGCGACCTGACCTTCCTGTTCTTTACCAAGCGGATCGACCGGCTGGAGCAATGCGTCCCGCCAGATTGGGGAGAGGGTTATCCCAACGTCTGTATTGGCTGTTCCGTTGAAAACCAGGACCGAGCGGATTACCGCCTGCCTATTTTTATGCAGGCCCCGATCCGGTACAAGCTGATTATCTGCGCCCCCCTGTTAGGGCCGGTAGACCTTTCCCCCTATCTGGGCAGCTGGGTGCAGGAGGTTTCTGTGGGAGGGGAATCCGGCCCGGAAGCCCGGCTGTGCGACTACCGCTGGATATTAGACCTGCACCGGCAATGCTGGGAGCGGGAGATCCCTTTCACCTTCCATCAAACCGGCGCGCTTTTCCGGAAGAATGGGCGGGTTTACCGGATCCCCCGGAAATTCCAGCACACGCAGGCGCGCAAGGCCGGGCTCAGCTTCGGCCAAAGCCTGCTGTCGGGAAAGCCGGGCTCACCGGAACCCGGCCGGCTGGAATAGGCCGTGCTTATAAAGCCCCTTTTAAAATAAGTGTTGCTGGAGTATAACTCCGGCGATTTCTACAGAGGCACATTGATATAACAGGAGCCTTGTGTTATAATCGGCTCAACAAATCGGGATTTTAAGGGGGCAGCTTATGGGAATAGGGATTTTGATATGCGGTTTAAACGGCTCGGGAAAAAGTACACTGGGAAAGGCTCTTGCACAGAAACTGCATTTTTATTTTATAGATATTGAAGACTTGTATTTTCCTAAAACAAACCCTGCCTATGTTTATGCCGCTCCACGTACTCGTGAAGATGTGGAAATACTTTTGTTCAATGAGATTAAAAAACATGAAAATTATGTTTTTGCGTCTGTAAAGGGTGATTATGGAGAAGCTATGTATCCTTTTTTTCAATATGCTGTATTGATTGATGTTCCCAAAAACATTCGGATAGGACGAGTTAAAAATCGTTCCTTTCAGAAATTTGGCAACAGGATGTTATTCGGCGGGGATTTATATGAACAGGAAGAACGATTTTTTCATTTAGTCAAATCCAGAGCTGAAGATACCGTTGAAAAATGGATACAGTCCTTAAGCTGTCCTATTATAAGAATTGACGGAACAAAACCCATAGAAGAAAATATAAACTTTCTTATGGAACAAATAGGAAGATAAGTCCTATTTTATTGGGCAGTCATCCACCAATGAACAGCTGCCCACTTCAGACATTTTAACGAATGGTTTGGCGAAGCCGCTTTCAGCAACACCAATCTGAAAAGGGAGCTTATAAACTGCGGTTTGACACCCCTGCCTTCCATGTAGTATAATAAAAAATGAAACCATATTTTCGAGAAAGGAAATTCCTCCCCACCGAGGAACGGTATTGCCGATGACGCTGCTGATTCACGACCTCTTCCCCTACGAATGGGCGCTTTACGAAGGGCTTGTCCCCGCTGACACCTGCGTAATTACGCCTAAAGAAAGCGGCATTCAAAAATGTAAGGGCTGTCTTTCCTGCTGGTACCGCACACCCGGCCGCTGTATCCAAAGCGACGGCTTTGACGAACTTCCCCGGCTGTTCGGCGAAGCCTCCACCCTGGTTTTTATTACGGAAATTGTCTATGGCGGCTTCAGCCCCGAAGTCAAAACCGTGCTGGACCGCAGCCTGGGCTACCTGCTCCCCACTCTTGCCATGCGGAAAGAAAAGCTTTACCGGAACGCCCGCTTCAATTTTGTCCCGCCGCTGAAAATCCTGGCTTACGGCGGAACCCAGATCGAGCAGGAGCATTTCAAAGGGATGGCCGCGGCATTGGGGAAAACGCTCGATCTGGATAACGTTCAGGTCTCTTTTGCCTTTTCCCGGGAAGAAATGAATATCGGGGAGGTCTTTTAATGAATATTGCGCTGCTGAATGCCAGCCCGAAACGGATTGACAGCACCTCGGGCGTTTTATTGGAGGAAATAGAGCCCATGCTCAAAGGGCGGAACCGGACCAAGCTGGTTTCCATCCTGGATTTTTCCCCCTTTACCATGGCCGGCTATGATGTCCTGGTCGTTTCTTCCCCGATCTATTTTGACGGGCTCCCTTCCGAGCTGATCCGCTGCCTGACCCAGCTGGAGGCCTATTTCCACGCCAACCCCAATCCGACCTACCTGGTTTACGGCATCGCCAACGGGGACGCACCGGAATCTGAACGCACCCGCTATGCACTCTGGAGCCTTCAGCACTTTTGCAACGCCGCCGGCGTTCAGTGGGCAGGCGGCCTGGGGATCGGAGGCGGAGGATTGCTGCGCGCACTGGCGGAAAAGGGCTGGGAGCATAAATGGAAAGCCCCCGTCTATGATGCGCTGAGCGAATTTGCAGAGGATATCGCCGCAAGGCGCTTGCTGAAGGATCACCACTATGTCGAGTTGGCGCTTCCCCGCAAAAAATACCTGAAGAAATTGACGGCGGATGCCAAAATGCTGGCTAAAGAACACGGTTACCGTCTAAAGGATCTGGACGTTGAGGAGTAGTACTATTTCTTGATAAAAAGATACAAATCGTTTTATCGGGAATTCGTATAAACCCCACCGGAATTCAACTAAAAAGGAGGAAGCCTGCCATGAGGTCAGATGAAGCTTTGGACAATACCATGACGCAGGGCGTCATTTGGAAACAGCTCCTGAATTTCTTTTTCCCTATCCTGCTGGGGACCTTTTTCCAGCAGCTTTATAATACGGTAGACGCCATCATTGTCGGCCAATTTGTTGGCAAGGAGGCGCTGGCGGCGGTCGGCGGCGCAACCGGCACCCTGATCAACCTGCTGGTTGGTTTCTTCGTCGGCCTTTCTTCCGGCGCGACGGTAATCATCTCCCAATATTACGGCGCCAGACGGGGAGAGGACACCAGCAAGGCTGTCCATACCTCCATGGCGCTGGGAGTCGTGGGCGGGGTTGCCCTAACTTTAATTGGCTTGCTGGTATCCCCTTGGGCGCTCCGCGCCATGGGCACGCCGGACGAAATCCTGGTCCATGCGCTGACCTATATCCGGGTCTACTTTTCCGGCACCATCTTTTCCCTGCTGTATAACATCGGCTCGGGAATCCTGCGGGCCGTCGGAGACTCCAAACGCCCGCTGTATATCCTGATTGTCTGCTGCCTGGTCAACCTGGCACTGGACCTGGTCTTCGTTGTCTGGATGAAAATGGGCGTATTGGGCGCTGCTCTCGCCACCTTCCTTTCCCAGCTTATCAGTGCGGCGCTGGTATTGTTCTGCCTGCTCCGGAGCGATCAGGTTTACCGCCTTTACTTCAAAGAAATCCGGTTCCATCCGGAAATCCTGCGGGAGATTATCACCATCGGGTTCCCGGCCGGGCTGCAGTCCGTGCTCTATTCGATTTCAAACGTGATGATCCAGGCCAGCATCAATTCCTTCGGCACCGACATCATCGCCGCATGGACAGCCTATGGAAAGATTGATTCTATTTTCTGGATGATCCTGACCGCTTTCGGCGTGGCGATCACCACCTTCGCCGGACAGAATTTCGGCGCGCAGCAATACGACCGGATCCGCAAAGGAGTGTGGGTCTGCTCAGGTATGGCTGCGGCCACCTCGGCCGGGCTGAGCCTGCTGCTGATACTGACCAGTCAATACCTCTACCGGCTGTTTACCGACGACCCCGTCGTCATTGAACTGGGGATTGAAATATTGAACACTCTGACGCCATTTTACATCACTTTTGTCCTGATCGAGATGCTCTCCGGCGCGGCCCGGGGGGCGGGAGACTCCCTCATTCCTACCATTATCACCTGCTTCGGGGTCTGCGTGCTGCGGGTCGCCTGGATCTTGATTGCCGTTCCGCTTTATCCGGACGTCAAAACCGTTATTTACAGCTACCCGATCACCTGGATTTTAACCTCGGTCCTGTTCTTGATCTATTACCTGCAGGGCGGATGGCTTCGAAGACGGATTGCCAAAGCCGGCTTCCCGCCCGAAGAACGGAAGCCCCGTCATAAAACAACCTGAAAAAAGGTGTTCTGAACAGTTGCTCAGAACACCTTTTTCATTCATTAGCCAAGGTCAGGGAGCCGTTTGAAGCCTTCCCCCACTGGTTCTTCCGGATGGTATTCCAACCCGATCAGCCCGGCATACCCCATCTCCTTCAGCCGGCGGAAAATCCAGGGATAATTCAGCTCGCCCCGGTCCAGCTCATGCCGCCCGGGATTCCCTGCCGCATGGAGATGCCCAACCCATTCCAGATTCCCTTCCAGCCGCCGCAAGAGATCCCCTTCGCTGATCTGCTGATGGTATAGATCAAACAGCAGCCGTACGGATGGGGAATCCACCTCTTGAATCAACCGAAGCCCTGCCTCGGAAGAGGCCAGAAAATAACCCGGATGATCGATCCTGCCGTTGAGCGGCTCCAACAGCAGGGTAATCCCTTCCGATTCCAGCAGCGGGGCTGCCTGTTTCAGCGTATGGACAATCCGTCCTCCCTGCACCTCCGCCGGCTCGCCGGTATCGTTCCCGGCCTGAGCGATCAACCGCTTGCAGCGCAGGGATTTTGCGGCTTTCATACTTTCCTGCAATCCCTGCAAAAAATCCGTTTCTTTCCCTTGCTCCGTTAATGGAACCAGCCGGGTACAGCAGGCGGCAATCTCCACCCCCATTTCCTGCGCGGCTTCATTAATCCTTGGCAGGTCCTTATCCCACCAGGACCAGAACTCCACCGCCGGGAACCCCATCTGAGCACTCTCCCGGATAGCCTGGGCCGGGTCCATCCCCGCATAAACTGCGTCGATACAAACCGAATATTTCACCGCTCATTCTCCTTTTTGTATAACTCAAGCATTTCCTCCTCCAGGGCCAGCTCAGCCAGCAGCTTCCGGTCCTCGGGTGCAGGCTGGTAACGCGCCATGAGATCCGGACGTTTTTCCTGTGTCCGCAGAAGCTGCTGCTTCCGCCGCCAGCGGTCCACATTGGCATGATGCCCGGAAAGCAGGACTTCCGGTACCCGCCGCTCCCGCCAAACCTCCGGCTTGGTGTACTGGGGATACTCCAGCAGGCCGCTGTAGTGGCTTTCTTCCTCATAGCATTCACTGGAAGAAAGCACCCCCTCGCACATCCGCGCCACCCCGTCCACCAAAACCAACGCCGGCAGTTCCCCGCCCGTGAGGACGTAATCCCCGATGGAAATTTCTTCGTCCACGATTTCCTCCAGAACCCGCTCGTCCACCCCTTCGTAATGCCCGCAGAGCAGCAGCAGGTTCTCCATCCGGGAAAGCTCCACGCAGCGCTGCTGGGTCAAGGTTTTCCCCTGGGGGGAAAGGTAAATCACATAAGGCTTGCCCGGAAGCTGGGCACAGACGGCCTCATAGCAGCGGTAGATCGGCTCGGCCTGCATGACCATCCCCTTGCCGCCGCCATAGCAGGTGTCATCCACCCGGCGATGCTTATCCAGGGTATAGTCCCGGATCTGATGGCAACAGACCGAAATCCGTCCGGAGCGCCGGGCGCGCCCCAGGATGCTGGCCGACAGCACCGCTTCGCAAAGCTCCGGAAAAAGGGTCGCGATATCAATCCGCATCGAACAGCCCCTCCAGCGGACGGATCCGCATAATCCCCTGATCCGGGTCCGTTTCTACAATCACCTGCCGGATCGCCGGGATCAGCACGGTTTTCCCCTCCCGGACGATGTGGTAAACGTCGTTCGCACCGGTCGGGCTGACCTCTTTCAAAATCCCGTACTCGGTTGAAGAGTCGTCCGCGTCCACCACCCGCAGCCCGATCAGATCCTGGATAAAATAAGAGCCCTCCTCCAGCGGGAGATCCTCCCGGCGGACATACAGGAGCCTGCCCCGCAGATTATTCGCAGCATCCACATCATCCGTCCCTTCCAGCTTGAGCACGGCTACATTTTTCTGTACCCGTGCGCGTTCTACCCGAACCGGCCGGGCGCCCTCCTCAAAATAGAGGGTTTTCAGCCCAGCCAGCACCTCAGGGGAATCCGTCCAGGGATCTACCCGCACTTCCCCTTTCAGCCCAGTGACCGAAACAATCCGCCCTGCTTCTAAATATGGTTTTTTCATCGCTTCCCCCTTTTTATACTAATTCTTGATAAAACGATGCCGTCGTTTTATCGGGCCGCAGAATGCGGTCCGGCGGCGCAGCCGCCAAGAATGTTGTTCAATACTTTTCTTAGTTCGCCGCAGGCATGGCGGCGTATCACGCCGCGATAAAAAGATTAAAATCTTTTTATCAAGAAATCGTATTATCTGGGTCCCGCACCTCCGACTGGGCCGCTGCGGGAATTGATTTTTTCTTCGTCTGTAAAACCGGCTGCCTGTTTTCCCCCAAAAAGATGAAAACGGGAAGCTGACGCTTCCCGTTTCTCAGTCGATCTCAACCGCGACCTTTTGATTTACGCGCGTTGCGCCGGCACGCATCACTACCCGAACCGCCTTGGCAATCCGGCCCTGCTTGCCGATGACTCTGCCCATATCCTCCGGAGCCACATGGAGATGGTACACCACCACGTTCTCCTCATTTGGTTCGTCAACTGTGACGGTCACGCCATCCTTATTGACCACCAACCCCCGGGCGATTGTTTCCAGCAATTCTTTCATTTCAACCTCCGGCCCAAAAACCCGGCACTAGATGGTGCCGTTCTCTTTGAGAATCTTCTTGACGGTATCGGTCGGCTGTGCGCCGTTTGCAATCCACTGCTTTGCTTTTTCCCCATCTACATGAACCACGGAAGGATTCTTGGTCGGGTCATAGTAGCCGATCTCCTCGATGAAGCGGCCGTCTCTCGGATATCTGGAATCTGCAACAACAATGCGGTAAAATGGAGCTTTCTTTGCGCCCAAACGGCGCAGTCTGATTTTTACTGCCATTTTCAGCACCTCCTTATTCTTTTTGCTTTTCATTCTATATTACACCCTGCTTCGCAGGAGTAACGGCTTTTATGCGGCCGCGCGGCGCCCGTTACATTGGGAACCGGTGAAACATTTTACGGCGGCCCTTTTTCCCTTTGGCAGAACCGGTCATCTGCTTCATCATCTTCTGCATCATTTCGAACTGCTTGAGCAGACGGTTGACATCCTCTACCTTGGTGCCGCTTCCGGCGGCAATCCGGCGTTTGCGGCTGGGATTAATAATCGAAGGCTTTTCCCGTTCCTCCTTGGTCATGGAGGTGATGATCGCTTCGGTCAAGGCCAGCTTTTTATCACTGTCCCCCAGATCCTCTTCCTTCACCTTGCTCCCAATCCCTGGGAGCATGGAGATCACCTGCTGCATGGAACCCATATTTTTAATCTGCCGCATCTGATCCAGCAGATCGTTCATATTGAAGCTGTTCTGCTGCATTTTCTGGATCATCTGGGCGGTCTTTTTCTCATCCAGGGAATCCTGCGCCTTTTCGATCAGGGTCAGGACATCGCCCATCCCCAAAATCCGGGAGGCCATCCGCTCCGGATGGAAGGGTTCCAGCTCATCCAGCTTTTCACCGATGCCGGCAAATTTGATCGGCTTGCCCGTCACAGCCAGCACCGAAAGCGCCGCCCCGCCACGGGTATCGCCGTCCAGCTTGGTCAGCAGGACGGAATCAATTTCCAGTGCGTTGTTGAAGGTATCCGAAACGTTCACCGCATCCTGCCCGGTCATCGCATCGACCACCAGCATGATTTCATGCGGCGAAACCTCCGCCTTGATTTCCTGTAATTCCTTCATCAGGGTTTCGTCGATATGCAGGCGTCCGGCGGTATCCAAAATCACGATATCATTGCCGTGGTCCTTGGCGTGCTTCACAGCCTCCGCTGCAATCCGGACTGGATTCCCCTGGCCCATCTCGAATACAGCCGCACCAGCCTGTTCCCCGACCACCTTCAGCTGGTCGATCGCTGCCGGACGGTAAACGTCACAGGCAGCCAGCAGGGGCCGATGCCCCTGCTTGAGGAAATATTTCGCCAGCTTGGCGGCGTGAGTGGTTTTCCCGGCGCCCTGAAGCCCACACATCATAATAATACAGGGCGGCTTGGAGGGCATCTGGATCCGCTGGTTCTGCCCGCCCATCAGAGTGCAGAGCTCATCATTGACGATTTTGACCACCTGCTGCGCCGGGGTCAGGCTTTCCAGCACTTCTACGCCGACGGCACGTTCGCTGACGGTTTTGACAAAATCCCGCACCACTTTATAACTGACGTCCGCTTCCAGCAGCGCCATTTTGACTTCACGCATTGCGTCCTTGATATCCGCCTCGTTCAGCTTCCCCTTGGAGCGGAGCCGCTTAAACGCGTTGGACAGCTTGTCGGAAAGGGATTCAAAGGCCAAGAGCGTTCCTTCCTTTCGCCTGTAATCAGGAATTTTTCTTCAGATAATCTTCAATAATCCCCAGCGCCTGGCTGATATTTTCATCAATCGCGTGGGAGTAGTGATAGGTACTGTTTTCTTTCTGGATCCGTTCGAGCACATAACGGACCTCCTGGAACGACTTCATGGTTTCGATATATTGGTCGAACATCCGGAGCTTATCCTCCAGCTCGAACAAAAATACCTCGCCGCGTTTGATCGAGTCCCGTACACCCTGCCGGGTGATATTTTCATGCTCGGCGATTTCTGCGAGGGAAAGATCCTGATTATAATAAAGGTCGATCGCATCCCGCTGCTTTTCGGTCAGCATCTCGCCGTAAAAATCCAACAGGACCGCAACGTCCAGGTTCTTGCTCATTCCGCCGCCTCCTCGCCTATTGTGTAAAGCCAAAAACTTTACATTTGTTATTATACTGGATTCCCTCGAGTTTGTCAAGAGCCAAATTCCGACCCCATCCGCAAAAATTCCGTCTGTTTCCCCCTGCCGAACTGGACAGTTTGCCGAACCGGCCCCAGCGGTTTTCTTTTTCCGGCGCGGGGCAGACATTACGCCCGGTTGACAACCCGCCTGAAATCCTCTATCCTATAATACTGTATTCCCCCCGGCGGCGCTGAATTATTCCTGCCTGTCTTTATGGAAAGAAACCGATGGAGCAGAAGTCCCCTCCGGCAGGGAAACCCGATACAGAAAGGAACTGGATCTGAATGCGAATGCGTACTAAAAAGTGGGCAAAGCCGGAGCTGGCTGTCTGCCCGTTTTATATCCCGGACCCATCCCCCCGCCGGGGCCGGTGGGCGGAAGAATTTGCGGTTCCCCAGCCGCTCTGGCTGGAGCTGGGCTGCGGCAAAGGCGGCTTCCTGGCCCAGGCGGCCTTGGCACATCCGGACAGGAATTTCCTGGGAGTGGACCTGAGCACGGATGTGCTGGGTGTTGGCCGGCGGAAAATCCAGTCCGCTTATTTTGAGGCCGGCCGCGAGATCGGCAACCTGCGGATGACTATTTTCGATATTACCCGGATCGACCTCTTCCTCTCCCCGGAGGATCAGGCGGAGCGGATCTTCATCAATTTCTGCAACCCCTGGCCCAAGCCCAAACAGTATAAAAAACGGCTGACCCACTCCCGCCAGCTTGCCAAATACCGGGCTTTCCTGCCCAACGGCGGGGAAATCTGGTTCAAAACCGACGATGACGAGCTGTTCACACATTCGGTGCGTTATTTTGAAGAGAGCGGCTTCCGCATCCGATACCGCACGGAGGATCTGCATAAAAGCGGGTTTGAGCCCAATTTCCGGACCGAACACGAGGAGATGTATTCGGCGGAGGGGATCAAAATCAAATTCCTGATCGCAGAAAAGCTGCCGGACGGCGAAAAGGAATTCCCTTCTCTTCTCACGCCTGTCTCATAAAAAGAATCAAACTTTATAGTCGGCACACCCTCAAATCGGTACCCGATTGGAGGGTCCGGCCTTGCCTGTTCGCGCATAAAATGCGCTGTGCGCCGTCTGCCATGTGGGGGTGTGGATCCCGCCCTGGGCGGTTTTCTTTCCTCCCCTTTCCTTTGAGCGATCAAAGAAAAGGGGACGGGGTGCGGGACAGTGCGGAAACCCTTGAACTTTTCATGATACTGCTTTTTTATGAAACGCGTACGTTCTTTTCTCCCCCGCACTTGACAATCCCTTGCCAGGTGGCCTATACTAAATGTAATAGAACCTTACTAGAAGGAGGACCCGCCGTATGGATGCCGGAAATCAAACCCTGCTGAAAAAAAATAATCAGCGTGCCATTATTGATTATATCATTAAAAACGGCCCTATTTCCCGCGCAGACCTTTCCAAGGTGCTCAAAATCAGCAAGCCGACGGTTTCTGCCAATGTTACTGAGCTGATTCAGATGGACCTGCTCACCGAAATCGGGTTCAGCGAAACCTGCGTTGGAAAAAAACCGATGCTGGTGGATTTTAATAAGGATTTTAAGTACGTCCTGGCGTTGGACTTCATCAGCTATATCACCCGGAACAAGATTTCCGTGGCCGTCTGCAACCTCTACTGCGAGCCTATTTTCACCGATAACATTGAACTCCCCTGCGATTACAGCGCAGCTGTCATTTTTAATTATGTGCCCGAGGCGCTGAACCGCATTTTCCGCAAGAACGAAATTGATGTGCATAAAATCGGCCGGCTGGTTTTAACGGCGCCTACCTCCCGCTATGATGAGGACCATATCGACTTCCGCTGTATGTACAGCGGCGAAATTATCAACCTGGCAGATGTTTTCCGGCCTTATTTCAAAGATAAAATCGTCGTCATGAACGATATCAACCTCGCCGCGCTTGGAGAAAAACACTTCGGCGTGGGCAAAGAGGCCGACAGCCTGATCTTCTTCTGGGCCGGCTTCGATGTCAGCGCCGGGATCATCCTGAATGGCGAGCTTTACGAAGGGCGGAACCGCGCGGCCGGTGAGATGGAGTTCTCCTGGGTCTATAATGAGCTGACCGGGGTTTACTGCTATATTGGGGAGATCGCCTCCGGCAAAGGGATCCGCAGCTTTTTGAGCCAGTATGCTGAAGAAGCCCAGCACTCCATTTTAGCGGAACGGTTCGCCTCCGGGGATTATTTTTTGGACACCCTGATCGACGCCGCCCTAAAAGGGGATGAGTTCTGCCAGGATTTCGGGCGGTACATGGGCCGGACCTTCGGCCAGCTGATCGCCAACCTAGCCTACACGCTGGATGTGGAAGCGGCCATTATCGGCGGCGAATATTCCCGCTTCGGCGATGTCTTTTTTGAGGAGATCTACCGCTGCTTCAACGGGCCGCATCCGGTACGCTCCTGGGTAAAAGCCCCGCTTTATACCAACTCCGCCATTTACGGCGCGTTTAAATTCGGTGCGGACAGCATCATTGCCGGGCTGATCTGAAGAAACCGCCGGACAGGAATCTCCTGCCCGGCGGTTTCTTCAGCGGTTTATTGGGAATAGGGAAGATCCCCTATTCCCATTTCGTCCAAGGGCCGGGATTGATATCTTCAACCCACTCGCCCTTTCCATCTGATACATAGACCTTTTTCTCCGGAAGGGAAATCGCGAATGAATTTAAATATTCATCTTCCGAGGAGTATACCTTGAACACGCTGTATCCCCCATGATTCAGTTCAATAACCGCATCAAAAACAAATCGGTAAACACCCTCGCGATATCCCCAGCAATCCGTTAGATAACGGATCAAGGTTTCTCAAGTGGGATCCATATCGGGCTGTATATCATTCGCTATGGAGGGATTTTCCGTCTGATTCACCTGGCAGCCTGCCAGCAGCAGACTGAACCCTATTATTGCCGCAGCGATTCGCTTTTTCAAGCCTCTATACCTCCTCAAACAAAAAACCAGCCAACCCGTTTCCTGCTGAATCTCTATAGCATATCTGAAGCCCCCGCCTACTCTTCCTCCTCATCTCCACCGATAAACATCTCTTCGGTGGTTTGCTGGGCCAGCTTAAGCTTCCGGGTAATATCCGAAAGGGCGTTCGTAGTGGCCTCCAGCGCATCTATCGCTGTTGCCATCCGGCCCGCCAAATGATAGTACATCGCTTTGTAATCCGGCATTCTGCCATCCCCTTTACCTTGCTTTTGGAATTTCCTGATGATAAAAAAACGCTTCGGAAAATCCGAAGCGTTTTTTTATGTTCGGCTTTGAAACCGTTGGCGGAGAAGGAGGGATTCGAACCCTCGATGAGCTATTAACCCATACACGAGTTCCAGTCGTGCGCCATAAACCGGGCTAGGCGACTTCTCCAGAAGCATCTTCCTTCAAGATGCTTGTTTATTATACCCGATCCGGGCAGGGTTGTCAAGCCCTAAATAAAATAAAAATTGGTTTCCCAAGCCGGGACATAAGGATGATGCCGCAAATAGACCCGGTATGCCGGATTCAGTTCCAGAATCTGCAAAGGCAGCGCAAACAGGTCCTCATTTTTATGATAAGCGCTCAGCATGATTTTGGGCTTCTGCTCCCGGATGGTACAGGAGGCGCCCCGGACAGCTTCCGATTCCGCCCCTTCCACATCCAGCTTGAGCAGGCTGACCCGGCCCGTACAGACCCGGTCCACCGTATCTACCTCAACCGCGCGGCTGCCCTCCTTGGAAAGCATGGAGTTCCGGCCGCCCTTCCCGCCCTTGAAATACAAGGTGCCTGGTTCGCTCCAAGCGCCGAACGGATATGCCTTTGCCCGTTCTACCCTGGATTCCTTCAGATAGGCAGTCAGCTTCCGGAAATTCCGGCTGTCCGGCTCAAAGGCGATAATCCGTTCATAAGAGGGGCAGTACCGTAAAAACTCCCGCACGGTATCCCCGTTATACGCGCCCAAGTCCACATAGGCTTCCCCGGGAGAAAGCTCCAGCAGCCGGTAAGCCTCGGCGGTTTCGGTTTCACAGCCCCGCAGATAGCGGATTTTCCCGCTGATCTTATAGTCCAGCACATCCCGGAATACCCGCCGGGACTGTTCATCCGCCAGCCGGTGATAGACCTCATCCAGCTCGGGCTCATGCCGCCGCAGGTAATCCAGGTCAAAGACCTGCTCATCCATCGGGATCACCGGGACATCCGGCGCGTAAAACTCGCATTCTTTATCGATCTGATTCAGGCGGGAAAGCATCGGTTCATAGTCGATTGCAAAGGCCAGCAGCGCGACCAGATCCGGATGCTCCGCGCGGACCTCGCTGTATTTCCGCACTAAATGCCCCTTGAAGGAGTGCCCCCGGACAAATTCGTCACTGGCGAAAAATCCCGCAATGGAAACGCCCCGTCGTTCCAGCACGGAAAGGATTTTCTCCGCCCCATCCCCCATGCCGTACAGAAAAATCGGACGGTCTGTCCGACCCAAATGGGTCCAGAGATCCTGCTTTTCGTGTAAAAGCTCCTGCATTGGCTCAAACCGCATACAGGCAGAGCAAACGGAAGGTGTTCTCCACCCCGTCCCGATGGGAACGCTCATAGCCATGGGATGCATAAACCCCCGGGCCGATCAGGGCGTGCCGCAGGTCATTCCCGGCGCTGACGGCCGCGTCCGCGTCCGACCCATAATTCGGATAAACGTCTACCGCGTAATTCAGCCCGTTTTCTTTCGCCAGCTGGATCAGCCGGGTGGTCATGTCATAATGATAGGGCCCGGCGCTGTCCCGCGCGCAGATGGACACCATCCGCTCATCACAAAGCAGGCCCTCGCCCACACAGCCCATATCCACGGCCAGCATCTCCGTCACATCCGCCGGGACAGAGCCGGAGCCGCCATGCCCGCATTCCTCATAAACCGTAAAATGCAGGTAAACCCGGCGGGAAAGGGAAACCCCCTCCTCCTTGAGATACCGCGCATAGCCCAGCAGGATTGCCGCGCTCAGCTTATCGTCCAAAAACCGGCTTTTGATATAACCGGAGGCCGTTACCCGGGTACGAGGGTCGAAACAGACGATATCCCCCGGCTGGATACCCAGCGCCAGGGTGCTCTCCTTGGAGGAGACAGCTTCATCGATCACCACTTCCATCGTCGTGCTGTCCCGCTTTTCGGTACGGTAGTCCTTATTGACATGGATTGACGCGTTATTCAGCTGATAGGTTCCCTCATAACGTTTACCTTCCCGGGTGATAATGGTCACGTTTTCCGCCTCGGTATTGGGATTTGCAAACCCGCCGGAAGCCAGCCGAAGCCGCCCGTTTGCCTTGACCTCGGCAACCATCCCGCCCAGCGTGTCCACGTGCGCCGAAAGCAGCAGCCCTTCCGAGCCTTCCGGCCCGCCCAAACAGCAGAGTACACCGCCCTTACGGGTCTGCTCCGGCGCATAACCCAGCTGCTCCAGGGTATGGAGGACATAGTCCGCAGCGTCTTTGGTATAGCCTGTTGGGGAATGGATCGCCGTCAGC
Organism: uncultured Clostridia bacterium; assembly: GCA_947363605.1. Taxonomy (GTDB): domain Bacteria; phylum Bacillota; class Clostridia; order Oscillospirales; family Ruminococcaceae; genus Paludihabitans. Next base: position 3,363 of record CANAQK010000022.1, on the reverse strand, counting down.
TCGGAGAGAGTGCCCAGGATCCCATCCACATAAGAAGAAATTTCCATCATGATCCGTCCTTTCTATATGCCGGAGCCCATCCGGCGGGGATATTGTTTATTTTTTGCTGATTTTGTAAGGATTTTGCGGCAGACATAGGAAAAGAACTCCTTTTCCTTAAATGCGCCGTATTTTCGTTCGTTGGAAAAGCCCCACTCCTTTTCGCATTTCGGGATTTGCCAATAGTTTAGAGCCTGTTTCAACTCTCTCGGCGCAGATCTTGGCGGTGTATTTTCCGCTTTGGCCGCGTTATAGTCGGCCACACCCTCAAATCGGCGCCCGATTTGAGAGTCAGGCTGTGCCTGGCATAAAATGCGCTGCGCGCCGTCCATGAAGCCCTACCGCATGGCCGCTGCGCTGCCCACTGCGGCATGATGCCGCAGTGTTGAAAAGAAGCATTGGCTTCTTTTCAAGTGCGTTGACTATAAAACTCCTCGGAATCCGGCAAGGATCCCGCGTTTTTTGCCTTGCGGGGCAAAAAATCCATCCGCCATCCCGTACACGCTGAGCTCTTGAACAGGCTCTTACATCCCGCACATTGTTTCATATAATCCGGGAACAATAGATGTTGCTAATATCTGCACAGCCGTCACCGCATCAATAAAGGTATGCCCTATCATGATCGGCAAAGGATTCCTTTTTTATAGTAGTACCAACATATTACTTCCGAACTGAAAGGCCGGAAGTAATATCTGCCATGTTTTGCGGTGCTGAAGCAGCCGCTGGCTTCGTGATCTTCGTTGCCAGGCAGCAGCCCGCTTAATGCTGCAAGCCCCCGCAAGGGAACCCCCTGCAAAAATTCCCCCGGCGCAGAGAATCCTGTGCCGGGGGAACGGGAGCCAAAAGCCGCCTGGACAGCGTTCAATGGCTGCGGGTCCAGGTTCCTAGTTCAGCGCCTTTTTCAGCCAGATCGACGCGATATCCAACGCCGGATATAACCCGACCTTCTCACTCTTCTTCACGATAATATCCTGAGGCTTGATCTCCTTGCCGGTGCGCATCAGCTGGACAATCACATTATTGGCGATCTCCTCACCGTCAAGCTTCGCCTGATCTATAATCTGAAGCATACAGACGTATTCGTCTGTCATGCTGCCATAATAGATTATGTTCCCGCTGCGGACCAGCGGCTTGCCTTTATAGCACAAAAACTTCTTTTCCGCTTCATTCATTCTGCATCCTATTCCCCCAGGGCTGCGGGGATTCTCCTCTCTTCCAATTTCTGCAAAGGACAAAAGCCTGCCCTGCTGAGCTTCTGCCCGGTATCCTCTTTCATCTCTATTATGCTTTCTATTATAAAGAATAAACCAATTTTTGTCAAATTTGAAATCTAAACAATCTTTGAACTTTGGCGGGGTGCTTCCTTCACCATCCAGACATGGGGGCAGTGCTCGTCCAAATACTCCTCCCCCTCCTGCCGGTATCCCAGCTTCTCATAAAATCCCCGGGCCTGCTTCTGCGCCGAAAGCACAAACCTTTTCGCCCCGAACGCTGCCGCCTTTTCCTCCAGCTGTTCCATGATCTTCCTTCCCAGGCCGGCCCCCCGATATTCCGGCAGGACGCAGATCCGTCCGAAATGCCAGGAACCCTCCCCTTCCGGGAAGATCCGCGCCGCGGCAACCGGCCCGCCGGATTGACAGACTGTCAGATGCCAGGCTGTTTCATCCGTCGAATCGAACTCATCATGAAAGCCCTGCTCCTCCATAAAAACTTTTTTTCGAACAAAGAAGCTGCCTTCAAAATCCGTTTTGCCCATACTCCAAGAAAATTCCATCTGGTTTCCTCCTTTTCCAATTTCGTCTGGCTCCACGCCGCTGTCAAAGCGGTTCGCGCGGGCATAGAATGCTCTGCGGGGCCGATTGCCCCGCGCGTTCTTCCCAAATAGGGGGAAGAACGCAGAATACAGAATAATACCGGCCGATTTCCCGATTGTTTCAAAAACAGGACTGTATAAAATCAGCAGATTTACCCCAAACTACAAACAGCCGGCCCCACTATTCTGAAAAATAAAGGAGCGTGAATCAACGTGTCAATACGCCGGGGAGAAATCTATTACGCAGATTTAAGCCCAGTCGTAGGAAGCGAGCAGGGCGGGATCCGTCCTGTGTTGATTGTACAAAACGACGTAGGCAACAAATACAGCCCCACCGTGATCGCCGCGGCGATCACCAGCCAGCATGAAAAAGCCAGGCTGCCCACCCATATCGAGCTTTCCACCCAGAGCAGCGGCCTGCAAAAAAATTCGATCGTTCTGCTCGAACAGATCCGAACCATAGATAAAAAACGTTTAAAAGAAAAAATGGGGAAACTCGACAGCAGTTCCATGAACCGGATCGACAATGCGCTGACCGTCAGCTTCGGGCTGGGACGCCGTCCGGAATAGCCCTCCGTTTTTAGAAGGAAGTTTCAAGCACAGGATGTCAAATGCTACATACCTGATGCTTCTCCGGTTTCGGCTGATCTGTTTGATACCGTCGCTTACGCACTTGGCCTGTTGAATTGGCCAAGTGCGTTTACTATAGCATAAAAACAGTTGAAAAGCAAATTCCATTGTATTATAATAAAAGAAAAATTCCCTGTTTTCGCCGGATCCCCGGCAGAATACGGGAGAATGGAGTTTGAAATGAAAATTTTAGTCGAAACTTCTGCACGGCATCTTCATGTTACCAAGGCAGATCTGGAAACCCTGTTCGGCGCAGGCGCCGCTTTGTCCCACAAAAAAGACCTGTCCCAGCCGGGGCAGTTCGCCACTAATGAAAAAGTCACCGTTGTAGGCCCCCGCGGCCAGCTGAGCATGAGCATCCTCGGGCCGGAGCGCCCCAGCACCCAAGTGGAGGTTTCACTCTCCGACGCACGCGCCCTCGGCCTGAACCCGCCCATCCGCGAATCCGGGGATATCGCCGGAAGCGCGCCCTGCAAACTGGTCGGCCCCTGTGGTGAAGTCGAGCTGAGCGAAGGGGTGATTGTGGCGAAACGCCATATCCACACCACACCGGAGGACGCCAAGGAGCTGGGCGTTTCGGACAAAGAAGTGGTCTGGGTGAAGATTGAAACCGGCGACCGCAGCATGATCCTGGGCGATGTGGTGGTCCGCGTCAGTGAAAAATTCGCCACCGCGATGCATCTCGACACGGACGAAGCCAACGCGGCGCACTGCTCCGGCGAGGTTTACGGTGAAATCGTCAAAATTTGATTCTGGGATATAAGAACCTGTATGTACAATCAGAGGATGCCGGATGCCCGAGGGATTTTTCGGGCGGGCAAGGCCGTTTTTGGCAGGCATCCTTGCCGTATGGCAAGGAAAATGAACGCAGTCTGCCTGAA
>CANAQK010000021.1 GCA_947363605.1 uncultured Clostridia bacterium | reverse complement strand
TGCCGCAGTGTTGAAAAGAAGCATTGGCTTCTTTTCAAGCGCGTTGACTATAAAACAGCCCTGAAACAGGATAAATCCCCATGGACTTTCCTGGGGAAATGTGCGATAATGAAAAAGTCAAAACTCGTGTAAAACACATGGAAGAAAGGGTGCTGCATATGTATCAGATCAAAACAATCGCTTCGATGGATGAGCTGGATCAGGGGAACACGGCGCTGGTAGACATTTACAACTGGGGAGGGGACTACCGCCCGGTCACCCGGGCAGTCCTCTGCTTTATCAAAGACCAGGGCTTTGCACTCCGCCTGACCTGTGAGGAAGAAAACCCCCGCGCCACCTTCACCGAACAGAACACCGGCGTATGCCGGGACAGCTGCCTGGAATTTTTCGCGAACTTCCGCCCAGACCTGCCGGATACGGGCTACATCAACTTCGAGGGCAACGCGAACGGGGCGCTTCTCTGCTGTTATGGAAGCTGCGTAGAAGAACGGGAAACCATCGCTGATATGGGGCTGGAGCATCCGCTCCCCAAGGTCGTCCGGGGGGAGGGCTTTTGGGGGTATGAACTGATGATCCCCCTTTCCCTCATCGAAGGGGTCTATGGCCCCAGCCCATTTGAAACCGGAAGCGTCATCCGGGGCAATTTCTTCAAATGCGGCGATGAAACGGAATTCCCGCATTTTGGGAGCTATACGAAAATTGACTGGGAATACCCAAGCTTCCATCGCCCGCAGTTTTTTGCGGAAATGCAGATCACAGACTAACCAGTGAGGACAGGAAAACAGCGGCGGAAATTCCGCCGCTGTTTTTTGCTGTTTGCCCATTCTTATTTGAGAATCTGGATTTTCCCGATAATCGGAAGCTGTTTTGCTTTGCCCTGAACCGAGTTGATAATTCCCATGATGGCAAAGATAAACAGAGCCAGGTAGATCAGACCGGAAAGCAGGGAAATGACGATGCCGAGAACCGGAACAGCCATGGTCAGAATGACAGCCAGGACATTCAAAGCGATAGACAGAACCAGTTCCGACAGGAACAGGACCAGACCCTGGTTGACATGGAAGCGGGTATAAGCCGAATCCTTATTCGCCAGCATCGGGATCAAAAAGAAAATACCCAGATAGCTCAGCCATACCAAGCCTTTGCTCTTTTCAATGTCCTGCGCATCAAATTGTACATTGTTGTCCATGGTAAATGCCTCCTTCAAGATGATACTTCCATTATACTCGCTTTGCGAAATTTGTCAAACTTTATTCATATTTTTTTATTGGATTTTCAACAATATCCAACAATTTCCAAATGTTTGTTATAAAATATTCCAAAACTCAGCTTTTTCCCTGGACTGCCTATAGTCAGCGCACTTGAAAAGAAGCCAATGCTTCTTTTCACCACTGCGGCATGATGCCGCAGTGGGCCGCGAAGCGGCCATGCAGTAGGGCTTCATAGACGGCGCACAGCGCATTTTATGCCAGGCAAAGCCTGACCCTCTCAAATCAGGTATCGATTTGAGGGTATGCCGACCATATTTCCGGCCAAGCATGGGCCCCCTCTTAAACCGGCTGGAGGATTTCCTCCGCCAGCAGCTCCTCGGCTTGGATTTCCAACCGGCGGATATGCCGGACCACCGTCCCGAAGTTCTCCGTCAGCGGACGGGGGTAACGGCGAGTCAGATCCTGCAGCAGCTCCAGCTTTTTCTCGCGCAGTTCTTTTTCCCGTTCGTGCAGGCGCTGGACCAGCGTCCCTTCCGCTGCCAGCTCCCGCACCCGCTCGGGATATTCCTCCTGCATCATCCGGTAAACCGATTGTCCCAATTCCCCCAGACTGCGGGGAATTTCCCGCTTCCATTCCGGCCTGTTTTCCCTCTTGCTGTGATTTTCCAGCATTCCGATCCTCTCCCTTTTCCAATTCAGCATCTGCCGCGCCTTATCAGGCGCAGAACGTCTTCCATTATACCCCCGGAAGACTGCGTGATTTGTCGTTTTGAAGCTGCTGGGAAAGGAAATACCTCCGGCCTGTGCAAAAAGAGGGCCCCCGTTTCCGAGGGCCTTCAAATTCTTTTATTGGGAATCAGAATGCGGTCCGGCGGCGTATCCCGCCGCGATAAAAAGATTAACATCTTTTTATCAAGAAACCGTATTACCGTTTCAGGGTGAAGAACTGTTCGTACCATTTCAGGAAGGAAAACACCGTCCAGATTTTCATGGAATTATTGCGCTGTCCGGCCCGGTGCTCCTCCAGCAGGGCCAGCAGACGGTCCGTCCGGAAATATTTCTGAGCTGTTTCACTGGTAAAATAGGAACGGATCAGCTCCTGGTAACGCTCCTCCCTCAGCCATTCGGGGAGCGGCTCCGGAAAGGCCAGTTTCCGGCGGTTTGCACTGACCGGGTTCATCTCCCGGCCAGCCGCAGCCCGAAGTGCCAGCTTGGTATTTTCAGCGCTGACCTTATATTCCGGCGGAAGCTTCCGGGCCGTACGGAATATCTCCGTATCCAAAAACGGCACCCGCAGCTCCAGGGAATGCGCCATGCTCATCTTATCCGCCTTGAGCAGGATCTCATCCACCATCCAGACATGCAGATCCATATACTGCATCTTGCTGATATCGTCATATCCTTTAGCCTGCTCGTAAAACGGCCGGGTATAGGCCTGGGGCAGCTGGGAAGGATAGCTGTTTTTCAGGTACTGATCCCGCTCCCCCACTTTGAACACATTCGCGTTCCCGATATACCGCTCCTCGATCGGCTGGGAAGCCCGGATCAGGAAATTCTTCCCCTTAAAATCCGGCATCCGCGCCGCAATCCCCGCGGCGGCTTTCCGCAAAAAGCCCGGGACCTTCTTCTGAAAACGGCGGACAGCCAGCGGCTCCTTATAAACATTATAGCCGCCGAACATCTCGTCCGCACCTTCGCCGGAGAGCACCACCTTCAAATCCTCCGCCGCCCGTTTGGATACGAAATACAGCAGGTTTGCACTGGGGTTCGCCAGCGGCTCATCCAAATGATACTGCACCTCTCCCACCGAAGCAAAATAGTCCTCGCTGGAAACCCGCTGCTCAAAGTTTTCCACCCCGATCTCATCCGCCAGCATCCGGGCGTCTGCGGCCTCGCTGTATTTTTCCTCCGCAAAGCCGATCGTATAGGTTTTCACCTTTTGCAGCTTGGAAAGCTCGGCGGCTACAAAGCTGGAGTCCACCCCTGAGGACAGGAAACAACCGACTTCCACATCCGAAATCCGATGCGCCTGCACACTTTCCTTGAACACCTTGGAAATCTCATCCACATAGCTTTCGAAGGGCCGGGAGGAATCCATCTCATAAGAAGGCTGAAAGTACCGGCAAATTTCCAGCCGGCCCTGTTGATACTCATAATAATGCCCGGGCGGCAGCTTATGCACATTCCGGAACATGGTATCATAACCCGGTACACAAGAAAAGGTCAGGTAGTCCGGCAAACGCTCCTCGTTCAGCTCCAGCCGGAAATCCGGATGCGGCGTGAAGCTTTTGATCTCACTGCCGAACAGGAAGGCTTCCCCCATCCGGGCGTAATAATACGGCTTGATGCCGAAATGGTCCCGCGCACCAAACAGCTTCTGTTCTTTCCCGTCCCAGATAGCAAAAGCGAACATCCCGCGCAGGCGCCGCAGCAGCTCTGTGCCCCACTCCTCATAGCCATGGAGCAGCACCTCGGAATCCGTATGGGTTTTGAACTGATGGCCTGCCGCCAGCAGCTCCTCCCGCAGGGGCTGGAAATTGTAGATCTCACCGTTAAACACCAGCGCCATACTGCCGTCTTCGTTGAGGATCGGCTGTGTACCGCCCTCCAGGTCAATGATGGAAAGCCGGGCAAACCCGAGCGCAATCCCATCGGAAAGATAGCTTTCCTGGGAATCAGGGCCGCGGTGAATGATTTTTTTCAGCATAGCCGAGAGCACCTGGCTTTTTTCCGCGCACTCCCCGGTAAAACCGACAAAACCGCACATAGATGTAGTTCCTCTTTTCTGATTGATACTATAAAAACAGGCAAAACGCTATTCGAGCAGATAGCTTAACGTCTGCGTGGTTTCGGAATAAGTCCGCCCCAGTACGCGGTACCCCTGCCTTTCGGCCAGCTCCCGGGCCAACTGGTCAGCGTCCCCGGTCTGGATCCGGGTTTCCATCAGATGGCTGGCCAGCGTGGGATCCGCAAACGCAATCTGGAGTGTTTTCCCCCCATGCGCCGCATTCTGCTGTGCCGCTGAGGCCAGCGCCTCTTCCAGCGTACAGGCAGCCTGCTCCCCATCCCCCTCTGAAACCAGCGTCCCCGTCCGGACAAAATAATTCTGGGCGCGGCTGAAGCATTCTGGCAAAGGATAGTTTTCCCCTTCATCGAACGGGGTATGCGTGGCGGAAAAGCGCTCCTCATCCTGAAGGAGGTATTCATGGTTGACATAACGCGGCCCGTCTGCGACCTGCCCGTTCCCCCAGGTCGGGTCCGCCAAATAGTACACACCTTCCAGCCGGACAATGTTCCAGGCATGGGGCTGGCTGGTTTCACCGTAAACCATTAGGGTTTCAATCCCCCGCCGCTCCAGCAGATACTGATAGGCCTGCGCGATCCCCTTGCAGGTTGCCCGGCGGTCGAGCAGGGCTCCGGCCAGTTCATTCGTGCGGGGCGCGTCCAGGTCATAGGCTACCTCTTCCGCCAGGCGGTCATAAATCAGATGCGCCTGATCGAAAGCCGGCAGACTGGGGTCAATATCCCCCGCGAAATCCTCCGCCGCCTGATCCAGCTCGATCAGGCGCTCGGCAATTTCCTCCCGGTCCAGCTCGTAAGAAAGCCAGAGCACCGTCCGGCCGGCCAGGCTGGCAAAGCTGTATTCATTTCCTACCCAGGAAACCACCGGCAGATCTGCAAACAGGGCAACCATCACGCGGCGCAGGTTTTCCTCTCCCAGTTGGGGAAGGAACACCGTGGTTTTCCCTTCAAACAAAGCCGGCAGGATCTGGTCGTAGGCCTGGGCCTCCAAGCCGGAAAGCTGCCGCCGTCCATATTCCGAACAGCCTGCCGGAAGCCTGAAACTGTCCGACGGCTTTTCTTTCCCAGCCAGGGTGCAGCCTGCCAGCAGCACGGCCAGCAGGTAGGAACAGCAAAGGATACATAAAAACCGGCGCTGCTTCATTGCATCTGAATATAAAGCGGAAGGCCGGTTTCATCCCGGATGGGCGAAAGCTCGCCCTGCATCAGCGGGAGAAGGTAGTCCGCAATTTCTTTTTGAACCGCCGGGTTTTCCAAATCCAGCCATTCCTCCGGCACATCCTTGGCAAGATTGGCAATATTCGCCACATCGGTAGAGCCGATCTCCACCCGGTAAGGTGCATTGCTGACCCGCCGGAAAGTTAGGGTCACACCGCTTTCCCCCTCCAGCCCGGCCTGCACGGCAGCGCGGCCAATCTCCCGGGCTTCCTCCAGATCGGTTTTGGAGGCAAGATGGGAGGAACACCGCTGCATCACGTTTAACTCAATGGAACGCACCTTGCAGCCGATCTTGTTCATCACCAGCGCTTCCAGATATTTTCCCACACCGCTGAGATAAGTATGCCCAAAATTATCGACCACACCGCTCTTGGCCGACATCCCGATATATTCGCCGCTTTTGTCCCGGATCCCCTCGCTGACTGCGCAGATTACCGTATTCTGTGCCTCCAGCAAGCTGCAGACCCGGGAAACGAACTCCGTTTCATCAAACGGAGTTTCCGGCAGCGCAATGATCTGGGGAAGGGGATTCCCCAGGAAATGGGACAGCCCGCCTGCCAGCGTCAGCCAGCCGGAATTCCGGCCCATAATTTCGACAATCACGACATTTTTCACCGGATAAATTTCGCTGTCCCGAATGATTTCGCTCATCGTATGGTAAAGGTATTTCGCCGCCGACCCAAACCCCGGCGTATGATCGGTTACGGGAAGGTCATTGTCAATCGTTTTGGGGACCCCGATCACCTGCACGCCGTTTCCCTGGGACTTAAAATACCGGTCCAGCTGAAGCACCGTATCCATGGAGTCATTCCCGCCAATATAATAAAACTGCCCAATCCCAAACTGGCGGAACACCGCTTCAATATGAGGGAGGTCCTCCTGCCGCAGCTTCCTCCGGCAGGAACCCAGCGCCATAGCCGGCGTCTGGCAAAGGATTTCCAGCTGTCTGGGGGTACAATAAGGTTCCAGGCTGATGACATCTCCATGAAGAACGCCTTGAATGCCATGACGGCTTCCATAAATACAGCCGATCCTATCGGAGGTGACGGCCGCTTCCATAATCCCGGCCAGAGAAGCGTTGATCGCTACGCTGGGGCCTCCGGAAAGCCCGATTAAAATATTTGTCGCCATAATGTCCTCCCATTTTCAGGTTTTGATGTAAACCCGTTTCAAAATAATCCGTTAAAAATAGGCCGCCGCAGCAGAATACAGCAAAACTGTCCGCCGTCCTTTATTATCGCAGCCGCCCGTTTCGGACGGGAAAGGATGGTTTGACTTTGAACATTTCCCAGATACCCACTGGAAATGCCGCTGCAAATTCATTATACACAGACTTCCCGGCATTTTCAATGCCTTTCCGCCGCATAGCCAGACCTGCTCCAATGCTCCAAGCTAAACCCGCTGAAGGCTCCCCAGCGCCTGCGCCCCGAAAAACAGCAAAGCAGCCGCCACCGACCAGGCCGAAAACAGCAGCTGCACACTGCCTGGAGAAGCCTTTTCACGGAAAAGCTGGCGCAGAACCGGCCATTCATACCAGATCCCCAGTCCCAGCGCCACCGCCCCTGCAATGCTGAACGCCCAGCTCCATCCGGCAGAAAGGTTCCCCGGGAGGGCAGACAAAAACAATGCCAGCAGGTTGTTAAGCTGATGGATCAGGATCACCAGGAACAGCGTTTCACCCCGCAGGGCAAAATAGCCCAGCAGCAGCCCAATCAAAAAGGCGGGAATCCCCTGTGAAAAATTCCCATGAAGCAGGGCAAAAAACAACGCCGAAAAAACAATCGCCACCTTCCCGCCTGCCCGCTGAAGGCTTCGCAGCAGCACACCGCGGCAAAGGAATTCCTCGGTTGCCGGCGCTGCCGCAGCAGTATACAAAAACAAGAGTACACTGCCGGCCAAATCCCCTTCCGACGATACTGCCGAAAGTGAAAACGTCCAGCCCAGCTGGTTCAGCCCTGAATCCAGTAAGAAGACCAACAGCCCGCCCAGCTGGTTGGCAAACAGGCAGGCCATTGTCCCAACCACCACCTGGCAGATCGGGAAGGCCTTCTCATGGGAAAACCACTCTCTTGGCTCCAGCTCTAAACGGCGGGAAAAATAAAGCCCGGATCCCACGCTCCCGATCCCCATGGACAGCATCCCGAACAAAATCCCAACCCAGTCCGGCCGGGCCAATTCTTCGGCCGGGATCCCGGACACCAGGGAAATCCCCCACTCTACCCCTTCTGCCAGCAGCAAAAGAACCAGCAGTGAAAAATAGGAAAGCAGGGCCTGCAAAATTAAAACCAGGCCGATCCGGCTGAAGTAATAGCTTTTTTCCGCCCGGGTTTTTTGGGAAAACTCTGCGGAACCGCCTCCCAACACAAAATGAGAAGGAGGCGGATTCTGCGCTGACACGGTCATCCACCTCCCTTTTTCTCTTTCTGAACACCCCGGATCAGTACTGCTTGCCCCAGACAACCAAATGCTTCGCCGGTTTCCCACAGCAAGCGCAGACATCGCTCACCGGTTCCCCGTCAAACGGGATACAGCGGGATTTTACGCCGCCGGTTTCCTCTTTCAGGCGCGTTTCGCAGGCCTCGTCGCCGCACCACATCGCACGGATAAAGCCCGGCTTATTCTCGGCAATATCCAAAAATTCTTCGTGGTCCCTGGCGGTATACGTTTTCCCCTCCAGGTTGGCCAGCGCCCGTTCGTACAGGCCCTGATGCACGGCTTCCAGCACCCGGGTGATCTCCTGCTCCAGGTTGTCCAGGCTGACGAAGTTCTTCTCCCGGTTATCCCGCCGGACCAAAACGCACTGGTTCTGCTCAATATCCTTCGGGCCGATTTCCAGCCGGACCGGCACGCCTTTCATCTCATATTCGCTGAATTTCCAGCCCGGCGAATTGTCGCTGTCATCCAGTTTCACCCGGAACAGGCCTTTCAGGCGGCCGCACAGCTCGCGGGCTTTCTCCAAAACGCCTTCCTTGTGCATCGCGATCGGGATAACCGCCACCTGGATGGGAGCCACTTTCGGTGGCAGCACCAGCCCGTTATCGTCCCCATGGGTCATGATAATAGCGCCGATCATCCGGGTGGATACCCCCCAGGAAGTCTGGAACGGATATTGCAGCTTATTGCTGCGGTCCACATAAGTGATGTCAAATGCACGCGCGAAACCGTCCCCAAAATAATGGCTCGTCCCGCCCTGAAGTGCCACGCCGTTGTGCATCATCGGCTCCACGGTATAGGTTTCCAGCGCCCCGGCGAATTTCTCTTTTTCGGTTTTCCGGCCAGTCACAGCTGGGATCGCGAGGGTTTCCCGATAGAAATCCGTATAGCATTTCAGCATACGGAGGGTTTCCTCCCGGGCTTCCTCCTCGGTTTCGTGCATGGTATGGCCTTCCTGCCAGAGGAATTCAGAAGTCCGCAGGAAAGGCCGGGTCGTTTTTTCCCACCGCACGACGTTGCACCACTGGTTATACAGCTTGGGCAGGTCCCGGTAGGAATGGATAATATTTTTATAATGTTCACAGAACAGGGTTTCGGAGGTCGGGCGCACGCAGAGCCGCTCGGTCAGCTTGTTGGCCCCGCCCTGGGTTACCCATGCCACCTCAGGCGCGAAGCCCTCAACATGGTCTTTTTCCTTTTGCAGCAGGCTTTCCGGGATAAACATCGGCATATAGACGTTCTCGTGACCCAATTCCTTAAAGCGGGCGTCCAGATCCTTCTGAATATTTTCCCAGATCGCGTAGCCATACGGTCGAATCACCATGCAGCCTTTCACGCTGGAATAATCAACCAGCTCCGCTTTTTTGACGACGTCGGTATACCATTTGGCAAAATCGGTATCCATCGCCGTGATCTCGGTGACCATCTTCTTTTGATCTGCCATCATGTCTTCTCCTCACTAAATTTTAGAATTGGATTTCAGTATAACATTTCCGGATGGAAAAATCAAGCCGCAAGGCCCTTTGACGGCTTGCCGCTCGGACTGTCGCCCGTTTACCTTTTCTGATGCTCCTCCAGCAGGCGATGCTTGACGTCCCACAGCTTCTGGGAAAGATCCACATAATACTGGTGCGGGTTGTCGAACCGTTTCACCTCGTCCCAGAGGGTTTCAAGCTGAGCCTTGCAGTAGTCCCGGATTTCCTCGATTGGCGGCGTTTGATAGACGCACTCGCCGTTTTGGAAGATCGGGACCAGCAGCTCGCGGGCTGTAAAGTTTTGCAGGGTCTTCCGTTTCCAGGTCGCGTCCGGATCAAAAATCTCCAGCGGCTGGCTGCTGTCAATCTTCTCATCAAACAGGCAGAGCTGGTCCGCAATGGCCTTGCCGGTTTCATTCTCATACAGCCGGTAGATTTTCTTGAAATGCGGGTTGGTGATCTTGGCCGTATTTTCGCTGATCTTGATTTTCGGGATCAATTCCCCCTCCTCCTCCACGGCGCAGAGCTTGTATACCCCGCCGAATACCGGGGAGCTTTTGGAGGTAATCATCCGTTCCCCCACGCCGAAAGCGTCCACCTTTGCTCCCTGCACCAGCAGCGCGTCAATAATATGCTCGTCCAACGAGTTGGACACCACAATCCGGCACTGCGGGAACCCGGCTTCATCCAGCATTTTCCGCATTTTCCGGGTCAGGTAGGCGATATCGCCCGAGTCCAGCCGGACCGCGCATTTGGTAATCCCCTGGGGCAGCAGAACCTCCCGGAACGCCCGGATTGCGTTCGGGATCCCGCTTTTCAGGACATTATAGGTGTCCACCAGCAGGGTGACGTCATGGGGATAAATTTCACAGTAGGTCTTGAACGCGGTATATTCATCGTCGAACATCTGGATCCAGGAATGCGCCATGGTGCCGCTGGCCGGGGTATGATACAGCTGGTCGGAGAGGGTGCAGGCTGTCCCGGCACAGCCTGCAATATAGGCTGCCCTCGCTCCCAATATCGCGCCGTCGGCTCCCTGTGCCCGGCGGGAGCCGAACTCCATGACCGGCCGTCCAGCCGCCGCACGGACAATCCGGCTGGCTTTGGTCGCGATCAGGGATTGATGGTTCAGGGAAAGCAGCAGGAAGGTTTCCAGCAGCTGGGCCTGAATGGCCGGGGCACGGACAATCATCAGCGGCTCATTGGGAAAAACCGGGGTCCCCTCCGGCACTGCATAAATATCCCCGGTAAACCGGAAATGGGCCAGATAATCCAAAAAGCCATCAGAAAACATCCCCTTCCCGCGCAGGAACGCCAAATCCTCGGGCGTAAACCGGAGGTTTTTCACATAATCAATGGCCTGCTCTAAACCGGCGGCAATCGCAAAGCCGCCCCCGTCCGGCACCGAGCGGAAAAACAGGTCAAAATAGCTGACCTGGTCCTGAGTACCATGCAGGAAATACCCGTTGCCCATGGTCAGCTCATAATAATCGCAAAGCATTGTATAATTGAGTTGCTGCATGATCCAATTCTTCTTTCTTCCTTAAGGTTTCATCTAAAAAGCCGCCTTAGAACCTGTATTCACGGCCAGAAAGCGCCATCTGGCAGGTCTTATAGTCAACGCACTTGAAAAGAAGCCAATGCTTCTTTTCACCACTGCGGCATATCATGCCGCAGCGGGCCGCGAAGCGGCCATGCGGTAGGGCTTCATAGACGGCGCACCGCGCATTTTATGCGCGAACGGGCAAAGCCTGACTTGAAAATCGGCATCCGATTTTCAAGTGTGCCGACTATACTCCGATTGTTCCCGATGGAGCACCGTCATTTGCAGCCGTTCCATCAGGTCGAAGGTTTCCTGCCGGAGCTTTTCGCTGGAATCAGCGGTCGCCCGAGCATCGATCAGGATCTCTGCTTCTGGCAGCGCCGCCTTCGCCAGCACCGCGTTCGAAAGCACGCAGATGCTGGTCACCACGCCGCAAAGCTCAACTGACTCGTATTTCCCATCCTGTAGAAACCGGATCAGCTCCGCACTGCCGAAGGAGCTTTTTTCCAGCAGGGGCGCGCCCTCCCGAAGGGCGGCAGCCGACTCGCAAAGCTCCCAGCCAGAGGTTTCACGGATGCAGTGAGGAACCGGAAGCTTCCGGCCTTCCTGGGTTTCAAGGTAGTCTTCCTCATGGGTATCCAGCGTGAAGAGCAGATCGGCGCCTTCCGCGCGGGCCTCACAGATTTTCTCACAAAGGGCTTCTTCGATCTGTTCAGCTTCTTCAAAGCCCAGACTGCCAGTAACAAAGTCATTTTGATAATCAACTACAATTAAAAGCCTGCGTTTGCTCATGGATGGATTTCCTTTCTCTTTTCAAATCAAGCGGCCCGGATCATTCCTCGGGCGAAAGCTCCAGCGCCATTTCAATCACCTGGCGCATAATCTCTTTGCTCATCATGCCGGGCTGATACCCCAGCAAATTCCCTTCCCGGTCGATCACAAATGTCGTGGGGAACGACCGAAGCCCATAGCCGGCATAAACCTCCCCCGTAAGGTCAAAAACCGTCGGGAACTGGTATCCCTTATCTTTTAAAAAGGCCTGGATCTCTTCTTGGGGAACATCCGATGCTTGCGGGTTCTCCTCGGTACGGGGATTGGCCACACCAAGGAACACCACCTCTTCCTGGTTTTTCCCGTATTCCTCATAAAGCCTGTCAATATCCGGCATTTCCTGCTTACAGTAGGTACACCAAGTGGTCCAGAAGTTCAAAAAAACCACCTTGCCCTGGTAATCCGACAGGGTATGCGTTTCCCCATACTGGTCCACCAGGCTGAAGTCCGGCGCGGGAATGGCGTCCTCTTCCGAAGAACTCTCCGGCTCAGAGGAAGAACCTTGCGGTTCAGAAGAAGAAACCTCCGACGAGGTTTCCGTTCCGGTATAGCGGTTCAGATAGGATGATACCCCATTCATCCAGCCGGTAAAGGTCATAATCCCAATCAGGACCAGGAGAGCGCCCCCGATCTTAATGGTATATTTCAAGACCTTCTGCCGCTTTTTCAGGAAATTGAGGGTTTGGGTGGTAAACAGCCCCAGCAGCAAAAACGGGAGGACAAACCCCAGCGCATAAACCAGCACCAGTAGATTCCCGGTCAGCGCTGTTTCCGCACTGGAGGCCAGAATCAAAACGGACGAAAGCGCTGGGCCTACACAAGGCGTCCAGGCAAACGAAAAAGTAAAACCCAGCAGAACCGCCCACAAAGGGTTCATTTTATCCGGGTTCAGCGGCAGATGGAACTTCCGCTCCCGCTGCAAAAAAGGAAGCTCGAACAGGCCCAGCTGGAACAATCCCATCAATACAATCAGGATGCCCCCAATCCGGGTAAACCAAAGCCTGTATGCCGAAAAAAATCCGCCCAGTGCCGTGAACGACAAACCCAGCAGAAAAAATGCAGCGGAAATCCCCAGAATAAAGCAAAGCGTATGCAAAAATACCCGGCCCTGCCGGTAAGAGGTTTGGCCGTCCTCCGAAACCTGCTTGGCCCCTCCTGCCAGATAACTGATATATACGGGGAGCAGCGGCAGTACGCAGGGAGAAAAAAAGGACAGCACCCCCTCCAGAAAGACAATCAGGAAATTGACCTGCTCCGGGGTGACGATTGGCTGGACCATGAAATGCCCCTTCCTTTTCAGAAAAATTTTCAACCATCAGCAGAGAACCCCTATAATCAACACACTTGAAAAAACACAAATTGCGTTTTTTCAGTCAGCGGGCTATGCTCGCCGACTGTGTGCTCCGCACACCTATGTTGACTATGAAGTCCGAACCGAGGCCGCGTCTGCGGCCTCCTGCGGCGGTTCTCCGCCGCAGGCTTCAAAAGAATCAAAATGATTCTTTTGAAGTGTTTCAACTATAACACAGGTTTACCGGTTTTGAAAGACCTTTTGCATGGGATTGGCTGAAATGCAAAAACCGCCGGAATATCCGACGGTTTTTTTGTCATAAAAGCCTTAGAACCTGTATGCACAACCATCGAACACGATCTGCCCGGTGCTTTTTCAGGCAGACTGCGTTCATTTTCCTTGCCATACGGCAGTATGCCTGCCAAAAATGGCCTTGCCTGCCCGAAAAAACCCTCGGGCATCCGGCTCCTCTGATTGTACATACCAGGTTCTTAGAAGCCAGACCCATCATTTCCACACGCATTCCGGCGGCAAAGCTGCATACTACGACTATAGATACAGCTTCTTATCCCTCTAACAGCTCCAATGCCTGTACACATTCCCAGCCGGAGTCCCGGGAAAACCGGTAACGCAAACGGTAATAGTGCATCTCTCCATTCTGCATCTCCACGCAGAAAATCTGACAGTTTCCCTGCTCCCGCCGGCGGGACTGAATATGCAGGAACCCATCCGGTTCTCCTTTGGAAAACCCCTTCACATCTTCACGGATTCTCTCCGCACTTGGAAAGCAAAAAGGAACGCCCAGCCAAAGCAAGGCGGCGCAGAGGCATAAAGCCCCGGTTATTTTCCGGAATGGAATCATAGGATATCACGGCTTCTTTCTTCATTGGCAAGTCAGATTCCGGTGCGAAAAAAGCGGGAAAAACCGCAGATTTTTTGGATTCCGGATCCTTTTCAGTATACCATATCCAAAACGGATTATCAATTATAAATTGAATAAATATATAAAAATTAAAACAGCACAATACTAACGTATATTAAAATGGTTATAGTCAGCGCACTTGAAAAGAATGGGTTTCTGCTCAAGCCTGCGGCATGACGGGCCGCAGGCGGACTATAAGAAGGAGGCCGGATTATGATCTATGATTTCGGAATGCGGCTGAAAACGCTGCGGAATAAAAAAAATCTGTCTCAAAAGCAGGTTGCCGCACGGCTGGGCGTAACCAGCGCGGCGGTCAGCGCATATGAGCACAACACCGCAACCCCTTCCGTGGAGATGCTAGTGGAGCTTGCCCTGCTGTATGGAGTCAGTGCGGACTATCTGCTGGGGATCGACCATCGGAAAAGCATCATTATCGAGGATCTTACCCCCAATCAGGAGGCGCTGCTGGAAAAGCTCATTGAAGAATTCTCCCTCCGCAACGCCGGAAGGAATCCCCCCCGCCGATAATGGCTGTATCCATCTGGCTTATCCGTATATTCATGGATTATTCATACTTTTATGCTATAGTTAAAGCACTTCACCGGAAGAGCCTGCGTCCGTTATCAGCAGGACAGGCTACTATTTTCTAATGGAGATGAGGATTTGAAAGAAAAACAGCAAAACGACCTGGGCCGGGATCCGGTCCGTTCCTTGATGTTCCGCCTGGCCTTGCCGGCAATCCTGGCGCAGCTGATCAATGCGCTGTATAACATTGTAGACCGTATTTACATCGGCAATATGCCCCACAATGGGGACATGGCCCTGACCGGCGTTGGGGTTACCTTCCCGATCCTGATGGTTATCTCCGCCTTTTCCGCTTTTATTGGGATGGGCGGTGCGCCCCGGGTTGCCATTAAAATGGGGGAAGGCCGGATCGATGAAGCCGAGCACATTCTGGGCAACAGTTTTATTTCCCTTCTGGGGATTTCGGCTGTCCTGACCACGGTGTTCCTGATCTGGGGCGAACCCCTGCTGATGATGTTCGGCGCCAGCGATGCCACCATCGGCTATGCGCTGGAATATATGAATATCTATGTCATGGGGACCCTCTTTGTCCAACTGGCGCTGGGGCTCAACAGCTTTATCTCCACCCAGGGATTTGCCACCCAGGCCATGATTACCGTACTGGTCGGGGCTGGGATGAACATCACCCTGGATCCGCTGTTCATCTTCGTATTCGACCTGGGCGTACGGGGGGCAGCGATTGCCACGGTGGTTTCTCAGGCTGTTTCGGCGGCCTGGGTGGTTTTTTTCCTGCTCTCCAAACGGACGCTCATCAAAATCCGCCCGCGTTATTTCCGGCTGAAATCCTCTGTCATGCTGCCGGTTATGGCGCTGGGCCTCTCCCCTTTTATTATGCAGTCCACCGAAAGCCTAGTCAATATTGTGCTCAACTCCTCCCTGCAAAAATACGGCGGCGACCCCGCAGTCGGCGCGATGACGATTGTCGGCAGCGTGATGCAGTTCTGTTTGATGCCGCTCCAGGGGCTGACCCAATCTGCACAGCCGATCATCGGCTTCAATTACGGCGCCTGCCAGATTGGGCGTGTAAAACAGGCTTTCCGTTACCTGCTGATCTCCTCACTGACCTATGCCGCCCTCCTCTGGGGATTGGCCATGCTCTTCCCTCAGATGTTCGTGGCGCTGTTTGCTAAAAGCGACAGCTTATTCCAGATCGGTGTTTGGGCCATGCGGATTTATATGGCGGGTGCGGTCTGTATGGGCGCGCAGTTTGCCTGCCAGCAGACCTTTGTGGCACTGGGGCAGGCCAAAACCTCCCTTTTGCTGGCGCTCCTTCGGAAAATTGTCCTGCTGATCCCGCTGGCATACATCCTCCCCCACTTTTTCACAGACAAAGTATTCGCGGTATTCCTGGCCGAGCCGGTGGCGGATGTCCTGGCTGCAACGACGACCGTCATCGTTTTCAGCCTGACTTTTGGGAAAATCCTGAAAAAGCGGATTACCGAAAATGCAGCCCATTCGGAAAAAACAGAATCCGTATAACCCAAACAAAAAGAGTGCCCAATATAAAGATTTTATGGGGAAGAGATACCCCGTCCCGACGGCCGCGGTTCGAATGGGGGGATCCCCACCTCGACATGGCTCTGCCGTCGAGCCGCCCTGGTCTGACGCCGGGGGACGGCTCCTCTTGAAAGCTTGATCCTTTTATATGACTTCCGAATTTTTAATTCGGAAATAATACAATGCGCGAGAGGACACTCCAAAACAATCAGCCGCTGTACGAAATCGTACAGCGGCTAATTGTTTACCTGATTTCCGGCTGGAACACCCATTCCCGCGTCATTTGGACCTCTTCAATGGAATCCTCCCGGACATTCATCCGGTCGATACAAAGCATCCGGTTGCCCGGTTCCGGATCGCCGATATTCCGGCGATGATAGACGATCAGGAATTCTTCGGATTCCGGAAGATAAAGATACCCGTGATGCCCGGGGCCTTCCGCCAATCCCTCCTGTCTGGAGAGGATCACATGGGGGTCGGAAAAGCCGCCCACAGGCGAATCCGAAACGGCATAGCTGACGCGGTAGCTTCCGTCGCCCCAATTCCCCGAAGACCACATAAAAAAATATTTCCCTTCCTTTTTCAGCATACAGGGGCCTTCCACATAGGAAGGAGGGGTGATTTCCCGGAAAATCTCCCCATCCTCAAATGGGATAAAGCCCGTCATTTCTTCGTTCATTTTGGCCACATTGCAGTGGGACCAACCGCCATAATACAGATAAACCGAACCGTCCTCATCCCGAAAGAGATGGGCATCAATCGGCTGCGCCCCATGGACGAACCGCTCTACCAGCGGGCGCCCCAGATAGCCGCGGAACGGGCCCTCCGGCCGGTCGGATACCGCAATCTCCAGCCCTCCCGGCTCCTCGTCCGAATGGATATCATTCGAGGCAAAAACCAGGTAATGACGGCCCTGGTGTTCAATCTCCGTAGGCGCCCAAACCGCCTGGTAAATATGGGGGAAATCCTCCATTTGAATAATCCCCTCGTGCTTGACCCAGTGCTCCAGATCATCCGAAGAAAAACAGTCCAGATTCATCTGGCGGCAGTATTCGGTAAAAGAGCGGGTGACGTAAATATAGTGCCGGCCCCCATAGGTGCGGGCTTCCGGATCGGCATACCAGCCTGGTACGATAGGATTGGTAATCTTACTCATCAGGAACCTCCCTTGCAAATCAAGCCAGGCCATCCTTTCTGCGGCATGGAGGCTGAATTCATGTCCCGGCAGTAATTTTTCCAATGCTGTTTATGCGTATTTTAGAGGAAAAACGCCAGCCTGTCAAGAGCCCCCAGGCTTTTTCCTCCTGCACGGTACAGCAGAAAATCGTTCACCAGTTTCACTTTGGTGAATAAGATGATGCAGGGGGAAAACCCCCGTCAGTTTATAGAAAAGGATGGAACCAAAATGAACCAGACTGTTTATCCCCTCAATGAGCTTCCAGAAGGCCAGACCGCCCGGGTGGCTAAGATCCAAACCGCTGGAAGTATGCGCCGCCGTTTGCAGGATCTCGGCATGATCGAAGGAACCGCCGTGTGCTGTCTTCAGAAAAGCCCCTCCGGCGACCCGATTGCCTTCCTGATCCGAGGAGCCGCTATCGCGCTGCGCAACGAGGATTCCCGCAAAATCTTTGTCTGTTAAAACATATCTTTTTATTTTTTACATCTTTGTACCTTTATATGGAAAGGAGAGGATTCCCTTGGGCTTAACCGCCTCTTCTACCGGAAAGGCCGCCCTGGACCGCCCGCTGATTCTCCGCAGGGAGCGCCCGGACGACCGGGTATTGGCTCTGGCCGGAAATCCAAACGTGGGGAAATCTACCGTCTTCAACCAGTTGACCGGGATGAATCAGCATACCGGTAACTGGCCGGGAAAAACCGTTGCCAATGCACAGGGCCGCTGTGAGCAGGAGGGCCACGGGGTGATCCTGGTGGATCTCCCTGGAACCTATTCCCTGATGGCGCATTCCGCCGAGGAGGAAACCGCCCGGGATTTTCTCTGCTTCGGTGAAGCGGAAGGCGTGATCGTCGTCTGCGATGCCACCTGCCTGGAACGTAATCTCAACCTGGTCTTCCAGATCCTTGAGATTACGCCCCGTGTTACCCTCTGCCTGAACCTCATGGACGAAGCCCAGCGGAAGCGCATCCAGATCGACCATACCCGGCTGGAACAGCAGCTCGGGATCCCGGTTGTCCCGGTTTCCGCCCGGAGCGGCCGGGGACTGGAAGAACTCCTGACCCGCGCCCTGGAAACCCTGGAAACCCCGCCTGTCCCTCCAGCTGTCCGGTACCCGCTCCCGATCGAACATTCTCTGGAGCGCCTGGCCCCGGCCGTCACCCCTCTTCTGTCTTCCGGATGCTCCCTCTCCCCGCGCTGGGTCAGCCTCAAGCTGCTGATGGGTGAGGAGGCCTGCCTGGGACCTCTCGGGATCAGCTGGGAGCAGGAAGCCACCCTGCTGGAAATCCGCCAAAGCTGCTGGGAGGAGCTTGAGCAAAACGGGATTCCCCCTGTCCAGCTTCCCGACCGGATCACCGCCGCTCTCGTCATGAGGGCGGAGGAGCTGAGCCGGGAAACGGTACATAGCGAATCCAGCCCTGCCGCTGAACGGGACCGCCGTTTGGACCGAATCCTGACCAATCGCTGGACGGGTACGCCGATTATGCTGCTGCTGTTAGGCGTGGTGTTCTGGCTGACGATCCAGGGAGCCAACCTGCCTTCCCAACTGCTGGCCGACGGTTTATTCTGGGTTCAGGACCGCCTGAGCGAATTTTTCTGCTGGGCAAACGCGCCGGAATGGCTGCGGGGCCTGCTGGTGGACGGATGCTACCGCACGCTGGCCTGGGTTGTAGCGGTCATGCTTCCCCCGATGGCGATTTTCTTCCCTCTGTTCACCCTACTGGAGGACTTCGGCTATCTGCCCCGGGTGGCCTTTAATCTGGATCATCATTTCCGTAAGGCCAAAACCTGCGGAAAACAGGCGCTGACCATCTGCATGGGATTCGGCTGCAACGCGGCCGGCGTCACGGGCTGCCGTATTATCGACTCCCCGCGGGAACGCCTGATTGCGATCCTAACCAACAGCTTTGTCCCCTGCAATGGCCGTCTTCCCACCCTGATCGCGGTCTTGACGATGTTTTTCGCCGGGGCAGTTGCCGCTCCTTATCAATCCTTCATTTCAGCGCTGATGCTCACCGGGCTGATCCTGTTTTCGGTACTGCTGACCTTTTGGATTTCCCGGCTGCTCTCTCAAACCGTTTTAAAAGGGATGCCCTCGGCCTTTGCGCTGGAGCTTCCGCCTTACCGCCGCCCGCAGATCGGCCGGATTCTGATCCGGTCCCTGTTTGACCGCACCCTCTTTGTCCTGGGAAGGGCGGCAGCAGTAGCCGCACCGGCCGGTATCCTGCTCTGGCTGCTGGCCAACCTGCATTCCGGCGATCAGACCCTGCTGCAGCTCTGCGCGGATTTCCTGGATCCGCTGGGCCAGCTGCTGGGGCTGGACGGGGTGATCCTGCTGGCCTTTATCCTGGCGTTCCCCGCCAATGAAATCGTGATCCCGATCCTGCTGATGACCTATCTGTCCGCGGGAAGCCTGATGGATTATACCAGCCTGTCCTCATTGCAAGCCTTGCTGGCCGATCAGGGCTGGACCTGGGTCACCGCCGTTTCTTTCCTGCTGTTCTGCCTGGTACATTGGCCCTGCTCAACCACTTGCCTGACCATTAAAAAGGAAACCGGAAGCTGGAAATGGACAGCGGCGGCGTTTTTCCTGCCAACCGCGCTGGGAATGCTGCTTTGCTTCCTGTTCCACTCCGCCGTACAGCTGCTGGGGATCGGCGGCTGAATTGGAAAAAGCTCCTGACAGCTATAGCCGGCACACCCTCAAATCGATACCCGATTGAAGGGTCAGGCTTTGCCCGTTCGCGCATAAAATGCGCTGTGCGCCGTCTATGAAGCCCTACCGCATGGCCGCTTCGCGGCCCACTGCGGCATATCATGCCGCAGTGTTGAAAAGAAGCATTGGCTTCTTTTCAAGTGCGTTGACTATAAACCATCAGGAGCTTTTTTCTGTTTTCCGAAGCCAGCGCTTCCCGCAGAGCCTGTTTAAAATCTCTCAGCGTAGGTTCTTGGCGGTGTATTTTCCGCTCCGAGTACGTTAAAAATCCATCCGTCATCCCGTACACGCTGAGCTCTTGAACAGGTTCTTACATCAGCGCTGCCGCCACAATATTCAGGAACCACATCAACAGCGCGATTACCAGGCCGATAATGCTCAAAACCAGGCCCGCTGTCGCCATCCCGCGTTTGGTGGAATTCCTTCCGGTACGGCCGGCAGCAATCCCCACGCCGGACACGATTACACCCGCCAGCGGGATAATCCAGGCAATCAAGCTGATTAAACCCATCACCAAGGCCAGCGTGGACTGTCCGGTCGGGTTATGTACCGATACGTTGACCGGAGCCGCCAGGGTACCGTCCGCATTGCGGGGGATCTGGACATCCTGGTGCAGTAGCTGTACCAAACGATCTACACGGCTCCTCAGCTGGGATTTTGGAATCGCCGCCATCGCCCCGTTCAGATCCTGTTCACCCATGGACCGGATCCAGGCCTCAATATGGATTTTCCCACTGCCATACAGGAACTTGACATAGGACGGCGCGGTAATCATCCCGGTCCCGCGTTTCCAGACCTGCTCGCCCTTATAGTTTACAAGCCGGAAGCCTTCTTTCATTAGAAAATCGTTTGCCACAAACTGGATGAAATCATCCGGTTTATTAAGCTGATACTCCATAATCGTTCTGGACATAAAAAGATCCCCTTCCGCAATCAATTTTTATTGGCATCGCTGCTGCCGCTTATACTATAGTCGGCACACCCTCAAATCGATACCCGATCAGGCTTTGCCTGTTCGCGCATAAAATGCGCTGTGCGCCGTCTATGAAGCCCTACCGCATGGCCGCTTCGCGGCCCACTGCGGCATGATATGCCGCAGTGGTGAAAAGAAGCATTGGCTTCTTTTCAAGTGCGTTGACTATAAGAACCTGTATGCACAACCATCGAACACGATCTGCCCGGTGCTTTTTCAGGCAGACTGCGTTCATTTTCCTTGCCATACGGCAAGGATGCCTGCCAAAATGGCCTTGCCTGCCCGAAAAATCCCTCGGGCATCCGGCATCCTCTGATTGTACATACAGGCTCTTAATCTTCTTATTAAGAAGTCGTATTAAAACATCATTTTTTCAGCGAGGAAACGCTCCAGTTCCTCGATTTTCACTCGCTGCTGTTCCATGCTGTCCCGGTCGCGGATGGTTACGCAGCCATCCTCCTCCGATTCAAAGTCATAGGTCAGGCAGAACGGCGTCCCGATCTCATCCTGACGGCGGTAGCGTTTGCCAATGGAACCCGTATCGTCAAAATCCACCATAAATTGTTTGGACAGCCTCTGAAAAATCTCCATTGCCGGTTCGGACAGCTTTTTAGTCAACGGGAGCACCGTCGCTTTGAAAGGCGCCAGCGCCGGATGCAGCCGCAGGACTACCCGGATATCGTTCTTCTCTGCGTCCACGACCTCCTCGTCGTACGCGTCACAGAGGAAGGCCAGTGCAGCACGGCCTACGCCGAGCGAAGGCTCCACCACATAGGGGATATAATGCTCGTTTTGCTCCGGGTCGAAGTAATCCAGGCTCTTGCCGGAGTGTTCCTGATGCCGGCCCAAATCATAATTGGTACGGTCGGCAATCCCCCAAAGCTCGCCCCAGCCAAACGGGAACAGAAACTCAAAGTCGGTAGTTGCTTTGGAGTAGAAGGACAGCTCCTCTGGCTCATGATCCCGCAGGCGGAGGTTTTCTTCCTTCATCCCCAGGCTCAGCAGCCAGTTTTTGCAGTACTCTTTCCAATAAGCGAACCATTCCAGATCAGTGTCCGGCTTGCAGAAAAATTCCATTTCCATCTGTTCAAATTCACGGGTACGGAAGATGAAATTGCCGGGCGTGATCTCATTCCGGAAGGATTTGCCGATCTGGCAGATCCCGAATGGCAGCTTCCGGCGGGTCGTCCGCTGGACATTCGCAAAGTTGACAAAAATTCCCTGCGCCGTTTCCGGGCGGAGGTAAATCTCATTCTTGGCATCCTCGGTGACCCCCTGGAAGGTCTTGAACATCAGGTTGAACTGCCGGATATCGGTGAAATTCTTCGAGCCGCAGTTCGGGCAGGTGATTTCATGCTCCTGGATATACGCAAGCATCTCTTCATTGCTCCAGCCGTCTGCCGCCTGGCCGGATACGTCCTCAATCAGCTTATCCGCACGATGCCGGGTTTTACAGTCTTTACAGTCCATCAGCGGGTCGGAAAAGCCGCCCACATGGCCGGAAGCCACCCAAACCTCCGGATTCATCAGCAATGCGGAATCCAGCCCCACATTGGTCGGGCTTTCCTGGACAAACTTTTTCCACCAGGCATTCTTCACATTGTTGAGAAACTCGACCCCTAACGGACCGTAGTCCCAGGTATTGGACAGGCCGCCGTAAATCTCGCTGCCTGCATAGACGAAGCCCCTGCCTTTACAGAGGGCAACGATCTTTTCCATGGTTTTTTCTGTATTCTGCATCCGCTATTCTCCTTTAAAATTTGGATTCCTGTTTGTTCTATTGTAAAGAATTTTTGCCCGGAAGTCAAGAGAACAATCCTGCGGTTCCTTTTAAGAAAATCGCTGCTGTCTGGACATACCAACAATTTACAAAATCAGCTTGAATGGGCTTAGAATGAAAGCTATGAATCGGAATCCGGAGGAAATGACATGAATCTGAAAACAGAGCAGCCCAGACCGGCGTACAATAAGCCGGAAATCAGCCATCAACCCCCGGTTTTTGAGCACTCATCCTGCCCCATTTTTCCGCACCAGTCTCTCGCGGGACTGGCCCGGCTTGTATTTCCTCCCGGGATGTGTTATACTGGAATCCAACCGAAAAGGCCGGAGCATCTTCCCGGCCTTTTCCCACGCTATTTTTGATAGGAAAGGACGATCCCCGATGATCCAACTGATCGCCACCGATATGGACGGCTCCCTGCTGAACAGCCGGAAGGAGCTTCCTCCCCGCTTCCCTGCCCTGCTCAAGGCGCTGCATATGCGCGGCATCCGCTTTGCAGTTTCCAGCGGGCGGCAGTATACCAACCTGCTCGGCCTCTTTCCCGACCTGGCCGACGAACTGATTTTTATTGCGGAAAACGGCGCGGTGATTTTTGAACAGGGGAAAAATATCTATACCGGCGCGATGCGGGAGGACGGCGTCCGGAAGCTGGTGGAAGAAATCCGGCTGCTTCCGGGAGTGCAGTTCATCCTCTGCGGGACGAAAGCCGCCTATATCGGGCAGGATCAGGACCCCGATTTCGCCCGGATGTTCTACACCAGCCTGGAGATCCTGGAGGATCTCTTCAGCGTTTTTGAGCGGGACCAAGTCTGCAAAATCGCCGTATTCTGCGAAAACGCCGAGCATTCCCTCTACCCCATCCTGCGCCGTTATGAAACGAAATACAAGGTCTGCCTGTCTGGAGATTCCTGGGTTGACCTGATGATGCCCGAGGTCAGCAAGGGCTCGGCACTTCGCTGCTTGCAGGAAAGATACGCCATCCCGCCTGAAAACTGCATGGCATTCGGCGATTATCTCAACGATCTGGAGATGATGCAGGCCTGCGGCGAAAGCTGTGCGATGGGCAACGCCCATCCTGCCCTGAAAGAGGCCAGCAAATACGTCATCCGCAGCAACGACGAGGACGGTGTCGTGGAAGAAATCCTGCGCCGGCTTGAGATTGAACTATAAACTCCTTTTGCACATCTTGGCAGCGGATTTTTCGCCAATCTGCACACGCTGAAACACTAAACAGACTCTAAAACCGAAAAAATCCCCGCTGGAAAGCTTTCCAGCGGGGATTTTTATTTTATTCCGTAATTTTAAAGGTCTTGATCTCAAAAGGCTTGATCTGGAACGCAATCGTATTGCCGGCCATCGCCTCACCGATTTCGTTCTCCATCAAATCACATTCCACCGCACGGGCAAACGCTTTGTTCCAGGTAATCACCGCGTTCGTACGGCAGTTATGATCCTCGTACATCCGAATGATCGTACCGGAACCGTCCTCTGCGCGTTTTACGGTTTCGACCACTACATTCGGTACGTTGACTGAGAAAAGCTGAGCCGCTTCCAATTTGCCGGAGGGAGCCTCTGCACGAACACCGTAGACCGGAACATTCAGGCAGTAAGCCGACTGCTGTACCTCCGCGGCGTTATAATCGCCCAAATGAGGCAGCAGCGAATAGGTGAACCAATGCTCCTCCTGATCGGTAGTCGGGTTTGGCAAAATACCGGATTTCACCAGGGAGAGGGTCATCTTGCCTTCGGTAATGCCATAACCATACTTGCAGTCGTTCATCAGCGCAACGCCATATCCGGTTTCGGACAGGTCTGCCCATTTATGCCCACAAACCTCAAACTTCGCAGCATCCCAGGAAGTGTTCTTGTGGGTCGGCCGTTTCAGCGAACCGAACTGGATGTCATAGGCTGCCTCGTTGGCATTGATATCAACCGGGAATTCCGTCTTGAGCAGCAGCTGGTGCTGCTTCCAATCCACATAAGTGACAAAGTCAATCCGGCGGTCTTTCGCATAGAAGATGATCTTCTGTTCAATGGTAGATTGCAGGAACTTCCGGGTCACCTTCAGCACAGCGCGTACCGGGCCGTTTTCCACCCATTCCGCAGACTGGACATCGTCGCAGACCCAGCTCTTCTGGGTGTAGTAGATATCGATATCCCAGTTATCATAATAAATCGGCTTATCCTCGTAAACACGCAGGACATTGCCCTTTTCTCCCTGTTTGAGCAGCTCGCGCTCCGCCTCTTTATCAAAGACGCTGGTAAATTGCATCGCTTCATCCAGCGCGATCCGATAGAATGGGGTTTCGATGCTGTCCTTCGCAACCTTAAAGGGGGTTTCTCCCGAAGCAGCAGACGGGGTAAAGACCGCATAGCCCTTTCCGGGAAC
Source organism: uncultured Clostridia bacterium (assembly GCA_947363605.1). Taxonomy (GTDB): domain Bacteria; phylum Bacillota; class Clostridia; order Oscillospirales; family Ruminococcaceae; genus Paludihabitans. The sequence goes on along the minus strand of CANAQK010000021.1, from coordinate 3,443 downwards.
CGAATCCGGGAAGAAGGTCAGCTTGTTGTCTTCAGTGCGCTGAACCGGATAGGAATTGCCAGCCGCATCGGTGAAAGCAGTCACGCCCTCGAAGCCTTCGGAAGGAATGACAGCCGCATCTGAACGGTCGAAAGAAAGGCTGTTGAAGAGCACCAGGTCGTTTTCCTTGGCTTTAACCGCATTGGCAATCGCCGTGATCTTCTCCTGAATCCGCTCAGCAGCGCGCTTTTCCAGATCCGCATACTCAACCTTGGTAACCTCGTAAACCTCTTTGATCGAGGAGCCAGGCAGAATATCATGGAATTGGTTCAGCAGGATGGTTTCCCAGCTGTTATAAATTTCCTCCGCATCGTATTCCAGGCCGAGCATCGCGCCGAAGGTGCTGAAGAATTCGACATCCTGCCAAAGCAGCTCACATTTCCGGTTGCTGCGTTTGTTCCGTGCCATCGAAGTATAGGTACCGCGATGGTACTCCAGATACAGCTCACCGACCCAGCGGGGCAGGTCCTTATTTTGAGCCAGGCGGTCATACATCTCGTCAAAATATTTGCGGGAGGTTTCCATCCGGACCTTGGGCGCGCCGATCACGCCTTTGTTCATCCGGACACCGGTTTCGATCATCCGGCGGGTGGGGCCGCCGCCGCCGTCACCGTAGCCGTAGCTGACCAGGACGTCGTTGTTCAGATCTTTCTGCTGGTAACGGTCCCAAGCACGGATCATGCTGACTGGGTTCAGGTTCCCGTTGTAGGTGGTAAAATGCCGGTCCTTCGGCTGGTCCTCATCCTGGGTAGTGATCAGATGGGTAAAGACCTCACTGCCATCGATGCCTTTCCACCAGAAGGTGTCCACGGGCAGCTTGTTGAACTGGCTCCAGGCAATCTTGGTGGTCATAAAGTAGTCAATTCCGGATTTCCGGAGGATCTGCGGCATCGCAGCCGAATAGCCGAATACGTCGGGCAGCCAGAGGATTTTATTGTCCGTACCGAATTCTTCCCGGAAGAACTTTTTGCCATGCAGGAACTGGCGCACCAGGCTCTCGCCGGAGGTGACGTTGCAGTCCGCCTCGACCCACATACCGCCTTCGGTTTCCCAGCGGCCCTCCTTGATGCGCTCCCGGATCTTCTCATACAGCTCCGGATAACGCTCCTTGACAAATTTATAGAGCTGAGGCTGGCTGGACATGAATTTATAGTCCGGATATTCCTCCATCAGCTTGAGCACAGTGGCAAAGGAACGGACGGCCTTTTCACGGGTCTGAGCCACGGTCCACCACCAAGCGACATCGATATGAGTATGGCCGATGCAGGTCGCGATGACCTCGTCATGCCCGGCCAGATTGGTGTAAATCTCTTTTTCAACAAACAGGTTGCACTCTTTGATGGAAACATCAAATTCCGCACTGTAGGGAACCCGCAGATCCAGCAGATTGACAGCCTTTTCCAGCGCGACCTCCAGCTTCAGGCGGCTGTGATCCTCGCGGGGCAGGTAGCCGACGATCTTATTCGGCACCAGCAGATTATAGTAGCAGGCATTGACATTCTCGTCAATCTCCAGCAGGTTGGCAAACAGGCGCAGGCTGTCGGTTGTGCCCTGATTGTGGTCATTATCCCGGCCGGTATACGCCTGGAGGTCAATCACCAGCCGATCCCCTGCTTTTACGCGGGAACCCAGCTTAACCTCCCGATGATTGGTATCCAAGCCCTGTACCAGCTCGCCGTTGAGGAAGAGCAGGAACTGCGGGTTCACCGCATCCCAGAAGGTTGCCTGGGTCACAAAGCTCAGCCAGATGGATTTCTCGGTGAAATCCGCCGGGATTTCAAGCGTGGTACGGAACCAATAATGCGCGTCCGGGCCCGGCCAGATATCCTTATTGGAATCAAATGCGCGCCAGTCCGCCGGAGCGGTGTCCGCCTCCGCCGGGGTCAGGAAAAAGCCTTCTTTCATCTGCCAGGAAGTGATCGGCAGGGAACGGATCGTGCTCAAATCAGCAAGATCCTCACAAATCTTGTTGACCCGTTCAAATCTGTAATTCTCCATAAAAACACCTTGATCCCCCTTGCCAGGGAATCCCTTTCAAAAATATCAAACATATACAGAACAGACCAGCCAATAGGCGAAACAAACCTATTAGCTGGAGGGCTATTCAGCAATTACGCCTCAAGATTATTGTCTTTCATATACTGGATGACTTCGTCTACTGTCGTAAAGCAGAGGCCGGTGACGGTGTCAGCACAGCCGTAATAGATCGTAATCCGTCCGGTCGGAGCGTCGGTCAGGGTTGCGCAGGGGAATACAACGTTCGGAACGTCGCCAACACACTCGTACAGGGTCTGCGGGGAAATCAGGTAGGGCTTGGTGCGGTATTTTACCTTCCAGGGCTCATTGATGTCCAGCAGGGCAGCACCTACCGAGTAGACAAAGCCGTTGCAGGAATTCAATACGCCATGATAGAACAGCAGCCAGCCTTCATCAGTTTCGATCGGGACCGGGCCAGGGCCGATTTTCTTGGACTGCCAAGCCGAACGGTCATCCGGGATAATGCCCATGACGTAGCGGTGCTTGCCCCAGTAGGTCATATCCGGGCTTTCGGAATAGAAAATATCACCAAAGGGCGTATGGCCAGTGTCGGACGGACGGCTGACCATCGCATATTTCCCGTTGATTTTGCGGGGGAAGAGCACGCCGTTCCGGTTATACGGCAGGAACGCATTTTCACACTGATAGAAAGTCTTGAAGTCGGTGGTATAACCGATGCCGATGGTCGGGCCATGGTAGCCGTTGCACCAGGTTACATAGTATTTGTCCTCGATTTTGACCACGCGGGGATCATAGCGGTATTCACGGTTCAAAATTTCCGGATCATCGCCCTGGAATTTGATTGGCTCATCCTCAAATTCCCATTTCAGGCCATCTTTGGAGCGGCCAACAAAAATATCCATCGAGCGGCATTTATTATCGCAGCGGAATACACCGATAAAACCATCTTCCCACGGAACAACCGCGCTGTTGAAGATCGAATTGGAATTTTTCTGTTCATCCCGCTGGATAATCGGGTTTTTGTCATAACGCCACAAAACATCCTTGCAATTTGCAGGTTTGTCCTGCCAAGGGATATTCGGAAGCGCATTTCCGATAATTTTTGCCATAATTTTTCCCCATTCTCCGACTGTTCAGTTGTTATATTCCGGCCTGAAGCCCCCGTCGGCGAAGCATCAGGCTTTAAGACAGAAAAGCACGTTCTGTCCAGTGGACAAAATGTTTGGAACACCTACATTATAAAGGATGCAACCAACTTTTGCAAGCGCAATTGCGTTTTCTCTGTATCTTTTTCACGAAAATTTTTCTGGTTTCCAACTGGAACCCAAACCGATTCAAATTGATAGGGAAACAAAGCAAAGCAGGAGCAGCGTTTGCTGCTCCTGGAAAAATGGCGCCCTAAGATG
>CANAQK010000020.1 GCA_947363605.1 uncultured Clostridia bacterium | reverse complement strand
TCACAAATCGTGATACCCTTTTGCGATCGACCGCGAGGGAAAACGAAAATCTCTGCAAAGCCGATACGCGAATTACATCCGGGTTTAACCCGGCGGTAAAATAGAACAGCACAATATAAGCGAAAGGGTATCACAAATCGTGATACCCTTTTGCGATCGACCGCGAGGGAAAACGAAAATCTCTGCAAAGCCGATACGCGAATTACATCCGGGTTTAACCCGGCCTATTCGCTGACCTCATCCAGTACAAATTTATGCGGCGCGTTTTTCTCCTCCTCGTAACAGGAGAAGGCTTCCTCTACATAATCGTTTGGAAGCTTCGGGGTCAGCAGGCTGACGGCCGGGACGATAGCCAGCGATACCAGCATCGAGATCGCGCCTGCGGTTGTCGGCGGGGCGAACTTGAGGAAAAGGTTGGCGACGTTGATTCCAATCCCGGTAACGAAGCTGACCCAAACCGCAGCACGGGTTGTTTTTTTCCAGAACAGCCCGTATAAAAACGGCCCTAAGAAGGAGCCGGCCAAGGCTCCCCAGGAGAGCGACATCAAACTGGAAATCAGGCTGTTGGGGTTCAGCGCGATAAGCACGGAGAGCAAAACGAATACGCCGCAAAGGGACTTGATCCAAATCATCTGGGCCTTGGGACGCATTTTTTTCAGCCAGAGCGGTTTAATAAAGTCCAGGGTAAAGGTGGAGCTGGACGCAATGACCAGGGAGGACAGGGTGGACATTGAAGCGGAAAGCACCAGGATTACGACCACCCCGATCAGAAGGTCCGGCAGGCTTTGCCGCAGCATTTCAGGGACGATGGCGTCAAACTGGATCCCTTCTTCTCCCGGCGTATAGAACAGCCGCCCGAAAGCCCCCATAAAGTACGAACCGCCAGCGATGATCAGGGCGAACATCGTTGAAATAACAGTGCCTGCTTTGATCGCTTTTTCATTTTTGATCGTGTAGAATTTATGCACCATCTGCGGAAGCCCCCAAGTCCCCAGACTGGTGAGGATCACGACCCCCAGCAAGCCCCAGGGATCCGGGCCGAAGAAGGAGCTGTAAGCCCCATTCAGATCGGGGGCGGATTCCGCTGGGATCACGGACAGGGCAGCCAGCGCCTCCTGGAACCCTCCTTGGCTTTGGAGTACGGCGCCAATTACGCCGGCGATCCCCAGCAGCATGATCGCCCCTTGCACCAAGTCGTTCACTGCTGTCGCCATATAGCCCCCGACAATGACATAAATCCCGGTCAGAACGGCCATACCGATCATGCAGTAGGTAAAGTCTACGCCGAACGCCATCGAAAACAGGCCGGACAGCCCTTTATAAACCGACGCGGAGTAGGGGACCAGAAAAATAAAAATAATCACGGAAGAGGCAATTTTCAGCGGCCCGCTCAGGTAACGCTTGGAAAAGAAATCCGGCATGGTGGCGGATTCAAAGTGCTTGGACATGACCCGTGTCCGGCGTCCCAGGATGACCCAGGCCAGCAGGCTGCCGATCAAGGCATTCCCGATCCCGATCCAGGTGGCGGCTACACCGAAGTTCCAGCCGAACTGCCCCGCGTAACCGATAAAAACCACTGCCGAAAAATAAGAGGTACCATAGGCAAACGCAGTCAGCCAAGGCCCGACTCCACGGCCTCCCAGCACAAAATCCCCAACATTGGCGGCGTGTTTCCGGCAGTAAATTCCGATTCCGGCGGTCATTGCGAAAAATAAAACCAAAATCAGCACCTTCACGAACATATGGAATCCTTCCTTTCTCCTGTTCCAGGTTAAAAGGGGGACAAAAAACGCCCCCTGCGTCGATTGCAGAGGGCGGAGATCATTCCGCGGTACCACCTCAGTTCCTTCCGCCCTCACAGGCAGAAGCTTGCGAAGTTCACCGCCTTCAGGCGGGAAACCCCAGCGCGGTAACGGGCGCACCCGGCCCCGCCTATAACAGGCTGGCGCCTGGTTGAGCGGGCAGCTCTCGGGAGGTATTTCGCTTTCCATCCCGCCGCGCCTCTCACCATCCGGCTGCTCTCTGTGGGGGCTTGCTGAAAGCTACTTCTTCCCGGTCCCTGCTGTTGATGACTGTCAGTTTACCACTTTAAATTGAATGTGTCAAGAGGTTTTCCGGAAATTCTCTTTCAGGCGGGCAGGGGCGCTTCAGTGGAACCATGAGGCAGCGGCCCTTCCAAAAATCCGGCGGGCAAAGCCAAAACGCCTGCCAAGGGGCTCCCTCTAGGCAAGCGTTCCATTTTTATCAGCAGTAAATCTTTTTAAGGCACCCGGAAAGGAGACATTTATCCCGTTACGATCGTTCTCCAGTCCAGGTCGCCTCGTTCTAACCCGTGGATCAGCATTTCCCCCGTCGCAATATTAGTCGCAAAAGGTATATTGTGTACATCGCAGAGCCGCATCAGGTTCATTTCATTTGGTTCGTGCTCCTTCATCGTCAGCGGATCCCGGAAAAACAATACCATATCAATCTCATTGCAGGCGATCCGGGATGCGATCTGCTGGTCGCCTCCCTGCGCCCCGCTCAGGAACCGGTCGATTTTCAAACCGGTTGCCTCCGCGATCAATTTGCCTGTTGTACCGGTCGCACACAGGTTGTTTTTACTTAGAATGCCACAATAGGCAATACAGAACTGGATCATCAGTTCTTTCTTTGCATCATGCGCAATCAGTGCTATGTTCATAGGCGCTTTCCTCCTGCCGTATTCCGGCTGTGAATCTCAAAAACGGCACCGCGTCCGTTTTTGGCGACATTTTTCTTATAAACTGCGTAAAACCAGCGGGACATACTCCCCGCAGATCCGCCCGGCCATTGCATCCAGGATTTTCTGGGTTTGTCCGCTGCGCTGCTTCTCAGAGGGAAGCGACACCCCGTCCGATGCAATATAGGGATCCATCGGGATAACGCCCAGCAACGGCGCGCCGATCCGATCCATCAGTTCATCCAAATCTATGATACCGCCGGCCCGCATTGCGGCGCGGTTTACCTTATTGACAACCAGCCGGCAGGGTTTTGGCCCGGCTTTGAGCACCAAATCCAACGCGGTGCGGGTATCCCGAACCGTAACCAGGTCTGGCGTTGTCACAGCGATGCAGAGATCGGACAGCTCCTGTGCCATCCGAACGCTGAGCCCTAAACCAGCCGGGAGATCCAACAGCAGGTAATCCGTCCCCTCGGAGGCCCGGCGTAATTGTACGGCCAGTTCCTCAGCGGGTTCTCCTCCGGATGCCGCTGGCGGGCAGAGCAGCCGGAGATTGGGATATTTCGAATGCGGGACACAAGCGGCCTGCAGTTCGCACCGCCCCGCCAGCACATCCCCTATATCAAAAATAATCCGATTTTCCATTCCCAGCAAAAGGTCAAGCGAACGCAGCCCAATATCCAAATCGACTGCCAGTACCCGATGTCCCCGAGCTGCCAGCGAAACGGCCAGTGCAGCGGAAATAGTGGACTTTCCGGTACCGCCTTTCCCGGATAAAACGGATAGGATTTTTGCCATATTCTCTCCTGTGAAACAGGAAATTTTCCCAGTTCCCTGTTGAATTATGATTATTTATTATAGCAAATACCACCCTCAATTGCAAGAGCATTTTAGGATATTATGTGTATTCTGGTAAAAAAGTCTCCAAATTTTATTTTCCTAAAACATGAAAATCGGCAAATTCATAGGGCTGTTTGCCTTGCTTTTGATTTTTAGCCGCTATTCGCTGGTGATGCCTTCAGAGGAATTCGTGCCCTCCGGTTCCGATAAAGCAGAGGTTTCCGAAGCGGTATTTTCGCTGCTTCCGGAAGGGTTGGACTGGACACCCCCGTCGGGGGATGAGCTGTTTCCCGGGGAAGTACCCGGATCCGAAGTGTCGGGTTCCATTTCAAAGGGAAGCCCCTTCTTGCTTTGTTCATAAGCCAGCAGGATTTTCTGGAGCATATGGTGGCTGTTGCCGCCGTCCTCCATGATGCAGGCCACAGCGATTTCCGGCTCGTAAGCGGGTGCAAAGGAAATGAACGCGTGGTTGAAGGTTTCCTTGGTGACCTGAGGAGTCCCGGTTTTTACCGCAACCGGATAACCCAGGTCGGTCAGCTGGTTGGGGGAAGGGATGCTGTTCCCAACGAGTACCATCCCGTCCGCAATCGCTTTGAACTGTTCCTCCGTTAAGGTGAATTGGGAAGCCACTACGGGTTCCTGTTCCCGGATCACTTGGGTGGTGTCGTTGCTGAGCACCGCCTTCAATAGGTGGGACTCATAACGGGTGCCCTTGTTAGCCAGCGTCATGGCCTCAATTGCCATCTGAAGGGGGGTTACACCGGTGTTCAGCTGGCCGATCGCTTCCTGGATGACATTGCCTTCCTGCCAGTTTTCGTCCTCACGGGTATTCAGGTATCCCAGCGCATTGGAGATTTCCAGCCCCGTTGGAACCGCAAAGCCAAACATATTGGCATAGTGGTTCATCTTTTCAATGGTCAGCAGACGTCCGGTTTCGAAATAAAAAATATTGCAGGAATGCCAAAGCGAGGAGGTTACGGTTTGCATACTGCCGGGACGGTGCCCGTCGTTGAGGCAGCTTGGGGTATAGGTGGGGGCATAATACATATACCGCCCGACGCATTCGATCTCCGATTCCGGGGAGATAATCCCCTCTGCCATGCCGGCGGCGGCGATCAGAGGCTTAAAGGAGGAACCGGGGCGGTAGATGCCGTTCAGCGCCCGGTTAAACGCCGGGTTCCCTTCCGCCTGCGCGACCGAGGAATAGCGGTTGATATAGTCGTTTATGTCGAAATAAGGATAGGATACACAGGCCAGCATCCCGCCGGTTTTGACATCCAGCACCACAATAGCCGCCGCTTTGGTTTCGTGCTTATCCACATTGGCTTTATTGTAGGATTCAATATATTCGGCCAGGATCTGCTGGACAGCTTTTTGCAGGTTATAGTCCAGGGTCAGCTGGATGGTATTGCCCGCAATCGGGGCCACGCTTTCCTCTACGCTGACGACATCCCCCTTGGAGTTGAGGGAAACGGTCATTTTCCCGTTTTTGCCCCGCAGCTCTTCCTCAAATGCACGTTCGATACCTGAAATGCCGATGATCGCATTGGCCGGGTAGCCCTTCTGGGTGACGTATTCGTCGTAGTTTTCCGCATAGATGGGGCCGACCTTCCCCAGCAGATGGGACGCGACATCCCCGCTGACATAGGTGCGGATGGCCTTTTCCGAAATGGTTACACCGGGGTATTCCTCGGACAGCTCCTTGAGGAGCGCAACGGTTTCCGCACCGATATCTTCCGCGAAGGTAAACCGGTTATTATAGCGGGAAAAATCCATCAGCATCATCTGGTAGCGTACGCCGGCCAGCTTGCGGCTGTCCTCCTCGGAATAACCGATAAAGGTGCAGTCATCGAATTTTTCGCCGCAGTGAGTGCATTTCCCGCTTTTATTCTGATATTTTTTGATCCCGCCCTCCAGGTAAATCCAATACAGGCAGTCCTCCGGTGTGGCATAGGTTTCGACCTCCAGCTTGCTGCGCAGCCGCTGGAGTGCGGATTCCTCCGTATCAATAAAGGTATAGGGGGCGGTTTGGCTGATGGGAAGATTGTCAATCCATTCTTCCCCCATCTGTTCAAAGGTGGACATCAGCTTGAGCAGGGTTGCGTTAAGCGCGTCGTTGTCCAGCCTAGCCTGGTTCTGTTTTTGTTTGCGGAGGAAAATATGGTCGATTTCCACCGAAAAAGCCGCCTTGTTCCGGGTAAAGGGGATACCGTTCCGGTCCACGATCTCGCCCCGTGCCGCTGAAACCGAAACAACAGCCGCGGTGCTTTTTTCCACCTGCTTCCGGAAACCCTCTCCCTGCACAATCTGGAACTGGAAGGTCCGTACCGAAGCGGCCAGGAACAGAAGGACACAGCAGGCTGCCAGAGCTGCCAGCCGGCGGGTATGCACTTTTTCGAATGGTTTGGACATCTGCAATCTCCTTTTTTGTACGCTTCCTCGGGCGGGTCAGGCCCGCTCCACAACGCTGAATTTCCGATGGATCCGCCGTACCAGCAAAAACAGCAGCGGCGTGACCGCAGCGGTATAGAGCAGGGTTGGCAGGATATTCTGCACCAGGATCAGGCTGACGCCCGGATAGCCCCAGATTGCGTAATAAAACAGATAATCCAGCAGCCCCTGGACCAGCATGGCCAGGGTGCAGAACAACAGGGAATTCAGCCACCTTGTATGCAGGTAATAGATGCAGAGCAGCGAGATCAGGACCCCGCAGCAAAGCAGGATCAGCCCGTTGAAGCCAAACAGCCGGTTGGAGGAAATATCCCACAGCAGCCCTGCCATCATGGAAAAAAAGGCAGAGGAAAGAACCCCTTCATACATCGAAACACAAACGGCCAGCGCTGCGGCCAGCACCGGCTTCTTCCCAAAGATTTCGAACAGGCCGGGTGTCGTTTGCAGGACATAGCAGCTCAGCAGCAGCAGGGAGTAAAGCACCCACTTCAAGGCCGGCATCATTTTTTCCTTTTTCACAGCCTGCCCCCCTTTTTATTCCAGCATCTCGCTGCCCTGCCCCAGGAAATTGGTGATGACCTGCACATGGTTGACCTTTTCCAGATCCTCATAGGGCAGGATGACGGCGTATTTGGTTACGCCGTGCGGTTCGGTAAAGACGCCCCCGACTTTTCCAATCGGGATGCTCTTGGGGTAGAGCCCGGACGCCCCCGCTGTCACGATCATATCGCCCACCTCCAGCTGTGTTTCCCCGGAGAGGATGGACAGCCGGGTTTTCCCTGCCTGGGCCAGCTCGATGTTCCCCTGGATCATTCCCAGCTCATTGCTTTCCGCTTCAACGGCGCTGACACTGACCGCCGGGCTCAGGATGGTTTCCACCCGGGCGTTGATCGGGCCGACTTGAGTGACCAGGCCGATCAGCCCGTTTTCGGTCATCACCGGATCATTTTTCGCCACGCCGTGCAGGGTGCCCTTGTCGATTAAAAAAGAACCGTAACGGTCACTGGGATCCCGGCTGACAACACTGGCGGCTGTCAGCTCAAAATCCGGGTAAAGCTCCCGGCTTCCCGCAATCTTCCGAAGCTGTTCATTTTCGTCCCGAAGCTGTTCATAATCCGCAATCTGGCGGCGCAGCTCGGCGATCTCCAGCTTGAGCCGTTCGTTTTCATCCGCGTTGTTTTTCGCGTTCAGAAAGCGGTCGAGCAGGTCGCCGGTGCTGTTCGAAACCGAAGAGGTGAGCTTCTGGAGCGGAGTAGTGATCATTTCCAGCAGGTTCTGCGGGATATTGGAAACCCCGTCTGACGAGGCGGAGTAGAGCATCATCCCGAACAGGACAGCAATTGCGCCCAAAATAATCTTGAATTTGCGGCTTTTAAAAAATTCCAGCATATTGCGGGCCGCCTCCTCTCCTGGTCAGGGTATGGAACGCGGAAAGCAGAGCGCGCCCGTAAACACGCTCTGCTTTCCGCTGTAATCCCGCTTTTCCGGCGGAATTTTGGGGGAACCGGTCAATATTTGATTTCATCCGTCGAAAATACGCTGGACAGCTTATCCATGTTTTCCAGTACCATCCCTGTTCCCAGTGCAACGCAGTCCAGCGGATCCTGTGCCGCCCGGACGTTCATGCCGGTTTCCTGCCCGATCAGACGGTCCAGCCCGCGGAGCAGTGCGCCGCCGCCGGTCAGGATAATCCCCTGGTCGATGATATCCGCCGCCAGCTCCGGAGGCGTTTTTTCCAGAGTGACCCGGATCGCTTCCAGTACCTCCTGAAGGGTGTCGATCAGCGCTTCCCGGATTTCCACCGAGCTGACTGAGATATTTTCCGGCAAACCAGTCAGCAGGTTTCGGCCTTTGATTTCGGTGACCAGCTCCTGCTCCAGCGGGAATGCGTTCCCGACTTCAATTTTAATATTTTCCGCTGTGCGTTCGCCGATCAGCAGGTTATATTTCTTTTTGATGTAATTGATAATATCAATATCGAATTTATCGCCGCCGACCCGGACGGATTTGGCCGCAACGATCCCGCCCAGCGAAATGACCGCTACTTCGGTGGTGCCGCCCCCGATATCGACTACAATGCTGCCGGTCGGTTCGGAAACCGGCAGGCCCGCGCCGATAGCCGCCGCCATTGGTTCTTCGATAATCATGACTTTTTTCGCGCCGGCTTTTTCTGCCGACTCTTTGACTGCCCGGCGTTCGACCGCCGTGACGCCGGAGGGGATGCAGATGACGACCCGGGCCCGGCTCAGGATAGAATTCCCCATGGCTTTGCGGATAAATTCCTGAAGCATACTGGTCGTGATGTCAAAATCCGCGATGACACCGTCCTTCAAAGGGCGCACCGTCACAATCGAGCCGGGGGTCCTCCCGACGACGTCCTTAGCCGCCTGGCCGACGCTTTTGACCGTATCGCTCCGCACATCTACTGCAACGACCGAGGGTTCACGAATGATGATCCCTTTCCCTCTCATATAAACCAAGGTGTTGGCGGTTCCCAAATCTATCCCAATATCTTTTGCAAACATTTTGCTTCATCCTTTCCGAGCGTTGATTTCTATGGCTTCGGGCTGTCTGCCCGCTGAATTTCAAAGGTTTGTCTGGCTGCTTCCGGTACTCCCGGACAGCGCGGCGGCTATCCGGCTATTGCTCCCGGCCTTTCGATTCGGAAGCAATATATAGTCGGCACACCCTCAAATCGATACCCGGATTTGAGGGTCAGGCTTTGCCTGTTCGCGCATAAAATGCGCGGTGCGCCGTCTATGAAGCCCTACCGCACGGCCGCTTCGCGGCCCACTGCGGCATATCATGCCGCAGTGGGCTTGAAAAGAAGCAAATGCTTCTTTTCAAGTGCGTTGACTATAACAAAGCATATCTACGCTCTATTATAACCATATTTAGGGGAGAGTACAACAAAGAAAACGCAGTTTTCATAATATTGTAATATTTTTATGAAAATTATCCCTCCGGCCCATCCAAAATCAGCCGAAGCCGCCGTTCGAGCTCTGCCGCCGGCAGGCCGACCACATTGCTGTAATCCCCTTCAATCCGCTGGACAAAAAGCCCGCCTTTTTCCTGGATCCCATAAGCGCCGGCCTTGTCATAAGGCTCCGGGGTGGCCGTATAAGCGGCGATTTCCGCTTCGGACAGGGGATAGAAGGTCACGCGGGTTTCGATTTCGAACTGCTCGCACCGCCCGGCCAACCGGATACAGACGCCGGTGATGACGGAATGGGTCCGCCCGGAAAGTGCGCGGAGCATCCGTTTGGCGTCCGCTTCGTCCCGGGGCTTCCCCAGGATTTCCTTCTCCAGCGCTACAACGGTATCACAGCCCAGGATGATTTCGTCTTCCGCCATGGGGACGGCTTCCGCCTTACCCTTGGCCAGCGCACGGACCAGACGGATGGGGTCCTGTTCCTGCACACTGGATTCCTCGAAGCCGGAAACCCGAACGGAAAAAGGGCGCCCAGTAAGCTGGAGCAGTTCCCGGCGCCGTGGGGACTGGGAGGCTAAAATCAATTTTTTCATCAGGGGATTCCTTTCCATACCGCCGTTTTCAGAGAAGATCATCGGTTTGTGGAGCCGAAGCCCCCGCTTCCACGGGCGGTTTCGTCCAATTCTTCAACCTCGCAGAGCTCGGGCAGATAAACCGGGGCCAACACCAATTGCGCGACCCGGTCCCCCGGCTCAATGACATAGGCGCGGGGGCTGTGGTTTGCCAGAGGGACCAGCAGTTCCCCCCGGTAATCCGAATCCACAACGCCGACGCAGTTGGCGGGTGCAATGCCGTATTTCGATGCCAGCCCGCTCCGGGCGTAGATCAGCCCGACCACTTCGCTATCCGGGATGGCAACTGCGATCCCGGTAGGTACCTTCACGATTTCCTGCGGATGGATCACCAGGGCGGAGGGAAGGTCAGCGTAAAGGTCATAGCCTGCGCTTCCTGGGGTGGCGCGGGAGGGCAGGATTGCCGTATCCCGCAGTTTTTTGACAAAAAGCTGCTGCATCATGTATCCTTTCCCGGCATCCGCCCCAAACCGGGGCGGATGCCGCTGGGGCCCAAAGGCCATAGAGCGGCCCTTCAAACAGGCTCTATACATTCCGGAAATATAAGCCGCGGGTAAATTCTCCTTCCGGCGGCAGGGCGCTGCGATAGCGTTCCAGCACGGCCTGAACCTGTTCACGGCTTTCGACGGTAAAATACAGGGTGCAGGAATCCATTCCCTGGAACTCATCCAGCCGGTCGGAAAGCTCCAGCGGATGGCAGTTCAGCAGCTCGGCATACTGCTTCCGGCCGCATATTACCGGGAAAATTTTCCCCATCCGGTCGGTCAGCGCCCGGGAGGAGGAGCAGTCCCGGCAGGAAAAATGGCTGCGGACCGGGCAGTTCCGGAAAACCATCAGCGGAAGCCGGCCATAGCCCAGGAACCCTCGCGGGACTGGGGCGGCCAGCCGGAGGAGGTCAGCCCGGTTCAGCTCAAAAGAAAGGGTCAGATCCCGGACGCCCAGCCGGGCCAGTTCCGCCGCCGAAAGGGAATTGCTGCAATTTAAGAATACCCCGCCGAAAGCATCCCATCCCAACTCCCGGGCCAGCTTGACATGGGCAATATTTCCACAAAGCAGTTGGGAAAAACCCTCCGCGCGGAGTTCAGCCAGCCGGGCGCGGATTTCCGGCTCGCGGCCGAAGCAGACCCGGTCGGGTTCCACCAGCAGCCGGTTTCGGTCCGGGAACAGTTCGGCAGAATGCCCGCATACTTCGTCCAAAGGGAGAGAATAATAATCCAGTCCGTTCAGTGTCTCGGGGGAAAGCTGGCTGAAGCGGGCAAACCGTGCGCGCAGCCGTGGAGCTTGGTCAGACGGCTGTCTGGATGCAGCCAGTGCGTCCAGCGGGATTTCTTCCCGGAACGGGTGCGGCCGCTTCTGCTCCCGCTGCGCCTGGATCCCGGCGCAAACCTGACGGCGCAGGTCATTCAAGGCCGACACGGGCAGCATCAGCCCCTCGTCCAGTTGGATCCGGCAGCCCTGCATCCAGAAGATGCTCCCGCCCAGCTTCCCGAGGGAACGGGCTAGGCTTTCCCGGGAGGCTGGGCGGTTCCGGGCAGGCTCGGGAATTGGGCCTGCTGCTTCCGCCCGGAACCCGTCCCCGTCCTGCCCGGCCAGCCGGGCAGGACGTCCGGCCTGAAGTTCCAGTTCCCAGCTCAGGGGGATCCGGCCTTTTTCTTTCCGGTAACTGTTTTCCAGCGATTTCAGCAGGCTTCCCGTGGCGGCCAGGACGTCCTCTTTCTGCCGGAAGCCGAACATCTCCCGGCCTCTCTGGGCGGTGAAATAACCATTTGTAAATCCGGAACGTGAAAATACAGCCTGTAGTGTATCCAGGTCCGGGGCTTCTCCTTCTGCCGCGTTGGAATAGGCTGCTGCTGCCGCCGCGACATACTCCGGCCGTTTCATCCGGCCTTCGACTTTCAGGGAGGTCACCCCGATTTCCGCCAGCCGTTCCACCTGCCCGGCCAGGCAGAGGTCTTTGAGCGAAAGGGCGTGGCCGGGCTTGCCGTCTGCGGAAAAGGGCAGGCGGCAGGTTCCCGCGCAATTTCCCCGGTTGCCGCTCCGCCCCCCGATCATCCCGCTGAGGTAGCACTGCCCGGAAACCGACATACAGAGCGCGCCGTGGACGAATACCTCCGTTTCGATTTCCACCTGCTGGACAATTTCCCGGATTTCCTGCTCGGATAACTCCCGGGCCAGTACGACCCGGGAGGCCCCCATTTCTTTCAGCATCTGCGCTCCGGCCGGGGTGTGTACCGTCATCTGGGTGGAAGCGTGCAGAAGGAGCTCCGGTGCGGTTTCACGGGCCAGCGCCAGTACCCCCCAGTCCTGTACGATGAGCGCATCGATACCCAGCCGGCAGGCCAGGCGGATGCTTTCCCGCACCAGGGGCATCTGCCCGTCAAAAATCAGGGTGTTCAGCGTCTGATAGACCTTCACACCCCGTGCATGGCAATAGGAAACCGCTTCTTCCAAGGCGGCCTCATCAAAATTTTTTGCGTTTTGCCGCGCAGAAAAACGGACGCCGCCCAGATAGACGGCGTCAGCCCCGTTTTGTACGGCCGCAATAACCGAAGCCATTTCCCCGGCGGGGAGGAGCAGCTCCGGACGGTTCCGGGTTCTGGTCATGAATTCCGCTCCGGCTTCTCCCCAGACCCCGCCGCCATCAGTTTGACGGAGAGCATCTCATTTTCCTGCTGGAGCGCTTCCACCTGCTTTTTCAGCCCGACAATCTCGGTGCGGCATTTCGTGGCCTCTTCGATGGATTCAATAATCTGTTTGCGCATATTGTCTTTATCGCTGGAAGCTTTAATGCAGTCATCCATCAGCCCCAGTGAAACCAGCATACACGCCGAAGTGACCGAGATCGAGTCATTCTGGCTCATATATTCATCGATTTTGGCGTCCAGCGCTTCCGCAAGCTGCTTGACATAGGTCACGCTCTCATCCGTTTGGATGGTATATTCTTTTCCGGAAAGTACAATCTTAATTCTGTTCATCCGTATCGGCAATCCTTTCCTTCCGCAAGGGCAGGCCGCCCCTCGGGATTTTCCTGTTCCCCTCCCAGCGGGGGACTTTTACTCACTCTTAGTATAATACAGAGATTACAATTTGTAAAGATTTTGCTGGGCGGAAAGTGTGTATTTTTATAATAATAGTATTAACGGATCCTTTTGACAAATGAGAAAAGTCGGCGTATACTTTTCCCGTTTCCATCCATTCCGGCCCTGGATTTGACCGAGGCCGCATCCAAGGAGTTGAGAACCATGAAGGAACCAACACCGGTTTCTGTCCCCGGCCGCCCCCGCGTCCCGATTCTGGACGAGCTGCGCGGCCTGTCGATCCTGCTGATGGTGCTGTACCATGCCGTTTATGATCTGGTTGAGCGGTTCGGCGTTCCGCTGCGCTTTTTCCATTCCCGCTGGCTGGAGATGCTGGTGGCTTTTTTTGCCGGTGTGTTTATCTTTTTAAGCGGGATTTCCTCCCGGTATTCCCGAAGCAATTTCCGGAGAGGCGGAATCTGCCTGGGGTTTGCTTTCCTGCTGACTCTGGTCACTTATTGGGTTCAGCCGGAATTCCCAATCCGGTTCGGCATCCTGCATCTGCTGGGTGTTTGCATCCTGCTGGAACCGCTGCTCCGGCCCTTTACGGACCGGCTCCCGCCCTGGGTGGGTATGGGCGCCGCTTTTTTGCTGGTTTTCCTGACCTGGCAGGTTCCGGATGGCTTTATCGGGATCCCGGGGGTTTTCCTTCTCCAAATGCCTTCCGGGCTGTATTGGGGCGGGCTGTACGGGCTGGGGTTCCCCTCGGCGATGTTTATTTCCGCGGATTATTTCCCTTTGATCCCCTGGGGATTTGTTTTTCTTGCCGGGAGCAGCTTTGGGCGGCTGGTGCGGGGGAACCGGCTTCCTTCCTGGTTTTATCGTTCCCGGCTGCCTTGGCTGGCCGCTGTGGGACGGCATACCCTGCTGATCTATTTGCTGCATCAGCCGGTTTTGTATGCGCTGTTCTGGATTGCTGCCCAGATCTGACCCCACCATTCACTCAAAATGGAAAAGAACCCGGCTGCTTCGGTGGAAAGCTCCAAACCGGAAAAGTACTGGACAGCCTTGACTTCCGCAAATCCCGGCTCCCATTCTGTCAGCTGAAGACAGAACCGTTCCAGCTTGCCGAAAAACGGCGTATCCTCCGGAACCAGCTCAGGGAGATTTTCCTCAAAAAGCAGATGGAACAGCTCCTTCAGTTCAAATACCGGGTCTTCCTGCGCTTCCAGGCTCCAAAAGTAGCCGGTATAGATATTATCCTCCGAGAAAAGGTATTCCTCTCTTGGAATCCCATACATAAAATCGGCTGGATTCAACTCTTCGAATTCCAGCTCGAACCAGCCTTCTTCCAGGGCGTTTTCAAACTGCACACAGGTTCGCCCCGAAAGGAATTCCTGAAGCTCCCGGATGTCCGTCCCGGTATCACAGCAAAGGAAGAAGCTGTCCTCCTGCCGGGAGGGTTCCGCTTCGCCCGCCAGGATCAATTCGTTTGCCGGATCCAGATAATCGCTCGGGAACTGCCCCAAAGCCCGCTCAATCTGGTTCAGCATCTGCGCGATGGTCCGTTCATCTTCTGCGTAGGCGATGATTTCTTCCCGGCTGGAGTCCTCCTCGTTCCGGGCGACCGTCACAGTCAGCGTGTATTTTTGGACAATCCGATCCTGGCACTGGTCGTTTTCCAAGCGTAGCTGTTCCAGTTCCTCTGAGGATGAATCGGAGGAGGATGGTTTGGGCTGTGAGGAAGCCGGTTCAGAAGAACTGGCTTCCGAAGAGCTGGCTTCTGAAGAACTGACATCAGGGAAACTGGTCTCCGAAGAGTCGGTTTCAGAGGAAGCCGGCTCCGAGGGAATGACCTCAGAGGGAACCGGCTCGGAGGAGGTATCGGGCGTGCTGGTTTCGGAGGAAGCTGGGAGAGAGGATTCCGGCTGGCTTTCCTGGGAGGAATCCGGGGCGGATGGGGTCTCCGGTGTGGATTCGGACTCGGCTTCAGAGGATCCCTGAGAGGAGCTGCTTTCTTCTTCGGAAGAGGGTTCCGGCCGGGAGTCCGTGTACCGGGAAGAAGGACGGCTTCCCGGCTTGGAAGGACGGGAAGGGAGCACGATTTGGATGCGGCTTTCCGATGAAGAGGGCCTTCCTGTTTCGGCGGGAGGATCTTCTTTTTGCGAGGGCGGCAGGGTATAAGCAGGATTCGGGGATCCGGGCTTTCCTTTTGAGGAAGGAGGCGCATGGCTGGGATGGGAGGGCTCCGGATCCGGTTGGGAGGGCCGGGCGGCAGCGGGTCCCTCCAGACTGGAAGACATCAGGGGAGCAGGAGCCTGCTCCAACGCAAACCCCCGGGTTTCTGAAACGGTTTCCACCAATAATACGCTCAGTACAAAGACCAGAGCACAGAGCAGGAGTAGGACCCGTGTAATCGCTTGCTTGTACATTCTGCTTCCCCTTTCCGGGTCTTCCCATTGTGGTCAAAACGGCTCCAATCAAATGGATTCTTTGGAGGCCGCTTCATGGATGGTGAACCCGTGCTTCCGGTGCCGGTGGGTCGTGCAGTCCATGTGCCCAGAAAACCCAGGTGCGCCCATGGAGCCTGCATCAAAGCCGGCAGTGAAAGCCTCCCGCGGCAGCTATTTGCCGCAGGTTTCAAAAAGTCAAATCGATTCTTTGGGAATATTTTGGCTGTAAGGATCGGGTATTGATTTCCAGTGTACTGTAAATGTCGAATTTTGTCAAAAGAAATCGAATAGGCTTTCCCTAAAAATCCAATTTTGGAAAAACAGGATTGTAAATTTCCCATAAACTCCTGAAAAAACGATGGATATTTTCTCCAAAATAGTGTATCCTTATGGCATAGAATGGAACTATGACAGCAAACGCTTTCCGGCGTTTTTACAGGAGGTACGAAAAATGCGAAAAACGAAAATTATCTGTACGCTGGGCCCTGCGACCGAATCGGACGAAATTGTCCGCGAGCTGATGAAAAACGGGATGGATGTTGCCCGGTTCAATTTTTCCCATTCCACCCACGAGCAGCACCGCGTCCGCTTCGAACAGATTGTCCGTCTTCGGGAAGAATTGGGCCTGCCGATTGCTGCCCTGCTGGATACAAAAGGCCCTGAGATCCGGGTTGGGCTGTTCAAAGACGGCCGTATCCAGCTGGAAAAGGGGGGGCTCTTTACCCTGACAACCGAAGAGGTGATGGGCGATGCTTCCCGTGTGGGTATCAGCTATAAGAATCTGCCGAACGATATTTCGGACGGCTGCCGGATCCTGATTGACGACGGCTTGATCGAGCTGCGCGTCCTTTCCCATACCCATACGGAAATCCAGTGCGAAGTCCTTAACGGCGGTATGGTTTCAAACCGCAAGGGTGTTAATGTGCCGGGGGTAAAGCTGTCCATGCCTTACATCAGCGAGCAGGACAGGTCCGATATTATCTTCGGCGCGGAACTGGGCTTTGACTTTATCGCCGCTTCCTTCGTGCGCTGCGGCGATGATGTGGACCAGGTGCGGGAGATCCTGGTTTCCTGCGGGCATCCTCATGTCCGGATTATCGCCAAGATCGAAAATAACGATGGTGTGCGGAATATTGATGAAATCCTCCGCACAGCGGATGGGGTGATGGTCGCCCGGGGCGATATGGGCGTGGAAATCCCGTTTGAAGAGCTTCCCGCCCTTCAGAAAATGATTATCAAAAAGGCATATAACGCCGGGAAGCAGGTCATCACCGCTACCCAGATGCTGGACTCCATGATGAAGAACCCCCGTCCCACCCGCGCCGAAGCGACCGATGTCGCCAACGCGATTTATGACGGGACGAGCGCGATCATGCTTTCCGGTGAAACCGCTGCCGGAAGCTATCCGGTGGAGGCTCTCCGCACCATGGCGCTGATCGCCAACCAGACGGAAAGCTCGATTGATTACGACAAACGCTTCCGTAACCGTGAAATGGCCGAAGCGCCCAATATCACCAATGCGATTTCCCATGCGACGGTTACTACGGCGATGGACCTGCGTGCCAAGGCGATCCTGACCGTTACCAAGTCCGGCCAGACCGCCCGTATGATCTCAAAATATCGTCCGGACTGCCTGATTGTCGGCGGTTCGACTTCCCCTATGGTCTGCCGCCAGATGAACCTTTCCTGGGGCGTCCGCCCAATCCTGATTGAGGAAAAAACCTCAAACGACGAGCTGTTTGAGCACGCGGTGGATGTTTCCGAAGAGCATGGTCTGGTCGAGGATGGTGATCTGGTAGTCATTACGGCTGGGGTGCCGCTGGGCATCTCGGGCACCACGAATATGATGAAGGTCCACGTGGTCGGGAATATCCTGGTTACCGGCACCGGGATCGGTACGGAGAGCATCTGCGCCCCGCTTTGTGTCTGTGAAAGCGAGGAACAGGCCCGGAAAACCATGAAGCAGGGGGATATTCTGGTCATCCCGCATACCTCCAACGCGATTCTGGATTTGATCAAGGACTGTGCCGGCTTGATTACCGAACAGCCCGGCGACCATTCCCATGCAGCCGTTGTCGGCCTGGCGCTGGGCAAGCCGGTGATTGTCGGCGCGCGGGGAGCCACCGATGTGCTGCACAGCGGGACGCGGGTCACATTGGACGCCGTCCGCGGGATTATCTGCAATATGCGCTGAGGCTTTTGGCGATGTTCCGGTTTTGCCGGCGATAATATTTAGAAAGGAAAGCGGTCCCGGCGGTATAGGGATCCGCGGGGCAGATCCCTATGAACCATCCTGATTATCAAAAAGTAAAAACGGGTATTTTGATTGCGGCGTTTACCGTCCTGTTTTATCTGGGACTTCAGCATATCGACGTCGTGATGCAGGGAGGGCAGTTTGTTTTGTCCCTGTTCAGTCCGTTCCTGATCGGCATTTGCCTTGCCTTTGTGCTGAACCTGCTGATGCGGCTGTATACGGACCGGGTTTTTGCCGGCCTGAACCGGAAAAACCATCCCAAGTGGAATAAGCTGCGGAAACCAGTCTGTATTATCCTGACGGTGCTGACTTTTTTAGGCATCCTTACCGCGCTGATTGCCTTTATCATTCCGCAGCTGATAGATTCGGTCACGACGCTGGGCGGTAATCTTTCCGATTATCTGCGCGATTTGGAGACATTTGCCAACCGGATTCTGACGAAATGGGGTTTTTCGACCAGCATCAATCAGGGGATCACGGACTTCCTGACCCGGTTTTCAGACAGCCTGGTCCAGTATCTCAGCAGTGCGGTTCCGGCGATTTTTCAGACTACAGTGAATGTGACTTCGGCAATCCTGAACCTGTTCCTGGGGTTTGTCATCAGTATTTATATTCTGGCCAGCCGGGACAAGCTGCTGCGCAATCTTAAAGAGATTACCTATGCAGTCCTTCCCCCGAAAGGGGCGGC
This sequence comes from uncultured Clostridia bacterium, assembly GCA_947363605.1. Lineage (GTDB taxonomy): Bacteria > Bacillota > Clostridia > Oscillospirales > Ruminococcaceae > Paludihabitans. The sequence goes on along the minus strand of CANAQK010000020.1, from coordinate 11,052 downwards.
GTATGCACAGGAGGTTGCCGTTTTGGCGAACGCCCGGTTTTCCGGCTTTGTTTCCGGCCAGCTGACCGAGGCGGTAATCCTGGGGGTGCTCTGCTTCCTTGGGATGAGCTTGTTCGGGATGGAATATGCCCTGCTGATCAGTGTGATTATTGGGCTGACCAATATAATCCCGATCTTTGGGCCGATTATCGGGACTGTTCCGGGTGCGCTGATCCTGCTGATGGTAGAACCGATGAAAGCGGTCTGGTTTGTGGTTTTCATTGTGGTGCTCCAGCAGATTGAGTCGAACCTGATCTATCCCAAAGTGGTGGGAGGTTCAATCGGCCTGCCCGGCATCTGGGTGATGTTCTCCGTGCTGATCGGCGGGAGTTTGTTCGGCCTGCCCGGCGTGCTGCTGGGTGTCCCGACCTTTGCGGTGATTTATACGCTGATTGCCCGTGCGGTAAAGAAACGCCTGCATGAAAAGAAGATTGCCCTGCGCTGAAACAAGGCGCCGCTTTGCCCAAAGGCAGAGCGGCGCCTTTCTTGCAGCCCTGCCTGATGCAGGCAGGGGATCCGGATCCTGCAAAAACAACAACCTGTACAGAAACCCTGTCGTTTTGGGATGAAATTTGTCTGCCCCCGCCGTCAGGAATTGACTTGAAAACGGAGGCGGTTTGTGGTATGATAGCAAAAATCAAAATTTCAAAAAGGAGAGATAGGAATGGCATTTTATTTCAGCGAACCTTCGCATACTTTTGGCGAGTACCTGTTGGTACCGGGGTATTCTTCCGCCGAGTGCGTTCCCTCGAACGTCAGCCTGAAAACCCCTGTCGTCAAATTTAAAAAAGGGGAAACCTCTGCGATCACGATGAACATCCCGCTGGTTTCCGCAATTATGCAGTCGGTTTCGGACGATAAAATGGCGATTGCTCTGGCTAAGGAGGGCGGCATTTCGTTCATTTACGGTTCTCAGACGATTGAGGATGAAGCGGCGATGGTTGCCCGTGTCAAGAGCTATAAAGCCGGCTTTGTCACCAGCGATTCCAATATCCGTCCGGACGCGACTTTGGGGGATATCCTGGCGCTGACGGAAAAAACCGGCCATTCCACGATTGCGGTTACGGAGGATGGTTCCAGTAACGGCAAGCTGCTCGGCGTAGTTACCGGACGGGATTACCGGATCTCCCGCATGAGCCTGGATACCCGGGTAGCGGACTTTATGACCCCGTATGAAAAGCTGATCTGCGCAAGTGATACGACTACCCTGAAGGAATGCAACGATATTATTTGGGAGCATAAGCTCAACTCCCTGCCCCTGGTCGATGCAAACGGCTGCCTGAAATACATGGTATTCCGTAAGGACTACTCCTCCCACAAGGAGAATACCAACGAGCTGCTGGACGCCCGCAAGCGCTATGTGGTCGGCGCCGGCATCAATACCCGCGACTATGCGGAGCGGATCCCCGCTTTGGTAAACGCCGGGGCGGATGTGCTCTGTATTGACTCTTCCGAAGGGTTTACCGAATGGCAGAAACGCACCATCGAATGGACCCGTGAGCATTACGGCGACAGCGTCAAAATCGGCGCCGGGAACGTCGTAGACCGGGAGGGCTTCCTCTTTTTGGCGAAAGCCGGAGCGGATTTTGTCAAGATCGGCATCGGGGGCGGTTCGATCTGCATCACCCGTGAAACCAAGGGGATCGGCCGCGGGCAGGCTACGGCAGTTATTGAAGTGGCTCAGGCGCGGGATGAGTATTTTGAAGAAACCGGGATCTATGTCCCGATCTGCTCCGACGGCGGGATTGTCCATGATTATCATATGACGCTGGCGCTGGCTATGGGGGCTGATTTCATCATGCTGGGACGTTATTTCTCCCGCTTTGATGAAAGCCCGACGAATAAAGTCATTATCAATGGCAATTATATGAAGGAGTACTGGGGAGAAGGTTCCAACCGTGCCCGCAACTGGCAGCGGTATGATCTTGGCGGCGATAAAAAGCTGTCCTTTGAGGAAGGCGTGGATTCCTATGTTCCATATGCCGGTTCGTTGAAGGACAATGTAGGCGCTTCCCTGGCAAAGGTCCGTTCCACCATGTGCAACTGCGGGGTGCTGACGATTCCGGAGCTTCAGAAGAATGCCAAGCTGACGCTGGTTTCCTCCACTTCGATTGTGGAAGGCGGCGCGCATGACGTTGTGCTCAAGGATAACAAACCGGTATAATACCCATCGCTTTCTTTATTTTTTGCAAAAAGCCCCTGCTCATCAAAGCAGGGGCTTTTTTACCATCAGCAATTGGTATTGCGGGAAAATCTTTCCCCGTTCGGCATTTTGCTTGACAATTCAGCAGGCCGCATGGTAAGGTAAACATATTCCCGGGAAGGGTCCCGGAAGTTTTTTGGATAATTTGAATCCCCCAGAGGAGTGACTGATATGAAAAAATTGATTCCCTTGATCCTTACGCTGGGTTTGCTCCTGAGCCTTTCCGCCTGTGTCGGGAACACCAGCGAGGACTCCAGCGATCCTGTTTCGGGAAATAGTTCTTCCTCCAATCTGTCCAGCCAGGAGGAGAGTTCGGAGCCAACCTCTTCAGAGGCGGATTCCTCGGAAGAGGTTTCTTCTGAGGAAGTTTCTTCCGAAGAGCAGGTTTCCTCTGAAGCGCCGGCTTCATCTAAGGAGGAGCCTTCCTCCGCGCCGGTTTCTTCGGAAAAAGCACCGGAGGTTTCCTCTGCTCCTTCCGAGCCGGAGGCGCCTCAGCAGATTGAACTGGCGCTGAGCGATACGGCGCTTACCTTGGAAGCCGGGCAGACCACACAGGTCCTGCTGGAATCCAATATTTCCGGTGTGCAGTATAACGCCCAGGCGGAAAACGGCATCGGTATCCAACTGGACGGGAATGTCCTGACCGTCCGCATCACCGAACAAAGCAGTTCCGGCAAAATCACCTTGACTGCCAGCAAGACAGGCTGCCTGAGTGCAACGGTCGTGATCCATGTAGCGGTGGAAGAGCCCTCCTCCCAGCCGGAAGAGCAGGTTTCCCTGTCTGCCGACCAGCAGTCCATTCTGGATTCGGTCAATGCAGAGCGTGCAGCGATGGGGCTTTCCTCGCTTCGGGTTTCTTCCGAGCTGACCGGTTATGCGCAGACCCGCGCGCAGGAATGCGACGCGCTGGAAAAGAGCGGGCAGGAGTACGGCCATTACCGCCCGGACGGCAGCAGCTGGTCTACGGTGATTCCCGGCTATTACAGCTGGGCGGGCGAAAACCTCAGCCGCAGCGAAGGGGCTTGGGCTGATGACATCATGGCCGCCTGGATGGATTCCCCCGGCCACCGCGCCAATATCCTTTCTTCCGAAGCAGAGGAAATCGGCATTGGGATTTATACCTCCGATACGGGTATTACCTATTGGACACAGCTTTTCCGAAAACCATAAACCTTCGGGCCGCAGAATTCTGCGGCCCGTTTTTTGTGCTGTCTCAGGTCAGGAAACGCGGACTTCTATCCCGCCCTGGGTGCGAAGCGAGGCGGCGACGGCGTTCGCTTCCCGGGAGGAAAGGGTCAGGGAGAGCCGTACATCCTGCACTTCGTCAGCATGGGCGGCAAGCTGACGCTTTTCCCGGAAAACATTCCCGTTAAACAGCTCCGGGATCGTGCCGTTATTCAGCAAAGGGGCAGGCCCGTATCCGACAGGGGTAAAGAGATCGGAAAAAATATGGGGCGTTTCCACATAATGGCGGGCATTTTTGCAGGCCATGCGGATACTTTTAATGGTGTGAAAGTGGGCGCGGACATGGGCCGCGGCAGCGGTGGCCAGATCAACTGAATCAAAACGCGCGGTAATGGTTTGGTTCATAGGGAAATTCCTCCTTATAGTCAACGCATTTGAAAAGAAGCATTGGCTTCTTTTCAACACTGCGGTGGGGCTTCATAGACGGCGCACCGCGTATTTTATGTGCGGACAGGCAGAGCCTGACTTGAAAATCGGGCGCCGATTTTCAAGTGTGCCGACTATAATGAATGGCTGTGGGCGGACCTTTGGATCCTTTTTCAATGGCTTCAGTTTTATAATCAACACACTTGAAAAAACGCAATTTGCGTTTTTTCAGCCAGCGGGCATAGCCCGCTGGCTGTGTGCTCCGCACACCTATGTTGACTATGAAGTTCGAACCAAGGCCGCTTCTGCGCCCTCCTACGGCGGTTCTCCGCTGTAGGCATCAAAAGAATCATTTTGATTCTTTTGATGTGTTTCAACTATAGTATCCGTGCCGCGGCGTCTGGAATCCGTAAAAATATTTGCCTTTTTTGCTGGAAGCGTGCTATAATAAAATGAACACGCCTTTTGAGGCGCAGGATGCGGCTGGATAGAACCGGGCAAAAGAGAGGAAAATCTTTCCGATAAGCCGCCGTCCGTCTATTCTCGAGAAAGGAGACCTGTGATGGACATTCAGTTGAACGACATTCTTCAAATGAAAAAAAACCATCCCTGCGGCGAAAACCGTTTCCTGGTTCTCCGGGTGGGGATGGATTTTCGGCTGAGATGCCTGAAATGCGGGCGGGAACTGATGGCTCCCCGCGGCAGGATTGAAAAAAATATCAAAAAAATTTGGCGCGGGGAAGAAGAGGCGGCTCTGAAACCGGCCGGCAAACAGGAGGAAGCAGATGTTCGATAAGCTTGAAATGATCGAAAATCGGTACGAAGAAATCAATCAGAAGCTGATGGACCCCAATGTCGTCAGCGATCCGGAAGAATACAAAAAGCTGATGAAGGAGCACAAAAACCTGAGTGTCATTGTGGAAAAGTTCCGGGAATATAAAAAAGCGATGGAAGCCTTTGAAGAAGCCCGGGAAATGCTGGACGACGGCGGCTTGGATCGGGATTTTAAGGAGATTGTACAGGAACAGTACGAGGAAAATAAGGAAAAAATGGCCGTTTATACGGACGAACTCCGGATCCTGCTGCTGCCCAAGGACCCGAACGATGATAAAAACGTCATTGTTGAAATCCGGGGCGGCGCGGGCGGCGATGAAGCGGCCCTTTTTGCGAACAGCCTGTTCCGGATGTATACCATGTACGCCGAATCCCGCCGTTGGAAGGTGGATATCCTCAACCTGAATGATACTGAGCTGGGCGGCGTGAAAGAGGTCAGCTTCTGTATCGAGGGGGAGGGGGCGTACTCCCGGTTTAAATTCGAAAGCGGCGTGCATCGCGTCCAGCGGGTGCCGGAAACCGAGTCCCAGGGCCGTGTACACACCTCGACGGTAACAGTAGCCGTTCTCCCTGAAAGTGAGGAAGTGGAGTTCGAGCTTAATCCCGCCGATCTGGAATTCGAAGCCTTCCGTTCCGGCGGCGCAGGCGGCCAGAATGTCAATAAGGTTTCCTCCGCTGTCCGGATGACGCATAAGCCGACCGGGATCGTCGTATCCTGCCAGACCGAACGCAGTCAGCTGCAAAACCGGGAAAACTGTATGAAAATGCTCAGGGCCCAGCTGCTGGAGGCCAAACAGCGGGAACAGGACGACAAAATCGCTTCGGAACGGAGGGCGCAGGTGGGCTCCGGCGACCGGAGCGAGCGGATCCGAACCTATAATTATCCGCAGGGGCGGCTGACAGATCACCGGATCAACTATACCTCCTACCGTTTGGAGGAAAATCTCAACGGTAACCTGGATGAGCTGATTGACGCGCTGATTACAGCGGATCAGGCGCTGAAGCTGGCCGCCAGCGAATAGGAATCTGCTCCGCTCAGAAAGGAAAGGCCTTTTGAAGATGGAAACTCGTGTGCTGCTTCCAACAGAAGAAAATATATCCTTCGCCGCCCGGCTTTTGAATGACGGCGAAGTGGTCGGTATGCCGACCGAAACAGTGTACGGCCTTGCGGCGAACGCCTTTGACGGGAATGCCGTGGAAAAGATTTTCCGCGCCAAGGGCCGTCCGCAGGATAACCCGCTGATCGTCCACATCGATTCGATGGAGCGTCTGGAGCAGGTGGCGGCCGAAATGCCCGAAACCGCCAGCCGTCTGGCCGAGCGCTTTTGGCCCGGCCCGCTGACCATGATCCTGCCCAAAAACAGCCGGATCCCAGCGGCGGTGACCGCCGGGCTGGATACCGTAGCGGTGCGGTTCCCCTCCCATAAGGTGGCGCTGGCGCTGATCCGGGAGGCGGATATGCCTCTTGCCGCGCCCTCCGCGAATTTATCGGGAAGCCCCAGCCCAACTACGGCCAACCATGTCTACAATGACTTAAACGGGCGGATTCCGGCGATTCTGGACGGCGGATCCTGTGAATACGGGCTGGAATCCACCGTGATCCTGCTGAATCGGGACGGCAGCGTGACCCTGCTCCGTCCGGGAGGCGTGACGGTGGAAATGCTGGAGCAGGCGGTCCCTCAGGTGCGGATCGACCAGGGGGTGCTTCATGCCGTCCAGGAGGGGGAGGCCGTGCTTTCCCCCGGGCTGCTGCATAAGCACTATTCTCCTCGGGCAAACGTGGTGATTTTGGACTGTGGGTTTGAGACGTTTGCCGAATTCCTGGACCAACACGTGGATGGGAAAACCGGGGCCCTCGTCTTTGAGGGGGAGGAACGCTTCCTCTCGGTTCCCTGCGTGACCTTCGGCCGGGAAGAGGATCCGATAATCCAGGCGCGGCTGTTGTTTGGCGCGCTCCGTGCCGTGGATGAGATGGGCGTGGATACCATTTATGCCCGGATGCCCAACCCGGATGGGATTGGGCTGGCGATCTATAACCGGCTGCTGCGGGCGGCGGGGTTTGAAGTGCTCCGCCTGCCGGGGAAAAACGTCTGATGGCGCGGCTGATCGGCCTGACCGGGCAGACCGGCGCAGGGAAGTCCCGCGCGGCAGCACTCTTTGCTCAAGAGGGGTTCGCCGTGCTGGACTGCGACCGGATTGCCCGCCAGGTAACCCAGGATGGAAGCGGCTGTCTGGATGCGCTGACAGAGGCCTTTTCTCCGGAAATCCTGAATCCGGATGGGTCGCTGAACCGCCGCTGTCTGGGTGGGATGGTTTTTTCGGATCCGGCTCTTCTGGAACGCTTGAACCAGGTCATTTTCCCGTTTATCCGGGCGGAGATTGACCGGCAGGCGGCCCGTTTAGCGGAAGAGGGCGCCAGATGGATCCTGCTGGACGCGCCGACCCTGTTTGAAAGCGGGGCGTACCGGCAGTGTGAAGCGGTGGTCGCGGTTACCGCACCGGAGGGGCTCCGAAAGGCCCGGATTATGGCGCGGGATTCCATCAGCGGGGAAGCCGCATCTGCCCGGATGAAGGCCCAGCTTTCTGAAGGGTTTTTCCGGACGCACGCGGATTATCTGATTGAAAATTCCTCCACAGAGGAGGAACTGCGGCGGCAGGTGAGCCAAACAGCCGCTGCCCTGAGAGGAGGAGGTTCTGCTGGCTAAACGTCGTTTGCACAAAAGGGCTGTGTTTTTGCTGGCCCTGCTGCTGGCCCTGCTGGGGATGGCAGGTTTGCGGCTGGCCTCTGAACGGCTTTACCGCTCCAACTATCCGAAGGAGTATGCGGGTTATGTCGAGCCGTATGCCCGCCAGTACGGGATTGACCCCCACTTTATCTATGCGGTGATCAAAACTGAAAGTGATTTTGACCCATCCGCTACTTCGCCGGTAGGGGCCCGCGGGCTGATGCAGATCATGAGCGATACCTTTGATTGGGTGCGCCAGAAGAGCGGCCATTCTGAGGTGGTCTACGATGATATGTATGATCCCGAGATGAATATCCGGTTCGGCGTCTGTCTGATCTCCATGCTGTATGAGGAATTCGGCAGCTATGAAACCACGCTGGCCGCCTATCATGCGGGCCGGGGCGCGGCTGGCCGATGGCTCCGGGATGGTCGTTATTCATCCAATGGGCGCACGCTGGATGAGATCCCGATTCCGGAAACGAATCATTATGTCCGTAAAGTAATGGACTGCTACGCGATGTATCAGGAGCTGTATGCCTGAGGGGGACAGCAGGGGAGCCCCTGCGGGACTGTAGGCTTTTTGCGGCTTCGCCGCACAGGAAGAGGTGCAAAACTTCGTTTTGCGGTTTTGATGCGGGATTCACGCCATTCCGCACCCGGCGGACGCCTTTCTTTGGTTGCGCCAAAGAGAGGGTCCAACGAAAGGCGCTTGTGTCCTCCTGCAAGCTGGGCAGGAACACTTTGGAATCACACTAGGCTGACAGGATTCGTACAAGCCAGTCCATTGAAGCAGATGCTGTACTGTCGCACGGGCTTTCGATAGGATGGAACCAGAAGGTGTTTGCTCCGCTTAAATCCCCCATTGGATTTGCCTGGGGTGGGGGTCTGGGGGGCAGCCACCCCCAGCGGTTTTCTTTTCCTCTTTGGGCGACCAAAGAAAAGAGGGTGCCCGGTGCGGGGCGGCATGAGCCCCACAATTCAAATGCAGGGCAGCGCCCTGCCTACCCGCGCGGCGGAGCCGCGAAAAAACAGCCATGAGGCGCGCAGCCGCCCCATTCAGGCTTGCATCAGAAGGAACGGAGGAAAAATGTAATTGACTTGGATTGACGCATACGACAGGCGGCACAAGCCGACCCTAAGGAACTATCTTTCCCCACCGGCAATGGCCTTGCTGGAAACCTTGAATAACGAGCTGTTTCAAAGGTACCGGATCAAAGCGGCGCCGCCCCGCTACACACAAAAGAACGGGTGGGTATTCCCCTACCGCCTGCAGGGGCTCACCCTGTTTCCGCTGGTAATACGGGATGAAACGGGCTTTGCTGCCGGGGATTTGATCGTAGAAGAGGAAGCGCACCTTAAACAGGCCCTTGCGGAAATAGATCTGCGCTGTCAATCGGGCTTTTTGCAAAAGGCGGAAGATGCGGTGGCCTCCAGAAAGGAGAAAGCCCGGAATAAACGGCTGCTTGAGCCGGATACCCGCGCGGAGGAACCCGAAGCCTTATTGCCGGGGAGCGATCCGGAAAAACTGAACCAATTCTCGTGGATACCGGCGCTGTCACCCGCCGAGCTGCGCAGGCTGTACCGCAGCTCGGCCAATGGGATGCTGGATCATGGCCTGCTGGACCAGGTAGGCATTTTGTTTTATCTGCGCTGCAAGCAAGGGATAGAGGGATTCAAGCTGATCCGCAGCGGCAAGCTGAAATGCCATCATTGCGGTTCGCTCCTTTTGAAGGAAGAAGGGTTAATGGTGTGCAGATGCGGCTATCAGTACGCCTATAAGGGATACATCGACAGCTTTAATGCCCATCGTATGCCGGGCGGGAACGCCCTGCATATTTTTTCCGAGTTTGCGGAGAAATGGCCTGGCGCCCAAACGGATTCTCAAAAAATGAATCTGATTGATTGGATGATCCATCAATGCCATATCAATATGTCATCCGGTTTGAGGATGCGGTCCATATTGAAAAATTTGATTGATGCGCCTCAAAGGACCGCGGAAAAACTGATTCTCGAGCTTGCTTATGGCGATCCTGCTCCCCAAAGGTAGCTTGTATTTTGCGTCAGGCAGGTTATGGATTCAATACGCAGGCCGTACAACAGCCGCGTTGACGATACTATTTAATAATTTTGGAGGTTTGAACCATGTCGACTGAAAAAAGCGAAGCACAAAAGCTCAAGGAAGCGCTCTTTTTAGAGCGCAAACACGGCGGGCTGAAGCTGCCCGAGGAGGAGATCCGCCGGGCAGAGTGGTACTGCGAGGACTACAAAAAATTCCTGGATTCCGGCAAAACCGAGCGCGAGGTCGTGACGACTGCTATCGCGATGGCCGAAAAGCAAGGATACGAGCCTTATGAATACGGCAGGAAATATACCGCTGGGGATAAGGTTTATCTGAATAACCGGGGAAAATCGATTGTATTCGCTCTGATCGGCAGCGACCCGATCGAAAACGGGGTCAACATCATGGCTTCCCACATTGATTCCCCGCGGATCGATTTAAAGGTCAACCCGGTCTATGAGGACGGCGAGCTCTGCCTGTTCAAGACCCACTATTACGGCGGTGTGAAAAAATACCAGTGGACAGCTATGCCGCTGGCCCTGCATGGGGTCGTCGTGCGGCAGGACGGGGTGTCTGTCACGGTATCGGTCGGTGAGGACGAAAACGACCCGGTTTTCTGCGTGACCGACCTGCTGCCCCATCTGTCGGCGGACCAGATGAAACGCACCCTGGGCGACGGCATCCGCGGGGAAGAGCTGAACCTGCTGGTTGGCTCCTATCCTTACCGGGACGAGGAGATCAGCCAGGCGATCAAGCTGAATATCCTGCGGATCCTCAACGAGAAATACGGTATGGTGGAAAAGGACTTCCGTTCGGCGGAGCTGTCCATTGTCCCGGCTTTCAAAGCGCGGGACCTGGGCTTTGACCGCAGTATGGTCGCCGCTTATGGGCAGGACGACCGCGTCTGCGCCTACACTTCCCTGACAGCGCTGCTCCATGCGGAAACACCTGGCCGCACTTTGGTCTGCGTACTGGCGGATAAGGAAGAAACCGGCTCGGGCGGTACTACCGGTATGAATGCGGATTATTGGCGGAACCTGATTGCCGGGATCGCCAGACCCTACGGCGTGGATGCGCGGCAGGTATTCGCGAATTCGAAGTGCTTGTCGGCGGACGTCAACATTGCGTTCGACCCGACCTTCCCAGAGGTTCATGAGAAGATGAACGTCAGCTTCGCTAACTATGGGGTGGTGCTGACCAAATATACCGGCGCGCGCGGGAAAGCCGGGACGTCGGACGCATCGGCGGAATTTACCGGCGAAATCCAGCGGATGCTCGATGCCAACGGCGTCCTCTGGCAGACCGGCAACCTGGGCAAGGTGGACCAGGGCGGCGGCGGCACGGTGGCGGGCTGCCTGGCCCAGACCGATATCGACACCATTGATATCGGCGTCCCAGTCCTTTCGATGCACGCCCCCCTCGAGGTTGCGGCTAAGATTGACGTTTATTCCACCTATCGTGCGTTCTGCGCGTTTGCGAAGCACGAGGGCTGATCCCTTCCCTGAAAGAGGAACAGCGCCCTCGCTCTAAGAACCTGTATGCACAACCATCGAACACGATCTGCCCGGTGCTTTTTCAGG